>CANNKD010000023.1 GCA_947505205.1 Bacteroidota bacterium | reverse complement strand
GATTTATTTTTTCCTGCATTTCTTATGGTTCGAGAAAAAATGATGTAATAGCATGAATATCTTGCTCTCAAATATTAATAGCATGTTATAAAATACTGCTAATGTGATTATTAGTTTTTCAGCAGCCCACAATTACCCTGAGTTCTTAGTCCATTTTAAATAAATCAACCTGATTCATAAGGCAAATAAAGTGTGCTATCTTGTTTCCCCAATATCTTCGTTCCAGATTTCAGGATTCTTTTTGATAAAACGTTGCATTAGATTTTTACATTCTTTCAGATTCAGATCAATTACCTCCACGCCATGTTCTTCCATAAATATGCGTGCTCCCGTAAATGTTTCCGATTCACCAACGATCACTTTTGGTATTTTAAATTGAACGATTGTTCCGGCACACATATAGCAAGGCATTAAGGTTGAATAAATTACACAATCTTTAAAGCTACCTATACGTCCGGCATTGTTCAAACAATCCATTTCGCCATGCAATATCGGATTATTTTCCTGAACCCGTTTATTGTGACCCTGCGCAATCAATATTCCATTTTTTACCAATACCGATCCAATTGGAATTCCTCCCTCGTTGAAGCTCTTTTTAGCCATTTCAATGGCCAGTTTCATAAATTTATCCATGGGTAGATTTGTTGCTGGTTTCTAGTCACTTGTTGCTGGTTAAACTCGACACTCCAAACACTAGTTCACTTCCCGTTTGCTGGCGTAGCCTTGGCAGTTAGTTCACTCTTTTTCACTTTTTTTCACCTGATTATCGTAACTGATCCCTGCAAATGAATGGTTTTTACCTGATTCAGGCTTAAATAATATACTTCACATGTATAAAAATACACGGCTGCCGGGCAATCACTTCCGGTTTGACTGTTTTTGCCATCCCAATTGATTTCCGGATCTGTGGTTTCAAACATAATATTGCCCCATCGATTGAAAATGGTCAACTTAACCGATTCGATGATTGCCTTGGGATTTGCCGCAGGATAGCCAATCGGACGAAAGATGTCGTTGTATAAATCTCCGTTTGGTGTAAATACATTTGGGAGTTCATAAGGCGGACATGCATCAAAATCGACGCAAACAGTATTCGACGGCAAAGAAATATTGCCAGGTTCATCGACCGCCAACATATAATAGCAGCCAATGGTAAAATCCATTTCACGATGCAAATAAGTGGTGTCGTTTGAATTAAAAACCGAGTCAATCAATGTAAAATCAGTTTGCTCATTCGGTTTGTAATAAATCAAATACTTCATAACATCGTTGCCACAACTATCGGGTAAAGGATTCCAGTGCAACAGATTCTCAACTTTCTCACAATCAGTTGTTACACCTATTTTTAAAGGACAAGGTGCGATATTATCAACAGGTGTTGCACATGCAATTTGAGAATAATTTATAATTGGATGAATGATTCCGGAAACCGAATATCCACCCACTGTTTTCAAATAATAGCAATACAATTGTTCGTTGGTTAAGTTTACATCGGTATAGGAATTGGTTTTTGATTTTCCAACCAATGAAAAGCTATTTTCCACTCCGGTTTTTCGATAGATCATAACTGAATCATTTATCCAGGGCACTTTCGGATTCCATTTCAAAATCAACTTGCCATCCGTTGGTTCTATGTTCAAAAATATCGATGATGCCCGCTGACTACTTCCAATTGAACCTGCGGAACCGCTTTCCAGTCGAACTGCATAAACGTACGGAAATCCGGTACTATTTAGATTAACAGAAGGATCAGTAAACAGGGTGTCGTTCAATCCTGTACCAGTAAATACTTCAACACCGTTTGTTCCGGTAATTCCCTCATAGCGAATAAGTTTGTAAAAATAGGGTCCGGGAAACTGATTGGTATCAAGTTCTGTTGGCTTCGACCAGGCAGTGATAACATGACCTGTTGAAAGCGCCAGACTATCGTTGCTAACGTGCGTTATAACCGGCAAATCACGCTTTAAACTTACACATAGTTCATTACTGATTATACTTTCTGCGCCGTCCTGAAAATATGCAGTTACAACGTAACAATAGGAGATACCTTGTACCAATCCTGCTCCATTGTCGTCATCGCGAAATTGCAGTTCATTTATTCCTTGAATCTGTGTTATGAAACGATATCCCGATGCGCCGGACACACCCGTTTGGCAAGGATCCGGAACAAATGTAGAACTGCCACTGCGCCGATAAATTTTATAACCCAAGGCATTATTGCAAACTGACTTTTCCCAGTCGAGGTTGGCTCCATCACCCAATGCCACCGCTGAGATAAAAGTAACAGCTGGTGCAATTACCTTGATACTTACAGATTTTAAACTGGTTAAACTGACAATTGGATTTGCGTCACGGGCACGAAACAGGGCTACGAATGGAGATTTTCTAATATGATCACATTCCGTTTCCCAAATAAAATTCGTAGTTGCAGTTGGCATTCCAACTGCCGGATCGGGATTGATATGGGCAGGTTGTGAACCTTCAAAAGGACCACCATTGGCGGTAAGTGTAACCCCATTTCCATCGGGATCGGTTGCACTCACCTGAAAATTCAACGTTTCACCCGCAATAACACAGGTATCGTTAACACAATTTATGACTGGCGCAGTATTACTGCAAGCACCAATCACAATTTGCATATCGCGGGTCACATAACCAATTCTCATACCGAATCGCCATTCTTCAACAATGAATGCTATGTTATATTCACCTTGTAAAACAGGTGCGTCCCAAACCAAATCTCCTGTTATTGAATCTATTGCAAAAATATTGGAAGTAAGTGGCAAAGTAAATCCTGGTATCTCCAATCCGCCCAATCCTCTGCAAGCGACCAGCTTAAATGAAAGACTATCACCGTCAGGGTCAAAAGCGGCCGGATTGTGCACAAAAATGCTGCCAACGCAACCTTGATCGATTGGAGGATTTAATAAAGTTACTGAATTGTTATTTCCAAGAAATGGATTGATAACCAATTGTGTTTCAGTAAACATCGGAACATTTACAGAATTTGGAACATTCACTAATCCAAGGTTTCTGTTGGGATCTTCAACGGATATTTTATAAGATCCTGCTGCCGGAAATGTATGATGCATCTTGTAAATATTCAACGTATAATTATCAGCCAAGGCAGTAAATACCACCCGTGGAATATCGGAACTCGTATTATCGCCCCAGATAATTGGAAGTGTAGAACGCGTATCATCAGCCGGGCTGGGTGTATAGGTGTACATGGTAATTGTCACCTGATAAGTGAGGCCGTTAATCCACTCATAGGTTATTTCGGCAGCACGCTGGTGGGTGGCATACAATTGCAACACACTGCCAATGAACAAAATACAAAATAATGTAAACTTCTTATTCAGCATTATAGATTTATCAGGCCATTTATCCGACTTTGATTTGCAAATATACCTTTTCAAACTGACTGTAAACATTGTTTATCCCTAATTTTCAGAAAGCCAATGTCCAATATATAAAGCGAATTATTTAACAGTTTACAACTCAAAGCCTATCAATATTTTGCACTATTTCATCACGTTTGTATTGAAAATCATTTTTTTCTTTCAAATTCTAAACAAGCACTTTATCTTTGTCCGAATAAATAGCAAGCCATGAATATCCGCACACTTTTTTTATTGTTTCTTTGGTCATTATTTTTGCATAAAGTAATTGCAGCTCAAACTGATAACAATCCCCCTCTTCCTCCAAATGATAATCATGGATCAACTTCAGATTTCACCTGGTCAACTGTCAAAATTCATGATATTATTGCAGCGCCCGGAGAAAGACTCGTACAAATTGACGCACTTAACTTTCTCGATGAAAATGGGCAAGTTGCTGCTATTTCATTTCATATAAACATAGATACGAGTTTGGTTACATTTCTTGGAATCACAAACACCACATTACCAGGAAATTGGTTTGCAAACTACAATAACCAAACGCACGACATCACGATCATTTACAGTGCAGCTGTAGGAACAGGTTATAATATCGATGGTAAATTACTCGATCTTAGATTGTTTTATAAAGGTGGTTTCACAGCACTGCTCGATTTTAAACCGAACTGTGAAATGACCAATAAAAACCTGCAAACAATTACAAATGTTGATTACCTGGATGGTAGCATCACACAATCTGAATCGGTTGGGACAGTCACAATCAATGATATTCAGTGTTTGCCGAACACAAATTTTGTGGCACCGATTCTCATTCAGGGAGCTGGGCTTAACAGCGTTAATTACATACACTTACGTGTTTCTTACGACAATTCAAAAGTGGAATTTACCGGATTTACCCCCGGATCAATTCCAAATGTAACCCTGCAGCAACTTCCTGATATGTTGGTGATTAATTGGTCCGATCCAGTTAATCCAATAAACTTAACAAACCTCACTACATTTATTCAATTAGGCTTTAATTTTATTGGTCAGGGGAATACAGAACTCAACTTTGAACCCGGCTCAAACATACAATCCGGAGGAGTATTTTTGCCCATAACCTACGATTCAGGATCAATTTTGCAATTGTTTAGCGTTAATTTGATTTCCAGCCCTGTTTCTGGTGGTCAAGTGACCGGAGCAGGAACTTTTATTTCCGGTACGCCTGTCTCAGTATCAGCAATTGCCAACGAAAATTTCATTTTTTCCTATTGGTCTAATGGAAGCACTGTCGTTTCAACTACATCCGTTTACGAATTTATCATGCCCGATCAAAATGTATTTCTTACGGCACATTTTACAGCTTCTGCCTACTTACTCACTTTATTGGCAAATCCAGAAAACGCAGGAACTGTAATTGGAGGCGGTTATTTTCCCCCAGGTCAAATAGTTCAAGTTGAAGCTATTGCGAATCAAAACTTTACATTTTTAAACTGGACACTCAACAATGCTGTTGTTTCCACCACTCCTGTTTTTAATTTTACAATGCCCATTGGTAATGCCCTGCTTATAGCAAATTTTGTAATTACTACATATCCGCTCTTGCTTGAAGTGAGTCCACAAAACGCAGGAGTCGTAACTGGCGAAGGACAATATGCTGCAGGTCAGACCATTAGTATTCATGCAAGCCCAAATCAAGGGTTTTCGTTTTTAAATTGGACCCAAAATGGCACCATTATTTCGCTTCAGGCCGATTTCGTTTTTGTTATGCCAGGGAATCCTACCACTTTGGTTTCGAATTTTGTTCAAACTTCGTTCGTTCTTGAACTAATTTCTAATCCTGAAGGTGCCGGAATCCTTTCTGGTGGCGGATTTTATGAACCTTTGACAGCGGTTGTTGTTTCAGCCTCTGTTAATGATGGATTCGCCTTCGTTAACTGGACAAATAACGGAAATATCGTTTCAATATTACCGTCATTTAATTTTATAATGCCAGCATCAAATGTTTTATTAACAGCCAATTTTGTGCATATTGGATACGAATTATCTCTGATTGAATCTCCAGCAGGTGCCGGGGTACTTTCGGGTGACGGCTATTATATCGAAGGACAAATCGCCACTGTTTCAGCTGATGATGCTTCGGGTTTTGATTTCATTAACTGGACTGAAAATGGTACAATCATTTCAACCTCAGCTACTTTCAATTATACCATGCCTGGTCATTCATCAACCTTGATGGCCAATTTCTTTCAAACCGGTCATATTCTTTCTATGGAAACCTATCCATCTGATGCTGGAGCAATTTCCGGATCAGGGATTTATGATGAAGGTGAAATAGTTCAGGTTACCGCAAATGCAAACCCGGCTTATCAATTCGCCACATGGACTCTGAATGGAAATATAATTTCATATTATCCTAATTTTGAATATGTTATGCCAGCCTATGATGTAAATCTTATCGCTCAGTTCAATTATACCGGTTACGAATTAACATTGATTGAAGTTCCTGAAGGTGCAGGTCAGTCAACTGGATCAGGATTTTATGACGCTGAAGAACAGATAAGTGTGAACACAGCATCAAATCCCGGATACTTTTTTATAAACTGGATGCATGACGGCGATATTATTTCAAATCAGCCAAATTTCACTTATACGATGCCGGCGTCAAACACCATGCTCATCGCTAATTTCGTTCCCATCGAATTTGATTTAACCCTAACTGCAGCTCCTGAAAATGGCGGAACCATGGAAGGTGCAGGATTTTATTATGTTGGTGATTTAGTAATAATAATCGCCTATCCCTCAATCGGTTATGTGTTTGATTACTGGACATTAAACGGTGATATTTTCGCAGAAACAGCTAGTTTTTCTTTCGAAATGCCTTTGAATGATTTAGCACTTGTCGCAAACTTCAGCGTTCAGCAACTCGAAATTGTTGCAATACCAAACAATTCTGATTATGGAACAACAACAGGCTCAGGAACTTACGATTATGCCTCAACTGTTACAGTTGCAGCTATCTCGAATCCTGGATATTATTTTGTTTTATGGACTGAAAATGACGAAGCCGTTTCTTATGATGAAATCTACAATTTTACTGTAACCACAGATCGAATTCTTACTGCCCATTTTCAACATTCTGGTGACTGCCCGGAACCTGTTGCCTTGGGTGAGTTGAATATCGACGATACTAAAGCTGAAGTAATATGGTATCCTTCAGATAATCACAACGAATGGGATTTGATTTGGGGAATACATGGATTCGATACGATTTCGGGAGGAAATCTTGTAAGTTCCTTAACGACAAACACATATATACTTGAGGGATTGCAACGAAACACGGCATACGATTTTTATGTGAGAACAGTTTGCGGTTCTGACACTCAGAGTGGTTGGGCCGGTCCGGAAACTTTTACCACATTATTAGTTGGCGTTGACGATTCACCCGAAAGTTCATCCATGAAAATATATCCCAACCCAGCCCACGAAAAAGTAATCATTAAATTCAATGCGCTGAATAATAATAATAATAATATAAGAATTAGTCTCTTCGATTTATCTGGTAAAGCTGTTTACATTCAGGAAATCTTTAACGAAAATGAAATAGAGATTCCGATTCAAACATTAGAAAAGGGAATTTATATTATTCGAGCCACAAACAGCAAGCAATCTTTTATCCAGAAACTGGTGATTTACTAATTGCTTTGACGAAATGAAATTTGTGCAAATAAAAAAAACGGCAGAGGATTTCTCCCCTGCCGTTTTTTTTATTATCTGATAATCAAGACTATAATTTAAATTTATTTACCAGGTCAACCACGCGGCTCGAATAACCCCATTCGTTGTCGTACCAGGATAATATCTTTGCCGTTTTGCCCATGACCATGGTGGCAGATGCGTCAAAGATTGAGCTGTGCGAGTTATGAACGATATCAACCGAAACAATTTCGTCTTCGGTATATTCAAGAATGCCTTTCATCGGACCTTCAGCGGCTTCTTTCATGGCTGCATTAATCTGTGCCTTCGTGGCTTCTGTTTTCAGATTAACAACCAAATCGACCAATGAGCCTGTCGGTGTAGGAACGCGGACTGCCAAACCATCGAGTTTACCGGCTAATTCAGGAATAACCAAACCGATTGCTTTCGCAGCTCCTGTTGTTGTCGGAATCTGCGATAAGGCAGCTGAACGTGCACGACGTAAATCTTCATGAGGTCCGTCAAGGATAATTTGGTCATTTGTGTAGGAGTGAATTGTAGTCATCATTCCGTTTTCTATGCCGAAACGATCGTTCAATACTTTAGCAATCGGAGCCAGGCAATTAGTTGTACATGAGGCATTTGACACACATTGATCGGTATCTTTCAAATCGTTATCATTTACACCCAAAACGATGGTTGCATCAATCTGATCTTTGGAAGGAACACATAAAATAACTTTTTTTGCTCCATTTTTCAGGTGATCGCCATATCCGCCTTTATTACTTTCTTTCGAACGGAAAATGCCAGTCGATTCCACCACAACATCCGGTGTAACAGCCCATTTGATGTTGAGCGGGCTTCTTTCGGCTGTAACAGTGATTCGTTTGCCATTCACGATAATAGCCGATTCGTCAAACTCAATCTTGCCATTAAATCTTCCCTGGGTTGAGTCGTATTTTAATAAATGTGCCAACACCTTGGTGCTCGTCAGATCGTTGATTCCGACAATTTCCATATTGTCGCGCTCAGAAGCGATTTTAAATACATTGCGACCAATTCGGCCGAAACCGTTGATGGCGATTTTAATTTTAGACATAATTCAATAATTTAATATATGATAAAACTTTAAGTCAACTTTTTAGAAGGAATTCAATTTCCTTCATTTTTTTTATAAATTTACTGCAAAGATAGCTAACTTCGAATAAAAAATAAAGCTTATATGAATGAGCCATTCAAATCAAAAGCCCTAGAAGCAAACCTTGCAGAGACCAGATACAGAGATATTTACATACCTGATAAACACCAAAACTTCATCCAACTATCGGAGGGTTATTATGGTATAAAAAAACGTGCAACCGATTGCATTACTGAATTTCATCATCCATTGTCGAACAGAAAATTCGTAATTGAGGAGTTACGTGAAATTCTTATCACTGATTTCTGGTTTTATACGAAACCTGAAATACCGGTTGACGCATTGGAAACACCACTCGAAATGATGGGACAGCTGTTATTGGGCAAACTTAATACATCACTTCGGATCATTGTGGTTTACACTTTACTCGAGTTTATCCAGACTATTTTACGCAAATCTCCCTTACACCGCCCATTAATTTCAAACTGCATCATTCATCTGAATAAAGGACTTGAAATTGATAATCAATCATTTATCTTATCAACAAAATATTTTGTCAGGTATTTATCAGAGGCATCTGAGGATCAAGAATATGGTGAAGAAGTAATTTCTCTTACCCGTCGTGTTTTTGATATGAATTTTACTTTTTGGCAAAGCAGTACCTGTATCGAAGATTGGATTTCAGACAGGAAAACCATCGATCACAATGAAACGCAAGCTATTGTTAATCAAATTGGTGAACCTTATTTCATCGAGCTTCATCAAAAAATTAACACCTTCACCAACTGGCATCAAATGGTTGATCAGCTTCCAACTTATGATGATATTGCGCAGCGATTTGCCGATTCAAGTAATCTTTTTGAACTTTTCATTCACAAATTTCATTTTGTGTTTTTTCTGCTTCATCAGGAAGGAATGTCAATTATCCGTGAACGCCTTATTTGGAGCTTAGATAAAATGATTCGTCAGGCGATGAACGAGTTAGAACAGGAAGAGATTTTCGATTTTATTGAATTGATTTTCTCATTGAGCGAGGAACTTAAGCTGGAGCATCGCTCAGCCGTGCTTGATTTTCAACTCACCTTAGGCCTAAAAATAATCGATCTCGACACCTCCGAACATAAAGAAATGGTCAATCATTTCGAGAAGAAGCTGATAGGATTTGGCTTCGTGAATCCGGGAATGGTTTTCGTTGATGAAGACTGGCAATTAAGCGTGAACCAAAATCACATTAAAAACATTCGTGTATGGCTGCAACTGATTGAGTATTCGCAGTCTATCATGGAGAAACTACTTTCGGCTTTGATAGTGAACCTTCACCTTGGCGGCATTTTCATCAGTGATACGGATCTTTTCCAGCGGGAAATAACGAAGATTCTGAATTCGAATATTGCTCCATATTATAAGAAAGTGAAACAACTTACACGTATTTTTCCAGTCTATTTCAATGAAATAGGAGCTGAAGGCGAAATACGAAAAGTGACAACAACCATGGACGAAATTTCGGGACGACAGGATAAACTTGTTCACTTTCTCCGAAAACAGGTTCATACCGAAAGCAATAACACACTCATCGACCTCACCAAACGGATCTTCAGGTTCTGGTACGACGCCAAAATTGAAGCACTTCGCGATGCCTTGCCCGATAATGTGTATCAAAGTGTTGACCTTCAAAGTGAATGGTTTGCGCCTGTTCATCGAATTGTTTCAGGCATGGCAGCTTTGCATCAAACTGATTCTGATGGACTTCTGGAGATTTCACCAGAAAGATTCGATGAATTGTTGCTCAAAGTCGATTCGGAAAACCAACGCGACCGCGAACGGTTGAACGATATTCGGAATCTCTACTCCTACCTACGCGAGAAATATTCCTTCGAAACGGTTAATATCATTTCGTTGTTGCGTAAATACCCGTTTATCAATGATAATGAGATTGAAAAATTAGATAATGCATTGAAAAAGAACGACTTCGAACAATCTCTCAGGCATATTTATGGCTTCATGGATAAATTAAAAAAGATCATATTTAATCCTGAAGAGAGCGAAAGCTGGGAAAATATTTATCACAAACGACATATTGCCATTGGCATTCCATCGATGTATGGCGTTTATCGTGAAAACAAATTTGAAGCACTTGGTCTGACGTTTCGTCTAGAAAAAGTTGCTACCAGACTGATGGAAAAAGTAGTTGAAAACATCAATCTCGATTATATTTCAGCTAAAACACTCGGCGAAATTAATGTGATCCTCGAATATTTTCGCGAGGGACTGGAACTCGACGGTATCACAAACCAAAGTTTCAATTCAAATCTTCAGATGCTTCGTTTTAGTCTAACTTCCCGAAGTTTCTCCTTTGATCAGTACATTAACATTTTTCAGTTTCTTGCAGAAGATGTAAAACGTATCATTATCAAGTACTTTTTAAAATCGTACGAATATCCTTTGAAAGTTGTAACACCCCAAATATTCGATGCCCATCAACAACTGACCGACAAAGAAAGCTTTAAGTTAATTAGCAGAAAATCAGAAGAATTTCACCGGGATGTAATTACAGAAGCATTCCTAGTGCAGCCGCTCGACAATTTCATCACCCGTATTTTGCAATCACTCCGAAGCATGTCGGATCGGCTTGATTCGAACCTGATAAGTGATATCATGTCTTACAATTCAGAACTGGTTATCAGTCCATTAACCGAACGAACACCAAAAATGGATAACCAGGTTTTCCTTGGCAGCAAAGCATATCATTTAAAAAACCTTTATTTGGCAGATTTCCCAATACCTCCCGGATTTGTAATCACCTCTGAAGTTTTTCGCCGTAACAATACAATCATGAGTCTCAAGGAGTTGCGCAAAGAACTGCATGATATGATCCGAAAAAATATTCAAAAACTCGAAAAATTAAGTGGCAGAAAATTTGGTAAACCCGATAAACCACTTTTGCTTTCAGTTCGTTCCGGAACGGCCATCTCAATGCCTGGCGCCATGGATACGATACTTAATGTTGGTTTAAACGATGATCTGGTTGAAGCGATCAGTAAAAACAATAAATTAAGCTGGTCGATCTGGGATTCTTACCGACGGTTTATCCAGAGCTGGGGCATGGCTCATGGCATTCAGCGCGATATTTTCGACTCGGTCATTTCCGAGTTTAAACGAAAACTACACGTGCAACAAAAAGCCGAATTCGATTCCGGAGATATGCGCTTCATTGCCTATGCATATAAAGAAGTTTTAAAAACCTACAATGTTCATTTTGAGGAAGATCTGTTCGACCAGCTTATTGCTACCATCAATCTTGTTTTTGAATCATGGTCTTCCGAAAGAGCCTATGTTTACCGCCGGCATCTCCAGATCTCTGATAATTGGGGAACAGCAGTAATTGTACAACAAATGATTTTTGGTAACCTATCCAAATCATCAGGAACCGGCGTAGTATTCACCCAAAATCCGCAACGGGAAAGGCCTGGCGTGCACCTTTATGGCGATTTCACACTCTGCAGCCAGGGTGAAGATATCGTGGCAGGCCTTGTGAAACCATTTCCGGTTAGCGAAACACAACGAAAACAGGGAAATATCACCGAACCTTCGTTACAAAATACGCATCCTGCCATTTATAAAAGAATCTATGATTTGGCCACAAAATTAACTGAAGATCAAGGATATAGCCCTCAGGAGATTGAATTTACTTTTGAATCGGAAGAAGAAGAAGATTTATATATCCTCCAAACCCGTGATCAGGATTTACGCGCTGACCATCAAATAGATACGTTTATTTTAACACCGGAGGAAATGACGCTTGCCGGCAGAGGAATAGGTATCGGTGGAGGATCATTGAATGGTATCGCTGCTTTTGATGAAGAAGATCTCGAACGATGCAAAAAAGAATTTCCTGACCAAGAAATGATTCTGATTCGTCCGGATACGGTACCTGACGATATTGGCATGATTTTCATCTGCAATGGATTAATTACTGCAAGAGGCGGCGCAACGTCTCATGCTGCCGTTACAGCCGCCAGACTTGGCAAAACATGTGTAGTAAATTGCAGTGGTTTAAATGTTGACGAAAAATCGAGAACCTGTTTTTTGGACGGCAAGCTTATCAAATCTGGCGATAAAATTGCTATTGACGGAAATCTGGGGAATATTTATTTAGGACATTATCCAACTGAAAAATCTTCAATCGATTCAGAATACAAATATTAAAAAGAGTGGAAATATATTCATCTTTCCATTGTCAATTGTCCATTGTCAATTGCATACCACGTAAACCTAAGCTGTTTTCCCTTTTTTTGTTTTTTTAGCTTCAGCTTCCAGAAACTCCTCAATTGCCATTGTCATTGAAGGAGCGGATTTTGTCGGAGCCATAATCTGAACGTTAAACCCTGATTCGACGATTGAATCTATTGTTGATTGACCAAATGCGCCGAACACTTTTTCGCCTTGTTTAAACTTAGGGAAATTTTTTTGCAATGACTTAATACCCGCCGGGCTAAAGAAGACTAGCATATCGTAATTGTCAATAATAATACCAGACAAATTACTCGACTCTGTTCTGTAAAGTACTGCTTTAGAATAATCTACCTTGGCTAAGTCGAGTAAATCAACCATGCTTTCTTTGTGAACATCTGAACAAGGCAACAAGAATTTTTCATCTTTATGTTTCCTGATGATCTCGATTAACTCACTAAAATTCTGCTTTCCGTGAAATATTTTACGTTTTCGGTATTGAACATATTTCTGGAGATAGTAAGCTGTCGATTCCGAGACACAGAAATACTTCATGCTCTCAGGAACTTCGAAACGCATCTCTTTTGCAATGCGGAAAAAATGATCAACAGCATTGCGACTTCCCAAAATAACGGCTGTATGTTCTGCCAACGAAATACGTTCTGCACGAAAATCTCTGGCTGGTACACCTTCAATTTTAATAAACTTGTGAAAGTCAATTTTTATATTATACTTCCGGCTCAACTCGCCATAAGGCGATTTTTCTCTATCAACAGGTTCGGGTTGCGAAACAAGTATCGATTTAATTCTCATTCCCAAAATGTGTTATTTCTGACTTAAATACTCTATTATTTAACAACATCCACAAAATCAAATGTTTACATTTTTAAAAGTTAAACGTGATGAATAGCTAATCGATTATTAATTATGTTTAAATGTCGTCACTGAAAATTTGTACCGTTCGAAAACATCAATAATGTCTTTGTCAAAAGTATCAATGGTAAAATTTCGAGGGTGCAAAGGTATAAAAATAAATACAAAATTGAGAAGGGAGGTTGAGCCATTGCACTCAAAAACACTCTTATAATCTTGTATATCAGTAATATAAAAATTATTCCAGCTGAAATAATTATGATATAATTGGAAGGATTATACACTATCAGGAGCAATAATGGCCACAAAATCACACCGCCAAGGGCATAAAATCCAATATGATTTGTGAGATACCGTGCTGTTTCCTCCTTCGTTTTAAATAAATAAGCCAAGAATCTTACAATAATTAATTTTAATCCAAAAAGGAAACTGATTCCTACCAAAATCTCCAGAAAAAGGATCAAATTATTAAAGCTATTTCCAGAATCTGAGGACAAAAAACCAACCGCATTTTGTACAAAAAAAGAAATACTTACTATATAAATGAAAGCTATAATATTGGACAATAGTGAATTAAGTGGATTCCATTCACGTAATAACAAACTAAGATTTGTGTTGTTTAACATTGCAGTTAACAATTGTCGATACTTCCTCGATGCTAAACCTTTAATCAATACCAGAAACAATATCAATCCCAACAGAATAAAACCACTCCAAAGTGCGGGAGCTGGCTCCTTCATACGCGAGACAGGTTTAATTTGAACTGCCAATCCAGTGTTTATTAATCGCTCACCAATAAAAGTTCCTTTTAAAGTGCTTCTTCTGTCAATGTATAGCTTTTGATTGGGTTCTTCAAAAAATTTCCATAAAAAAACCGGCTCAGTAACCACCGAAGAAGATGTGTTGTTTGTTACGATTGTCTGTGTCAACAAATTATTTTGTACCATCTCCACTTACCAATAAACCTTCGATTTCTTCAATTGGCGGCAAAATTAGTAATTAATAACAGACATGCGGAGTGCAAAAATGAAATTGCCTTACGATTGCGCATTAAGAATACACAATTCTTCTGTTAATAAAAAAACAATAAGCCTTTTTTCTCCACAATTTATCAGTAATTTTGCCGTGTCAACGTAAAAATCATACATTAAAATATGGACCTAATCCAAAAAATACGAGAAAAAGCGAGGGGAACAAACAAAAGGATTGTGTTACCCGAAGGAGAAGAAGAACGAACGTTACGTGCAGCAGATGTGATACTTGGCGATGATATTGCCAAGATTATCCTTCTGGGTAATGAAAGTACAATCAAGGCAAATGCGCAACAATGGAATCTCAAAAACATTGCCAAGGCCACAATTATCGATCCGGTTGAAAACCCCCGTAAACAGTTTTTTGCACAAACACTGTTCGAAATCAGAAAATCAAAAGGATTGACATTGGAGCAATCCCTTCAATTAGTCGAAGATCCTCTGTATTTGGCTGTTTTATTGATTAAAACAGGCGAAGCCGATGGCGAAGTTGCCGGTGCAAACAATGCAACCGGAGATGTATTGCGTCCTGCTTTTCAAATTATCAAAACAAAACCAGGGATGAGTGCTGTTTCAGGCGCCTTTATTATGGTGCTGAAAGATGAAAATTTCGGGGAGAAAGGCATTTTGATTTTTGCTGACTGCGCAGTAAATCCTGATCCAACGGCGATTGAATTGGCAGAGATTGCGGTTGCTTCTGCACAAACAGCCAAAGATATTGCCGGCATCGAACCACGCGTTGCCATGCTTAGTTTTTCAACCAAAGGAAGTGCAAAACATCCAAAAGTGGATAAAATATTGGAAGCATTGGCCATAGCACGCCAAATGAATCCTAACTTATTGATAGATGGTGAATTACAAGCTGACGCGGCCATTATTGAAGCTATCGGAATAAAAAAAGCGCCCGAATCCTCAATTGCCGGAACCGCCAATGTACTTGTTTTTCCTTCGCTCGAAAGCGGAAATATCGCCTATAAATTGGTTCAACGATTGGCCGGCGCCGAAGCAATAGGACCTGTTTTACAAGGACTTGCTGCTCCAATCAACGATTTATCCCGTGGCTGTTCTGTTGAAGATATTATCAATCTTATCGCCATCACTGTTAATCAAACGAATAGTAAATAGATTTTTATAAATCCTGAAAATATTTCAAAACAAATTAAAATGAATGAATCATTAGAAGATTTTACCCTTGGAAAACGGATTCAACCCAAGGGAATAATCCAAAAAATAGGATTAATCGGCTGTGGAATGGTTGGTCAAGAAATAACAATCGCCATTTCGACCAGTGGACTTGATGTGATTTTCTTAGATACAGACAGCGATAGGATCAAAGAAATTATTGACCAGATCAGCGTTCAACTCGATGAAGTCATCAAACATTGGGGACTCACAACGAGTGAAAAAAGGGCCATTTTGAGTCGTATTAAAGGAACAATCGACTACGAAGACCTTGCAGATTGCGATGTTGTGATCGAAAGCATCAGTTCAAGAAAGCGCGGTACAAGCATCGAAATACGGAAAGAAATATTTAGAAAAGTAGAGCAAGTGGTTCGTCATGATGCGATTATTTCATCAAATATTACCACTTTGATGATTTCCGATCTTGCTTCAGTACTTAAACATCCTGATCGTGCCATCGGCATTCAC
Organism: Bacteroidota bacterium; assembly: GCA_947505205.1. Taxonomy (GTDB): domain Bacteria; phylum Bacteroidota; class Bacteroidia; order Bacteroidales; family F082; genus CAJBPB01. The sequence goes on along the minus strand of CANNKD010000023.1, from coordinate 10,144 downwards.
TTCATCCTACCTGTGCAAAAGGCCAATGTTGTTGAAGTAGTCAGAGGAATTTCTTCATCTGAATATGCTTATAATCAAGCTATTAAATTCGCTGGGATGATTGATAAAAAAGTTATCCATCTAAACGAATCCCCAGGAAATATCGTTACCAGGATGCTTGTAACAACCATTAATGAAGCTTGCGAACTTTTAATGGAAGGTGTTGCGTCTGTCAAAGACATTGATTTTGCCATGAAAGAATCATTCAGTAATTTATATGGTCCATTCGAGATGGCTGACCGGATTGGTCTTGATAAGGTTCTGAAATATATGGACAACCTGTATATGGAATTTGGTGACAAAAAATACAAGCCGGCTCCAATCATAAAACGACTTGTCAGAGCCAATTATCTCGGAAAGATTACTGGAAAGGGATTTTATAATTATCAATCAGGAAAAGCTGTAGATCAAACAGTTACTTTATCTATGATTAAGAAATAAAATATAAAAAGAGAATATAATTATGAAGATAATTGTTTTAAACTGTGGAAGTTCATCTATCAAATATCAACTTTTTGAGATGCCTGCAAAGGAAGTTCTTGCAAAAGGTCTGGTTGATAAAATTGGGCTAAAGGGTGCTTCCATCAAACATAAAAGAAATGATGGCAAAGAATTGATATTAGAAGGTGAAATCATTGATCATCAAGCTGGTATCGAACATTTGTTAGCAATTTTAATCAGTGAAAAATACGGCAGCATCAAATCGCTTGAAGAAATAGAAGCCGTTGGTCACAGGGTAGTTCATGCCGGCGAAAAATTCAGTAGCAGCGTACTCATTACCGATGAGGTAATTTATGCGCTGGAAGAATGTATCGAGCTCGCACCGCTGCATAATCCTCCAAATTTGAAGGGTATTTATGCAATGAAAGATTTGCTTCCAAGTGTGATACAAATTGGCGTTTTTGATACTGCATTTCATCAAACGATGCCGCCAAAATCATTTCTGTATGGGATTCCTTATGCACTTTACGAAAAATATAAAATCCGCCGATATGGCTTTCACGGAACAAGTCACAAATATGTTTCCCAACGGGCATGCGACATCCTTGGTTTAGATATCACTAAGCAAAAAATAATCACTTGCCATTTAGGAAATGGCGCTTCCATGGCTGCTATTTTGGATGGAAAATCGTTGGATACAAGCATGGGAATGACACCAACCGAAGGCTTGATCATGGGTACGCGATGTGGTGATTTAGACGTTGGTGCACTCCTTTATATTGCTGATAAAGAAGAAACTAGCATTCCTTTTACCAATACGCTTATAAACAAATTTTCAGGCATGATTGGTATTTCAGGCGTTTCTTCAGACATGAGGGATATAGAAGCCGCAGCTGCCGAAGGAAATGAAAGAGCAAAAATTTCCCTTGAAATGTATCAATATCGCGTTAAAAAGTATATTGGAGCATACGCAGCCGCCATGGGAGGTGTCGATTTGATTATCTTCACAGGTGGAATTGGAGAAAATGACACAGCAACCCGTACAAAATCACTGGAAGGACTTGAGTTTTTAGGTGTGGAAATCGATGTTAAAAAATCGCTAAAATCTCGTGGAAAAGAAGATGTTATCAGTCTTCCAAAAAGCAAGGTAACTGTTATTGTTGTTCCAACAGATGAAGAATTAATGATTGCTTCTGATACCTATACGATTCATGAACATATATTAGAAGAAACTGGATATTAACATTTTACACAAACTAAAAAAAAGACGCTTGATAATCAAGCGTCTTTTTTTTTGTTTCTCACCACCCCGCAAGGCAGATACCAACCGCAAATGGATAAACATCTGGTCCCTGATCTTTCACCCACAATGAGAATATCGAATAGTTTGCATATAAGCTAACGAAACCCCAGCCCATTCTTACGCTTGCATCTAACTTGAATGGCCGCATATTGAAGCCATCGAAATTTTTGGTAATATTTCTTTTAGAAGCATCCGGACTGCGGAATATTAAGGGCAATGTTTCATCAGTTCCCGGATCGCGCAACGTAAATTCTTTGTTTGCTTCTTCAAAATACATTTTGCTATGTGTTGAAACCCGCCATCCTCCAATCACACCTACAGAAAAATGAAGGCGTTCGGCGTTATTATCGGCATTGGTTTGCATCTCAAAAAACAGTGGCACAGTGATATACATCAATGTAAGCTTGCTTTTACGCATTGAAACGCCTTCGCTATAAAAGGCTTTGAAATAGAGAGAATCAGAAGTTGGATAAACGTTGTTGTCGAAACGATAATTGTTCCATGAAATACCTAATCCGCTTACCAAACCCATTGTTTTAGCGCGGTTAAGTGGAATATTTTGCTCCCATAAATTCAAATTGAAGTTGATACTCTTTTCATACCGCAAGTCAAGGTAACTTTCTTCCTTCGGGAAACTGAGGTTAAACTGTGGAGTCAACATTCCATTGATACCCATTTCAACTCCTGCCCAATGTCCGTTGAAATTCTTTCTTTTTTCTTTACAAATTTTCACATTACCATCCTCATCAACGGTTATCGAACGACTTCCGATCTTTACTTTTGTTGAATCACCATCAATTACTTCAATATCTATACTTCCCAGATCGACCCTTACGGTGTCTCCTGAAGGAGTTTCATAAACGGAAATGTTAGCACCAGATTTTATTTCAACTTCCTTTTCAATATTCTGCGAGCTTTCGTCATGATAAATCTTTGATGCACCACTTGTTGACATCTCGAGATTATCTTTTGCATTCACATAAGCAGTACTTGCACCACTCGCTTCTACATTTACCGAAAGTACTTCAAAGTTGTCGGCAAAAAGCTTGGAAGCGCCACTTAACTCAGCAGTCATTGCTTTTGCGTTGCCTTTCAAAGTCATTTTACTTGCACCTGACGAGTTAACATCAACTTTATCAAAGGCACCTTCGAAAATGATATGTGATGCACCACTTGCTTCGATACTTATTTCATTTCCGTTAAATTGGTTGGTAGTTTCAACAAAAGATGCTCCAGTAGCCTCAATTGAACTTAAAGTGGGTAAGCTAACTTTAGCCTTTAAAACCTCAGCTTTTTTGAATGAACCGGTTGAAAAACGAAGTTCACCATCCACTACTTTTACACCAACCTGATCTGCCAGATTTGCATCTACTTCTACAACAACCTGTTGTGTCGCCGATTGCGTTATTTCGACTTTCATAGCTCCTCCAATCGAAATCCGATCGAATGAGGGTAATTCAACAGTTTTACTGATTACTTCATTTTGCGCCATCATACTTACTGAAGAGATTGTCAGGACCAGCATGAGCAAAACCTTCCCTAAAAGTGTATTCTTTTTCATTGTGTTAATTATTAAATGTTTATAAATATTTGTTTTATTATTTATTTCTTTGACTTCTGTGAATTACGGATTTCCGATGCGCCGCTTTCGTTCATTTCAAGATTTCCCTTTACATTGACCGTAGCATCACTGGCGCCGCTTGCTTCAATCGATGCGTTATCAACTTCATAATCAGATGCTTTTAAATCAGACGCCCCACTAATATCTGCTTCGAGCATATTTCCTTTTCCAACAATAGTAACATCACTTGCACCTGAAAGATTTATCTCCATTTTTGCATAATCACCGGTGAAATAGATTTCGGAAGCACCACTGGCCTCAATTTCAATTTCAGATCCGCTGAATTTGTTGGTGGTTTTAACGTCAGATGCTCCAGACGATTCAATTGATTTTAAAGCAGGCATGCTGATTTCAGCAATCAATTTGGTTGGGTTTTGCATCGATTTCGATGAAAGGCACAATTCACCATCCACCACCTTTACCTCAATACGACTCATCAGATTCTCATCAACTTTAATTACTACACTTTGCTCAGCCGATTGGGTTAAGATGACATCGTAAGCACCGCTTGCAGAAATTTTATTAAATGACTTGACATCAAATGTTTTGCTGATAACATTGCCATTTCCAGAAGTCTGAGCCATCGAAACATACGATGAGCCAACAACGATAAGCATTAGTAAAGTCTTGGTAACCATTTTTTTTGTTTTCATGTGTTTATTTTTTTTGATTTGAATTTATGACGGCTTCAACAACCAAAAAGTTACATTTTTTATTTTTTGACAGAAATAAGATTACCGGGTATTGCTGCGTTATAAACAGTGACCAAATTGAAACACGAAGTGTACAAATTAAAATTTGGCGTAAATTTGCTGTGATATAAGCCTTTAAACTTTGAAAAAAACCTATATTTTTATAATTAAATCCTATTTAGGTCCATTTATAATGACCTTTTTCATCGCACTATTCATCCTATTGATGCAGTTTCTGTGGAAATATATTGATGATTTGGTTGGGAAAGGCTTAGATGCTTTTATCATTACGAAGTTGCTTTTCTTTGCAAGTGCAACCTTTGTTCCAATGGCGCTGCCTCTCGCCATTTTACTTTCCTCCCTGATGACTTTTGGAAATTTAGGTGAGCATTATGAGTTGGTGGCCCTCAAAGCAGCAGGTATATCAGTGTGGAAAATAATGCGGCCACTTATATATTTCTCTGTAGCAATCAGCATTTTAGCCTTTGTCTTTTCCAATTATATACTTCCGATAGCTAATTTAAAATTTCAATCTTTGCTTTATGATGTCAGGCAACAAAAACTGGCTTTTAACATTAACGAAGGTATTTTTTACAATGGCATAAACAATTATATCATACGTGTTGGTGAAAAAGACAAAGATGGAAGTACAATATACGATGTAAAAATTTACGATCATACTGATCGTCAGGGAAACATCAGCGTAACAACGGCAAAGTCGGGCATTATGCAGATGAGTCCTGACCAGAAAAGCCTTATTTTTACTTTATACAATGGATATTCGTATAACGATGTTCTAAATACAAAAAATTACAAAATCCTTCTTCCTTTCGAACGAACCGAATTTAGAGAACAAAGAATTAAATTTGATCTTTCAGATTTTGATTTGGCCAGGACACAGGAAGATTTGTTCAAGAGTAACTATACAATGTTAAATACCAAACAATTACAAATATTTATCGATTCACTTGAGCTCAAATTTGCTGATCGGAAAGCACGTTACAACGAAAATTTTCTAAAACGTTTTCAGAATCTTTCAACGGTTGACACAGCATATATGTATAATAAAAATATAGAGAAATCTACGATGAAAACAGCCGTTCTGGATTCTGTTAAGGCTCCTCCAGCACTGGCTGACATTGCTTTAAAATGGCCGTTTCTGGATAATTTTAATAATGATGACCAGGCTGGAGTTATTGATAAAGCATTGATAGCCAGCAGAACGACAAGGGATAATATCATTTTCAATAAAAATGATTTTGTCTTTCAACAGGAGAATATCCGCAAGCACCAATGGGTATGGCACAAGAAATTCACCTTATCATTTGCCTGTTTGATACTGTTTTTTATCGGAGCACCCATGGGAGCAATTATCCGCAAAGGTGGCCTTGGTTTGCCGGTTGTAATTTCGGTATTGTTCTTTGTTATGTACCATGTAATGAGTATTTTCGGTGAAAAAGCAGCCAAAGTTGGTGACCTGGATATGTTTTTTGGGGTTTGGATGTCGTCGATTATTCTTTTACCGATTGGATTATTTCTGACATTCAAGGCAACAACAGATGCGCCATTATTAGATGCCGACAGTTGGCGAAAGCGGATAAAAAATATTTTCGCAGGAAACAAACCAGCAATCAAGCAGTTATGAGGTTTCTTTTTCTGTGCAATAAATCGCCATGGCCAGCGCACGAAGGTGGACCGATTGCCATGAACAGCCTGATACAAGGCCTATTGAAAGATGGTCATCAAATTAAAATACTTGCTGTTAATTCCGACAAATATAATGTCAAAATTCAGGATGTGCCGGAAGATTACATTGCAAAGACCGGTATCGAATTAATTCATATTGATTTGGATATCAAGCCTGTAGATGCATTTTTAAATCTATTTACGAATAAATCATACCACGTTCAGCGGTTTATTTCGAAAAATTTCGGTCAAAGATTATCTGAAATATTACAATCAGAATCCTTTGATATAATTCAATTCGAGACCATTTTCATGGCTCCCTATCTCGAAATTTCGCGAAAATATTCAAAAGCAAAACTCATTCTCAGGGCTCATAATATCGAACATCTCATTTGGGAAAGGCTATCAAAACAAGGAAGTAACCCATTGAAAAAGATGTATTTACGTCATCTGAGCTGTACATTGAAATATTATGAAATTTCGATGCTGAAGCATTTTGATGGTATCGCAGCCATCACACAATCAGATGGCAACTTTTTTAGAAATCATTCAAATATTTCTGTCATTGACCTCCCTTTTGGAATAGATTTAGAGAAATACAATCCTAATTTAGCTGAACCTGAATTTCCAAGCTTATTTCATCTTGGTTCAATGAATTGGATTCCGAATGAAGAAGGTATTAAATGGTTTCTTGATGAGGTTTGGCCGCTTGTTCACAAAAGTCAACCTCAATTGAAACTGTATTTGGCCGGTAGATATATGCCTGAATGGCTGATGAAAAGTCAATTAAAAAATGTAATAATAGTTGGTGAAGTAGCTGATGCACAAGAATTTATTTGTTCGAAATCGATTGCCATTGTCCCATTATTATCAGGAAGCGGCATCCGGATTAAGATTATTGAAGCAATGGCATTAGGCAAAGCTGTCGTTTCAACTTCCATTGGAGCAGAAGGAATTCAAATTGAAAATGGCCATAATATCCTTATAGCCGACGAACCCTCAAAAATGGCATCCGCTATCAACCAACTTGTTGAAGACGTGTTTTTTACATTAAAGATCGGTGCAAATGCACGGGTATGCATTGAAGAAAAATATGATAACCGGAAGATTATACAAAAATATTGTGATTGGCTGAATTCGAATAATAATCAAAAATCTGAAACACCATAAATACTTCCATCTGCATTTTTATTTGGCTGCCAGGTGCGAACCCTTATAATTGATTTTCCATCCGATGCAAACTCAACCATCAAAAATAAATAACCCGTATCGCCATAATTGGAAGAAAAATAATCTTGTTTTATTTGAATTCCAAACAAACTATCATTCACTCCTGACCTACGAACGTCGCTTTCCGAAAATCTTAAATTTATATATTCCTTGCTATTAAACGACATTTCGAGTTTCTTAACAAATTGTTCCTTTGTAAACCGATTATATTGGACGATTTTATTGTTCACATATTTATTTTCGACGGAACTAACTTGTTGAACCACACGGCCTACTATAATCAAAGCATCATCAGCAAAGATACTTTCGATATAATCGAGTCTTTTTAAAGCGAAGGCTGTTTTATAATTTTCCAAGAAATTGATTAATACCATTTTAACATCATCTGACCAATTTTCTGATTGGGTAATATCCTCCAAAGCCAAATCATCCAGAGCAAAAACAATGTTGCTTATTTTAGCATTTTCGTCAAAATGGAACACAACCTCTTCAATAAAGTTTTTATTATTATTTACAAAACAAAATTTCATGGGCAAGGATCTACATATCACTGTATTACCAAATTTAATGAAACGTAATTCGTGATCTCCAACTAATCGTGCCTGACCATATTGAAGTAGTTTAGTGTAGATATCAAAACCTTCTTCTGTAAATAGATCTTTAACAGTAGCATAATCCTTCGATATAATGGCATTTTTCAACTGGGCAATAGCTTTTTCATAAACGGTGGTGTTTTCGACTGAGCCAAGTTTAGCAAAGCCTTTATTTAGTGTATTCTCAATAATAGGAAGAGCGACCTGGGCAATGGTATCGGGCTTTTTAATTTCTGTTGAAACAACAAAATAGCTTCCACGAAAAGGGATTGGCTCAATCTTTTGAAGCACATTCTGTAATTCACGATCTACTGACGCTTCCCCCTCAAATATATACTCTGCCTTTAGTTTTATTTCTTTACTTTGGTTTTTAGCAGCCAATTCAATAGAACCCAATCCATTTTTAATACTGTTAATATTTGACCAATCACTTCCATCCCAATATGCATAGTCAAAACTTCGAGCAGGATTGTTATCGTAGTTAAAACTAACCAGATACGTTGTTAAATTTTCAGAAACACTGCTCTCCAGCACTTTAAAAGTAAGTTTTGAGAAAATATCATTTATTTGAACAGGAAGCCATGTTGATAAAAGTCTTTCAGCTCCGGTTTTGTCGATCCAACTAAGTGACATGCCATTTGGATGACTTCGCAATAGTGAAAATGCCCAATAATAGTATCTGAGCGCGTCTGCAATTTTATAGATATCCAATGATTTTTGACCTTCCTCCGCAAATTCCTTGATACGAGACTCTCTTTCCTTAAATACTTTATCAATCTCGGAGCGCAATATATACCGAAAAATAGAAGCATCAGGTTCATTTGTCATTACAATTCGTTCTGTATTTTTCAATGTTGCCGATGAATAAGTCTCAATCGCAGCCTTAAATGATTCTTGGTATTCTGATTTACCATCAAGGGTAACTTCATTTGAGCCTGAACTAACACTACTCTCAACCTGAACCTCAATTTGGTTGATCAGCATTGCCAGAGCTTCAGCATCAGCACTTTTAAGTGTACTCCCGTTGCCTTCACCCCACAAATAAAGTCCACTACCTTTAATGTCTTCAATCGACTGACAAAATGCAAGCTTAATAAACATTAAAAAACTCAGTAAAAGTAGAAATCTCTTCATAATTGTTGTTTAGAATTTCTTTTAAAATATTGAAATACAATGGTTTATTAAATTCTTAGACCTAACGGGCTCCTGGCCAGATAAACCCGACTGAAAAATACAAATGTGATCTTTGTATTAATTCTGTTTTTAACCAATAGTCACCTTTGATATATATTCCAAAACCTTTCGATAAATAGATTGGCATGGTTGCACCAAAAACACCACTAAAATACAAAACATCCGTAGGTTTTGTCATATTATAATCATAATAAGGTGTATAGCCACGTATTCCTCCACCACCATGGATGGTGAAATTATATAAATATTTAAATCGTGCCGTTAATTCAAATGATGCATAATAAATGGTGTTCCCCTCATAAGCAACTGTATCAGTGCGCGATCCGATCCCTAAGGTAAGGATATATCCCACTGTTTTTTTTGTGCCCAGAAAATCAACACCGGCATAAATACCAGGCCCCCATTGATAACCGATCCCAACATACCCGTCAGATGTTAAGTTTACCTTTACTGTTTGAGGTTGGCCCGTAACGGTATAATTTCTTCTTTTTGCGATAAAATTTGGCTTATCATATAGAATACGATACGTTCCTTGTTTAAGGTTTAAGGTTGTTGGGGTTGTTCCCTGATGAATACCATCGATATATATATTTGTTCCATCCACATTACTATTAACAGTAAATGGGATTTCTTCCTTTAAATCATAAAAGAAACTGTTTTTGCCATCCTTTTCTATATTAAACGATTCCCGAACAACGCGCGTTCCATTTACCAAAACGATATCATGTTTACCATACGCAAGTAATATTCTTGCCGGAGTTTTGCCTTTTATCGTTCCATCAATTGAATATTGTGAGCCTCGGGGATTACTTTCAATAGAAATTTCAACCCCGGTAGGAAGTTTCTCATTAATTGTTGTAATCTGATTTTCAGTAATTTCAATTGATTTTCTTAGATCACCAAAGGCCTCTTTTCGTAATAAAACTTCATAATTACCGATCAAAAGTTCATTAATGGTACATGGTGTTTTTCCCTTTTCAACCCCATCTATAATAACGGTGGCATCGAAAGGAACGGATTGTACTTTAAGAGTACCATAAATTGGTTTTGGACGTAAATCGACATCAATCGTACTGGCAATTGTTAGTTCTATTTTTTTTGTAGCTGTTTGATGTTTTGGACATTTCGTTTCAACTGTGTACCAACCTGCTACCAGTCGTCCATTAAATTTCCCTAAACCCTTTGAAGTGCCATTCACAAAAATTTCTGCATCACTATCGGTCATAACATTTAGCGTTCCAAAGGTTGGTGACATAGAAAAACCGATATCTGTTCGTGCACCATCATTTATTATGACCTTTAACGTTTGAGGTTGAAACATTTGTTGCCTCAAGGTTATGTTATG
>CANNKD010000022.1 GCA_947505205.1 Bacteroidota bacterium | reverse complement strand
GCGTTCATCCTGAGCCAGGATCAAACTCTCCATTGTATATATAAAGTCGTTTGTGTACTGTTTGTACTCTCAAGATTCACTATCAAAACTCATTTCCTAAAAAAATTGAAAAGGATTTTCCTTCCTTCTCAGACTTTGGCTTCAAGCTTTCAAAGAACTTATTCCCTTGTTTCACACTTCTTGTCAACTTCGCTTTCGCCCTCTTCTGTGTGATTGGGAGTGCAAAAGTACACCCTTTTTCTTATCCTCCAAATGTTTTATGAGAAAAAATTAATAAAAATGATTCAAATATCATATAGTACTGATTAACTGCATAATAGAAGTGAAATAAAATTAAACTTTTTTTTTATCCTCGCTAATCATATGAATATTCCTACAACAATTCAGTTCAAAACCACATTTTTTGCTTTACAACTTTAGACAATGTCAAACATTTCCGACATATTCAAACGCTCCGATATCTAAGCAATTTACTTTCACCGGCATGATAATCATCATAATATACAATGTTGAGGTTGATGATTTATCAAATTGCGATTCATTCTCTTATACAAGTTATATTCTGTATATGAGCTAATTACAAGTTCTATATCAAAACAATTGTATTCTATATTGAGGAAGGAATGCAATGAATAATGGGTAGTTTGGGATTCATTTCTTAAATTTACAACCTTTTTAATAAAGAAATGAAATGAAAAAAGTATTTGGATTTGTTCTGTACCTATTTATAACATTGGGTTTACATGCCCAACAAGAAAAAAACGACCCCTATTTTGGTGAGAGTTGCACCAGTATAATGGCTGGGAAGAAAGCCACAACCGATGGCTCAGTAATCACGGCTCATACATGCGATGGCAATTATCGTACCTGGATTTCCATTGAATCGGCTAAGGATCATGCAGATACATCCAGAGTTCATATCCTTAAAGGTAAGTTGAAAACAGAAACACAATGGGATATGCGTGAGGTAAGTGTTGCCGGAAACATCCCTCAAGTGCCGCACACCTATGCTTTTTTAAATACTGCTTATCCTTGTCTGAACGAAAAGCAACTTGCCATTGGCGAAACAACGTTCGTAGGTCCGGATACTTTAGTTAATAAGAAAGGTATGTTTTTAATTGAAGAATTAGAACGGATTGCATTAGAACGTTGCTCCAATTCCCGCGAAGCGATTCTTCTGATTGGCGATCTGATAAAGAAATATGGTTATGGCGATTGGGGTGAATGTATCACCATTGCTGATCGCGATGAAGTTTGGCAGATGGAGATCTTGGGCGAAGGGCCAAAAAAAATTGGCGGTGTTTGGGCTGCACAGCGCATTCCGGATGATCATGTCGGGATTTCAGCCAATATTTCGCGTATCGGTATGATTGATCGTAATGACAAGGATTATTTTATGGCTTCGGATAATGTGGAGTCTGTTGCCAAAGAGATTGGATTGTGGAATGGTGAAGGTGAATTCGTTTTCTGGAAGGCTTATGGTCATCGAGAAAAACCATTCGATATCCGTGAATTTTATGTACTGAATACGCTGGCACCCTCGTTAAACCTTTCGATGGAAATGCCGGAAATGCCATTTTCAGTGAAACCGGAACAAAAAGTGAGTGTTCAAACAATAACTACTTTGTATCGTGCCACTTATGAAGGCACGCCCTATGATATGACAAGAAATATAAAATTTATCAAGAAAAAATTTGATGCAAATAATAAACCAGCCGGTCAAGATACAATCGTGAGCACAATCGCCAACCCATGGCCAACACGCGATGAGATGAATACGATCAATTTCCTCGCGCCCGGAACCATCGACTTTAAACGAACAGTTTCTGTTGCATGGTGTTCTTATAGTGTAATCATTCAACTACGTGATTGGCTACCCGATGCCGTTGGTGGTGTGGCATGGTTTGCTTTCGATAATCCGGGTGAAAGCCCACGTATTCCTATTTATGCCGGTGTTAGCGCCTTGCCGGCCGGTTTTGACCTCTGCGGACAGAAACGCTACAATGAACAATCGGCTATTTGGTCATATCGCAAAGCGAACAAACTCGCTACTGTCAGCTGGGGGAAAACAAAAGATATAATCCATGAAAATGTGCTTTCATTTGAGGAAAAGGCATTGAAAGAAATGCCTGCCATGGAAAAAGAAGCAGCAAAATTATTTAAAAATGAACAAAGCGCGGACGCTACATTGCTTATAACAAACTTCACCCGCGATTTCGAATCTGCTACCAGACATCGTTGGCTCGAATTGGAAATCAGGTTTTGGGAAATGTTTGGGAAAGGGTTTTAAGTCGGATAATCGAAGTTGGAAACACGCTCTTCGGCTGCAATCATTGTCCAGAACCTGAGCATACTAAAGAATTACATAAGGTATAATTTTTCGCTCTGTAGAAAAGGGAAACAATCCCAAATAGAATTGTCTATGTCCGCCGTTTCCGAAAGATCGAAACAAATAATCTATGTGTCGAAAAAATAGCCAGGGTCTTATAAACGAAAATGATTTTTGACTCAACCGTATTCGACTGTAGCTTTAAAAATGCAAGATTGAGCTTCTTTTCCAGTTCGGGATATTTATCGACTGAGCTAAAAATGTAATTTAACAGCCATGGATACCTGCAAAGCTTTTGAATTGTATGATTCATTTTGTATTCAGACAGAAGCCTTCGATAAATCTCATTATCGTATTTTTTATTATAGTTCGCCGAAAAGTCACGCACTTTGAAACATGCAAGTATATGTTCAGCAGCCACCCTTCCACTTCGAATTGCACTTCCAACCCCTTCGCCGGTAAACGGGTCTATCAGAGCGGCGGCATCGCCTGTGAGTAAAAACCTTGTTCCTGAGATAGTCCTTTTACTGTGTTCAGATGGAAGTGTATGCCCTTTTACATCACTTTCACGGGTTGCTTCTGAAAATCTGGATCTGAATGGTTCTGAAGCAAGTAAGTCCTCAAATTTCTTCTTTAAATTTATCTTTTGTTTAATTATATCTGAGGCCGGCATCCCAACGCCAACATTTGACTTGCCATCAGGAAGATGAAATATCCACAGATAACCCGGTAGAATGTCTTTTAGAAAATATATTTCAATCGGGTTATTATGGTTCAGAGGCGATATTCCTCTGTAGTAGGTTGTCAATCCAACCGATTGATTTTCCTTTTGAATCCTTTTCAGTTTCATTTGCCGTATAAGCATTGAGTTTGCCCCATCAGCACCTACAATTATACTTCCCTCGAAAAGCATTTCATTAGCTGTTAGCAGAACTCTTGATTCTTCAAATTCAACTTTCTGTGCTTTACAATTTTCAAATACAGTGATGTTCTCATGCTCTTTGATCTGTTGAAACATCAAATGATCAAAATCAATCCGGCGGCAGGTGTACAAAGGTTTACTCTCTTGTTTGTAATGAAATGGAATTCTTATTTTACTAAAATCAGGTGAAAACAGCATCGCTTCATTACTTTCCAGCTTTTTCGGGAACAGTTTGAAAGCTTTATTCAATGACTCTGAAACATCAGAAAGCTGATTGATCACATCTAATGTCAAACCATCGCCGCAGGTTTTCTCACGTGGAAACACTGCTTTATCAAAAATGGCGATTTTCAGACCTGAAGAGGCAAGTTTTAAGGCGGTACTCATCCCGGCAGGACCTGCTCCGATAATCAACACATCAAATTTCTCCGGCATAGCAAAGGATTAAATAACAATTTAGATATGGCAAAAGTAAATAAATATGGGTTGTTAGCTGATAACATTCTTAATATCATTATTCAATTCCGGCAATATTCAAGAGAGAATTAGGGCGGGTTCAGCTTGAAAGCAGGATGACAGAAGATCGAAGTCAGAAGTAGTTGGGGGGTGCAAAAAAAAATCCGACCCATTTGCATGAGCCGGATTTATTCAATCGTCTTTAAGACCAATTATTTTACGTATTTGAAATCTCTGCCCAAATACTTTGCGGTAGTTCCAAGCATTTCTTCGATGCGAAGCAACTGATTGTATTTGGCAATACGGTCGGTGCGGCTTGCCGATCCGGTTTTGATTAATCCGGTATTCAGCGCAACGGCCAAATCGGCGATGGTAGTATCTTCGGTTTCACCCGAACGGTGGCTCATCACAGCAGTGTAACTGTTACGGTACGCCATACTTACGGCATCAATGGTTTCGGTAAGTGTGCCAATCTGATTCACTTTTACGAGGATGGAATTAGCAACACCTTGTTCAATTCCCATAGCCAAACGTTTCACATTGGTAACGAACAAATCGTCTCCTACGAGCTGCACTTTGCTGCCCATTGTATCGGTCATCAGTTTCCAGCCGGCCCAATCGTCTTCAGCCATACCGTCTTCGATCGAGATAATCGGATAACGTTTTGTCCAATCATGCCAGTAATCAACCATTTGTGAAGGCGTAAGTTTGTCGCCAGTTGATTTATGCAAATGATATACATTTTCTTCGGGAATAAAATATTCAGATGATGCTGGATCGAGCGACATAAATATATCAACACCCGGCTTGTAACCGGCTTTTTCAATCGCTTCGAGGATAACCATCACCGCTTCTTCATTTGATTTTAAGTTTGGGGCAAAGCCACCTTCATCACCAACATTGGTTGAATAACCCCGTTTTTTCAATACTGATTTCAGGTTATGAAACACTTCGGCACCCATGCGAATGGCTTGACTAAATGTTTCGGCTCCGACCGGCATGATCATAAATTCCTGAAAATCGATACTATTATCGGCATGTGATCCGCCATTGATGATATTCATCATGGGTATCGGTAGCGTATTTGCATTTGTTCCACCGATATAGCGATACAAAGGCTGACCTGTTTCCTGAGCGGCAGCATGCGCCACGGCCAATGAAACACCAAGGATTGCATTTGCACCAAGGTTTGCTTTATTCGGTGTGCCATCTAACTCAATGAGTTTCTGGTCAATTTCGTTTTGGTCGGTGATGTAGTAGCCATGCAACTCATCGGCAATGATGTTATTTACATTTTGAACGGCTTTCAAAACACCTTTTCCAAGATAAACGCTTTTATCGTCGTCGCGTAATTCAACGGCTTCATGAATGCCGGTGGAAGCGCCCGATGGCACGGCAGCACGTCCAATGGTTCCATCTTCGGTTAAAACATCCACTTCTATAGTAGGATTTCCGCGTGAATCGAGGATCTGGCGGGCATGTACATTTACAATATGACTCATAATTTTTCTTTTTAATTTACCTGCAAATTTACATCAATAAATAACAAAAAAGGACAAAGTCGTGCTGACTCTGTCCTTTTTCTTATGCAAACGATTGAATTTATTATTCAGTCTCTGTAGTTTCTGGTTCTACTGCTGTAGCAGCTTCAACTTGTTTCGTGGCAACCGGTTCAGCAACTTTCTTCGAAGTTTTTCTTCGGGTAGTTTTTGCCTTAGCAGGTGCTTTTGCGGTTGTGAGCAAGTTTTCGTTGTAGTCAACCAACTCAATCATTGCCATTTCGGCATTATCGCCCAAACGAGCACCAAGCTTGATGATACGTGTATATCCGCCCGGACGATCAGCAACTTTCACCGAAATTTCACGAAAAAGTTCTGTAACGGCAAATTTATTTTGCAAGTCGCGGAAGATGATACGACGTGAATGGGTTGAATCGTCTTTCGAACGTGTAACCATTGGCTCAAAATAAACACGCAAGGCTTTCGCTTTGGCTACCGTGGTAGTGATTCGTTTGTGCAAGATGAGCGATGCAGCCATATTCGACAACATGGCGTTGCGGTGCGAGCTCGTTCTGCCCAAGTGATTTATTTTCTTATTGTGTCTCATTATGCTTAATCCTTATCTAATTTGTACTTTGCAATATTCATCCCAAATTCGAGACCTTTATTTTTTACTAGGTCTTCTAATTCGGTAAGTGATTTTTTACCAAAATTGCGGAATTTGAGCAGATCTGTTTTGTTAAAAGCGACCAGTTCGCCAAGCGTTTCCACATCAGCTGCTTTGAGGCAGTTGAGAGCGCGAACCGACAAATCCATATCAACCAATTTGGTTTTCAACAGTTGACGGATATGTAGCGAGCTTTCGTCGAATTCTTCAGAAACCATTTTTTCTTCCACGTTCATGGCGATTTTCTCATCTGAGAACAACATGAAATGGTGAATCAAGATTTTAGCGGCTTCTTTCAATGCGTCTTTTGGTTGAATTGAACCGTCAGAGGTAACTTCGATGAGAAGCTTTTCGTAGTCAGTTTTCTGTTCAACGCGGAAATCCTCAACGTGATACTTCACATTTTTGATCGGAGTATGAATTGAGTCGATCGCAATGGTACCCATGGGCGCATTGGCAATCTTGTTTTCTTCAGCAGGAACGTATCCACGACCTTTGTTCACGGTCAGTTCGATACTCAGTTTCACTGAAGGCTCCATATTACAGATCACAAGTTCAGGATTCAGAACTTGAAAAACTGATAAAAATTTATTGATATCACCGGCTTTAAACTGGGTTTGGTCGCCGATAACGATATTTACTTTCTCAGAAACTTCGGAAGAGATTTGTTGTTTGAAACGAACCTTTTTCAGGTTCAAAACGATGTCAGAAACATCTTCAACTACGCCTTCGATTGCTGAAAATTCATGCTGAACGCCTTCGATACGCACAGAGGTAATAGCAAAGCCTTCTAAAGAAGAAAGCAAGATTCGACGAAGTGAATTACCAATTGTGATACCAAAACCAGGTTCTAAAGGTCTGAATTCGAATACACCAGTGTGCTCCGTTGATTCGACCATGATAACCTTTTCGGGTTTTTGAAACGCTAAAATTGCCATAATATTGGTTTAGAGTTTGATAGAATTTCCTACCAGGTTATTAATTCATTTATTATTTAGAGTACAACTCAACGATTAATTGTTCCTTGATAGTTTCAGGAATATCTTCACGTGTTGGGTAACTCAGGAATTTACCACTCATTTTAGCTGAATCCCATTCGAGCCAAGGGAAACGAATTATGCGACCTTCGAGTGAGTTTACAATTGCTTCTAAACTCTTCGATTTTTCACGTACACTTATTACTTCACCTTCTTTCACAAAATAGGAAGAAATATTGAGCACCTTGCCATTTACAGTAATATGACAGTGGCCAACGATTTGACGTGCGGCGCTACGTGTTGGGGCAATTCCTAAACGATACACCACATTATCCAAACGTGATTCTAATAACTGGAGTAAAATTTCGCCAGTGACACCGCTCTTGTGAGCAGCTTTTTCAAAGGTTCTGCGGAATTGTTTCTCCAATACGCCATAGGTATATTTTGCCTTTTGCTTTTCTTGCAACTGGGTACCATACTCCGACAATTTCTTTCTGCGTTTTGCGCTTCCATGTTGTCCGGGAGGGTAATTTTTCTTCTCGAATGCCTTGTCTGCACCATAAATCGGTTCGCCGAATTTACGTGCTATTCTTGATTTAGGACCAATGTACTTAGCCATAGTTTTTTAAAGTTTAAAATTTAATTAACACCTCGATTACACTCTTCTTCTTTTTGGCGGACGGCATCCATTGTGTGGCAATGGTGTTACATCATTTATCTCAGTCACTTCAACTCCTGAAGAGTGAATGGCTCTGATAGCGGATTCGCGTCCTGCACCCGGTCCTTTAACATAAACTTTAACTTTTCTCAATCCATGGTCATAAGCGGTTTTTGAGCAATCTTCTGCTGCCATTTGTGCAGCATAAGGAGTATTCTTTTTAGAACCTCTGAAGCCCATCTTTCCGGCTGAAGCCCAGGAAATGACTTGTCCTGCGTTGTTTGTCAAAGAAATGATGATGTTGTTAAAGGAGGCTTTTACAAAAGCTTTGCCTAAAGCTTCTACCTTAACAACACGTTTCTTTGTTACTCTTGTGGTTTTTGCCATAATTTATTTAATTACTTAAGCTGTTATCTATCGTCCGGCAACTAATTACTTAGTAACCTTCTTTTTATTTGCAACTGTTTTCTTGCGACCTTTACGCGTACGGGCATTGTTTTTGGTACTCTGACCACGTAATGGCAATCCTAAACGGTGACGAATCCCGCGGTAGCAACCGATATCCATCAATCGTTTGATGTTCAGTTGTGTTTCACTACGAAGTTCACCTTCTACTTTATACTGTGCACCAATTACAGTACGAATGTTGTTTTGCTCATCATCGTTCCAATCCTGAACCTTTTTATCAAAACTAACACCAGCTTGTGTTAATATGCTTTGTGACGCACTTCTTCCAATACCATAGATGTAAGTCAATGCGATTTCGCCGCGTTTATTGTTTGGTATATCTACACCAGCAATTCTAGCCATATATCTGAATTATTAATAATTACGAATAATATTATCCTTGACGTTGTTTAAACTTAGGATTCTTTTTGTTAATCACATACAATGTGCCTTTTCGACGAACAATCTTGCACTCAGCAGATCTCTTTTTAACGGATGCTCTTACTTTCATTTTAATTTAGATTTCAATGTTTACCACTTTCGTGGAAATGATAGTTATTCCTAATTGTCAATATTATTTATACCTGAACGTAATTCTACCTTTCGATAAGTCGTAAGGCGACATTTCAAGCTTCACCCTGTCGCCTGGGAGAATCTTGATATAATGCATCCGCATCTTACCTGAGATATGTGCTGTAATCGTGTGGCCATTTTCTAATTCCACCCGAAACATTGCGTTTCCCAATGATTCGATAACAGTTCCATCTAATTCTATTGACAATTGTTTTGCCATAATTTATTTATTCACTCTTTTGTTTTAAAACTGCTTCTATCCATTCAAAACTCGATAGAATATCAGCTTTATCATTTTTTATTGCCACTGTATGCTCAAAGTGTGCCGAAGGTTTCCGATCACTTGTTCTGATCGTCCATCCATCCTGCGACTGAGTAATGTGCCTTGTTCCCAAATTAATCATCGGTTCGATGGCAATTACCATACCCAAAGTCAATTTCGGACCACTCCCCTGTTTACCATAATTCGGTATTTCAGGTTTTTCATGCAGCTGCCTTCCAACACCGTGCCCAACAAGTTCTCTCACAATTCCATACCCGAACTGATCGGTGTAACTTTGAATTGCATGACTGATATCTCCTACTCTTTTCCCGGCAACAGCTTGTTCAATTCCTTGATACAACGACTGTTTTGTACGTTCCATTAATAATAGTGTTTCAGTTTTTACGTTTCCAACAGCAAATGTATAGGCCGAATCGCCATAAAAACCATTTTTTATAACACCACAATCAACCGAAATGATATCACCGTCTTTCAAAATCTGATCACTGGGAATACCGTGTACTACCTGATCATTTATTGAGATGCAGAGCGTAGCAGGAAATCCGGAATAACCTTTAAAACCTGGAATTCCTCCGTTATCACGGATAAACTCTTCAGCAATCCTATCAAGGATTATTGTTTTTATTCCGGGCTCGATACGTTTTGCAACTTCGGCCAGTGTTTTTCCAACAAGCAAAGAACTCTCGCGTTGAACCTCTATTTCATCATCAGTTTTTAATGGAATCATCCTATTGATGTTGAAATACAGGTTTAACCCATATTCATTGAGGCAGAACGACCTTTGATTCTACCCGATTTTGTAAGTCCGTCGTAATGACGCATTAATAAATAACTTTCAATTTGTTGTAAAGTATCCAGTACAACACCAACCAAAATGAGCAATGATGTTCCGCCATAAAACTGAGCAAACGACATACTTACACCCAAATTTCCGACCAAAGCAGGCATGATTGCCACAACTCCAAGGAAAATAGATCCGGGTAAGGTGATACGTGAAAGTATATTATCCAGATACTCAGATGTTTTTTTACCCGGTTTAATCCCTGGAATAAAACCACCGTTTTTCTTCATATCTTCGGCCATCTGGCTTGGATTGACAGTGATTGCAGTATAAAAGTAGGTAAATGCAATGATCATTATAAAGAAAGTGATATTATACCACATACCATTCATATCAGTAAAAGCAGATGCGATACCTGAAAGGCTTTCTGATGAAGTAAAACCAACCAAAGTAATAGGTAAAAACATAATTGCCTGGGCAAAAATGATAGGCATAACACCTGCGGCATTCACCTTCAACGGAATATACTGACGAACTCCGCCATATTGTTTGTTTCCAACAATTCTCTTTGCATATTGAACCGGCACTTTACGTGTCCCTTGAACAAGTAAAATTGTTAATAAGATTACGAAAATCAATACCACAATTTCTACAAGGAATATTACCAGACCACCTCCTTTTTGTTCCAATCTTGAGAAAAATTCAGAGAAAAGTGCAAAAGGTAAACGGGCAATGATACCGATCATAATGATTAATGAAATACCATTTCCAATACCCTTATCGGTGATACGCTCGCCGAGCCACATTACAAATAACGTACCCGAAATCAAAATCATGGTCGAAGAGACCCAAAAGAATGCAGATGGACTGGCAATGTTTGGATCGAATGGCGTTACGGCTTCGGGAGGTAATTGTGATATCATATTTGCAATATAAGCCGGAGCCTGTAAAGCTACAATGATAACAGTGAGATAACGGGTCATCTGATTAATCTTACGCCGTCCGCTTTCACCTTCACGTTGCAGGCGTTGGAAATATGGAATAGCCATACCCAACAACTGAATCACGATAGACGCTGAAATATAAGGCATGATACCCAAAGCAAAAATGGATGCTTTGGAGAAAGCTCCGCCCGAAAACATATTCAACAATCCCAACAAACCGGTATTCGATTGATTGGTTAGATTGGCGAGCATATTAGGGTCAACACCCGGCAATGCAATGAAGGAACCGATACGGTAGATTACTATGATCCCCAAGGTATAAAAGATTCGCTTGCGCAACTCCTCTATCTTGTAGATATTTCTTAATGTTTCAATTAGTCTTTTCATTCAGATTACAATTTTTCAGTCACACCACCTGCAGCTTCAATAGCAGCGATTGCAGATGCTGAGAATCCATGAGCTTTCACTTCGAGTTTTGCTGTGAGCGTGCCGTTACCTAAAATCTTGATACGATCTTTTTTATGAGCCAGGCCGTTTTCGACCAAAACCTCAGGATTTATGATTGTAACATTTTTTGTTTCAGCCAACAATTGCAAAGCATCGATGTTAACACCTTGATATTCTTTACGGTTGATGTTGGTAAAACCAAATTTTGGCACACGGCGAACCAATGGCATTTGACCGCCTTCGAAGCCTATTTTACGTTTTGTTCCTGAGCGTGAGCCGGCACCTTTGTGTCCACGGGTTGAAGTTCCTCCAAACCCAGAACCTTGTCCTCGACCGATTCTTTTCACATTCTTTGTGGAACCTTTGGCTGGTTTAAGATTACTTAGATCCATCTTATATCTTTATTTCCTAGTTTACTTACTTTTATAATTCTTCAATCTTGAGCAAATGCTTCACTTTATCAACCATTCCGGCTACTTGTGGAGACATTTCTTTTTCTATTGATTGGTTCATGCGTTTGAAACCTAATGCCGTAAGTGTATCTTTTTGTCTTTGAGGTCTTCCGATACCACTTTTTACCTGGGTAATTTTCGCTTTCTTCATTGTCTTTAAAATTATCCGTTAAATACAGTATCAATATCAACTCCTCTAACCTGGGCAATGGTGTATGCATCGCGCAGTTTAGTAAGTGCATCAAATGTTGCCTTCACAACAGAGTGAGGATTTGATGAACCTTTCGACTTTGCTAACACGTCATGAACACCAACGCTTTCCAAAACGGCACGCATAGCACCGCCGGCGATTACTCCGGTACCTGCTGATGCCGGCTTAATGAATACAAGTGCACCACTATATTTACCATATTGTTCGTGAGGAATTGTTCCTTTCAAAACCGGAACCTTAACGAGGTTTTTCTTTGCATCGTCAATCCCTTTTGCGATGGCTGCCTGAACTTCCTTGGCTTTTCCAAGACCATATCCGACAACACCATTTTCATTACCTACAACAACGATAGCTGAAAAGCTGAATGTACGACCACCCTTGGTTACTTTCGTAACACGGTTGATGCTTACCAATCGATCTTTAAACTCGATTTCGCTGGATTTTACTCTTTTTACGTTTACGTCTGACATAGTTTTTTAGAATTTTAATCCGCCTTCACGAGCGGCTTCTGCCAATGATTTAACTCTACCGTGATACAGATATCCATTGCGGTCAAATACAACTTCTGAAATACCTGCGGCTACTGCCTTTTCGGCGATCAATTGACCAACTTGTTTGGCCTGATCGATTTTAGTTACCTTTTGTTCAGTAAAACCTTTTTCACTTGAACTGGCAGCAACCAATGTTTTTCCGGCAGAATCGTCAACCAATTGCACATAAATCTGCTTATTACTTCTGAAAACAGTCATCCTCGGACGCACGGCTGAACCATTAACGATTCTTCTGATCCTTTTCTTGATGCTGATTCTTCTTTCTTGTTTCTTATTCTGACTAGCCATTTTTGATGGTTTTATAAGCTTTAAAGTTATAACTATTTACCGGCTGTTTTACCTGCTTTGCGGCGCAACACCTCACCTTGGAATCGAACTCCTTTGCCTTTGTATGGCTCTGGTGTTCTGAATGATCTAATTTTTGCTGCAACCTGACCAAGTAATTGTTTGTCGGCACTGCTCATTTTGATCAACGGGTTTTTACCTCTTTCGGTAACAGTTTCGATTTTAATTTCAACTGGTATCTCAAAAAATATATTGTGTGAGAAACCAAGTGCAAGTTCCAGAATCTGACCTTTTGCATCAGCTTTGTATCCTACACCCACTAATTCCTGAACAACATTGAAACCTGTTGACACACCTTTTACCATATTATTGATAAGTGAGCGATACAAACCATGTTTTGCGCGGTGTTCAATTGCTTCAGAGGCACGTTCCACAACTATTTTATTTCCTTCAATCTTCAACTCAACTGCATCATCGATTTGTTGGTGAAGCTCTCCCAGTTTACCTTTTACGGTAACAACTTTTGCGTCAGAAACGCTTATTGTTACGTCTGCCGGCAACTCAATGGGCAATTTACCTATTCTTGACATTGATCGGTCTCCTGTTTATTAACTGATATAACACAATACTTCACCACCAATATGAAGGCGACGGGCTTCTTTGTCGGTCATCATACCTTGTGAGGTTGAAATGATGGCAACACCTAATCCGTTTAATACGCGTGGCATACTTTCGGTGTGGATGTATTTTCTCAAACCGGGACGGGAAACACGCTCGAGGCTCGTTAAAGCTGGCATTTTCGAAACCGGATGATACTTAAGTGCAATTTTAATTACGCCTTGTTTGTCGTCATCTTCAAATTTATAGTTAAGGATATATCCTTTTTCAAATAAAATTTTAGTGATGGCTTTCTTCACGTTTGAAGCCGGAACTTCAACGATTCTGTGTTTGGCAGATACCGCATTACGGAGTCTGGTCAAATAATCTGCTATCGGGTCAGTATTCATTGTCTGCTTTGATATTTATTTACTACCAACTTGATTTTTTAACTCCTGGGATTAAGCCTTTGAGCGCCATTTCCCTGAAGTTGATACGGGAAACCCCAAACTGTCTCATATAACCTTTCGGTCTTCCGGTTAACTGGCAACGGTTGTGCAAACGAACTGGCGAGGCGTTTAAAGGAAGTTTTTGTAATCCTTCGTAATCCCCGGCTGCTTTTAAGGCAGCACGTTTAGTTGCAAACTTTTCAACCATTTTTTGTCTTTTACGCTCGCGCGCTTTCATTGACTCTTTTGCCATGTTTTATAATTTTTTTTGATTTTTAAACGGAAGGCCAAATTCTTTAAGCAGGGCCATTGCTTCCTGATCAGTATTGGCACTAGTCACAAAAGTGATATCCATACCGTTGATCTTGTTTATCTTATCGATATCAATTTCAGGGAAGATGATTTGTTCGGTAACACCAAAACTGTAATTACCACGTCCATCAAATCCTTTGTCATTGATACCACGAAAGTCTCTCACACGTGGTAAAGCCACGGCAATCAGTCTTTCAAGAAACTCATACATCTTATCGCCACGAAGGGTGACGCGAACGCCAACCGGATTTCCTTTGCGCAATTTAAAGTTGGAAATATCCTTCTTCGATACTGTTGGAACCGCTTTTTGTCCTGAGATGTTAGTCATTTCATCTACACCGTAATCGATAAGTTTTTTATCGGTCAACGCTGCACCAATTCCTTGGTTGAGCGAAATTTTCACTAAACGTGGAACCTGCATCACAGTTTTGTAATTAAACTGTTTTTGGAGCGCAGGCACGACATCGCTCTTGTATTGTACTTTTAGTCTGGGCTGATAGTTCATTACTTAATTACCTCCCCTGATTTTTTTGAATAACGCACTGATTTTCCTGTCTTTTCGTCTAATTTACGACCGATACGTGTAGGTTTTCCTTTTGAATCAATGATCTTCAGGTTTGATACATGTACGGGTGCTTCTTGCTTTAAAATACCGCCTTGTGGGTTTTTGGCATTGGGGCGGGTGTGTTTCGAAACAAGGTTGACACCTTCAACGATGGCTCTGTTCTTCTCCACATCAACCACAAGAACCTTTCCCTTGTCGCCTCTATGATCACCGGCTGTTACGATAACGTTGTCGCCTTTTTTTATGTGCAATTTGTTCATAATTCTGATTCCTTATTTAATTATAGCACTTCTGGAGCAAGCGAAACGATTTTCATAAACTGTTTCTCTCTAAGCTCACGGGCAACGGGTCCGAAAATACGTGTTCCAACCATTTCACCGCCAGCATTCAAAAGCACTACTGCATTGTCTTCGAAGCGAATATAAGATCCATCATTCCGACGGGTTTCTTTTTTGGTACGAACTACAACGGCTTTTACTACCGCACCTTTTTTAACGGTTCCGTTTGGTATCGCGTGTTTCACTGCACAAACGATTTGATCACCGATACGTGCATAACGTTTGCCTGTTCCGCCTAAAACCCTGATGCAAAGTACTTCTTTTGCACCGCTGTTGTCAGCTACTGAAAGTCTTGATTCTTGTTGTACCATTTTATTTAGCCCTTTCGATTATTTCAACCAATCTCCAACATTTGTTCTTGCTCAATGGACGTGTTTCCTGAATACGGACGGTATCGCCGATATGACAGTCGTTTATTTCGTCGTGAGCCATAAAACGGTTTGTTTTTTTCACAAACTTTCCGTAGATAGGATGCTTCACCCGACGTTCAATCTCAACAGTAATTGATTTATTCATCTTATTACTGACGACAACGCCGATTCTTTCTTTTCTTAGATTTCTAGTTTCCATCATTCTACTAGTCCTTTTTTTTATTATTTGCTTCCATCGCGCGTTTCCTGATCTCTGTTTTCAAACGTGCAATTGTTCTGCGATATGCACGAATTTTGTTTGGATTTTCGAGCGGTGAAACTGCATGGTTAAGTTTCAATCGAACCAATTGCTTACCTTCCTCTTCGAGGCGTTCGCTCAAATCCGGAGTGCTTAACTCTCTGATAACTTCTTGTTTCATTGCTTTATGAGGTTTTCTTCTACGTAATCTCTTCTGACCACGAATTTTGTACTAACAGGTAATTTCTGTGCAGCGAGGCGTAATGCTTCTTTTGCAATCGCTAAAGGCACTCCTTCGGCTTCAAAGATGATACGACCCGGAGAAACTGGTGCCACGAAATATTCCGGAGCTCCTTTACCTTTACCCATACGTACTTCTGCCGGTTTCTTTGTTACAGGTTTATCGGGGAAAACTCTGATCCAAATCTGTCCTTCACGTTTCATGTAGCGGGTAACCGCTTGACGGGCAGCTTCGATCTGACGACCGGTCAACCATACTTCTTCGAGTGTTTTGATACCGAATGAACCGAAGGCAAGTTGGTTTCCTCTCATCGAGTTTCCCTTCATCTTACCTTTCTGGTGCCTTCTGAATTTTGTCTTTTTCGGCTGTAACATTGTTACTTATGATTTTGATTGAAAAAAATTCTTACTTACGTCTTCTCTGATGTGGAGCATTTCCACTTGGTTTGTTACTTGGCGCAACCTGTTTTTTGATTCCACCACCTACAGTACTTGGCACCAGCTCAGGTCTTCCGTAAATTTCTCCTTTACAGATCCAAACTTTGATACCGATGCGCCCATAAGTTGTGTGAGCCTCAACAAGTGCATAATCGATGTCAGCACGAAGTGTATGCAAAGGAATACGACCTTCCTTGTATGTTTCACGACGAGCCATTTCGGCACCACCAACACGGCCAGAAATCATAACTTTAATCCCTTCAGCACCGATGCGCATACTTGCTGTGATGGCAGTTTTGATTGCACGACGGAACGAAATACGACCTTCGATCTGTTTTGCAATGGTTGCTCCAACGATATATGCATCGAGTTCCGGGCGCTTGATTTCATTGATATTGATTTGCACCTCTTTGCCTGTGAGTTTCTTCAACTCTTCCTTTAGCTTGTCAACTTCCTGACCACCTTTACCGATAATCATACCAGGTCGGGCTGTAGAAATTGTAACGGTTACAAGCTTTAGGCTACGTTCAATGTTGATCTTTGATATGCCGGCTTTTCCGAGACGTGCATTCAGATATTTTCTGATTTTATCGTCTTCGACGAGTTTACCTGAAAAATCTCTGCCACCGTACCAGATGGAGTCCCATCCTTTGATGATTCCTAACCTTAGACCTATTGGATTCGTTTTTTGTCCCATTCAATTATATCTTAACTGATTTCTTCTTGCGTTTATACTTCTTTTCGGGTTCTGCTGCCGATAACCAGGGTAACATGGTTCGAGCGTTTGCGAACGCGGTGTGCTCTTCCTTGTGGTGCAGGCTGAACTCTTTTAAGCATTCTTCCCGAATCAACAAATATCTCCTGAATATACAATCCGCTATCTTCAATTCTGGCACCTTCATTCTTGGCTTCCCAGTTAGCGATTGCCGAACGCAACAGCTTATAAACCCTGTTTGAAGCCTCTTTTGCAGAGAATTGAAGAGCGTGTAAGGCTAACTCAACTTTCATGCCTCTAACCAAGTCGGCTACTAAGCGCATTTTGCGAGGGGAAGTGGGCACTCTTTCGATTTTGGCCACAAAAAGTGATTTATTGGCCTCTTTCCTTGCCTCGGCTGTATTATGTTTTCTAGCTCCCATTGCTTAACTCTTTCTTTATTTTTTACCTTTATCTTTTTTACCGGCATGACCACGAAAGATACGTGTCGGTGCAAATTCTCCCAATTTGTGACCAACCATATTTTCTGTTACGTAAACAGGAATAAACTTGTTTCCGTTATGCACAGCAATAGTTTGACCAACAAACTCCGGTGCAATCATTGAGGCACGCGACCAGGTTTTAACTACAGTTTTTTTGCCTGATTCAACATTATCCATCACCTTTTTTTCAAGTTTGAAGTGGATATATGGTCCTTTTTTTAGTGAACGACTCATTGTTTGATAATTAATTCTCCTGGTTAATCACTATTTCTTTCTTCTCTCGACGATGTACCTGTCCGATGAGTTTTTCTTCGAGCGTGTTTTGTAACCCTTAGCCGGAATACCTTTACGCGAACGTGGATGCCCTCCGGTTGCTCTACCTTCACCACCACCCATTGGATGATCTACAGGATTCATAACTACGGCTCTCACTCTCGGGCGACGACCTAACCAACGGCTACGGCCAGCCTTTCCTGATACTTCGAGGTTATGATCGGTATTTGATACGATACCAATGGTAACTTTACATGTTTGAAGGATCATTCGGGTTTCACCTGAAGGCATACGAAGAATCGCAAATTTGCCATCGCGTGACATCAACTGTGCGTATGTACCGGCACTTCTGGCCATCTTTGCACCTTGTCCCGGACGTAATTCAATGTTATGTACAACGGTTCCAAAAGGAACTTCGCTTAAATACATTGCATTACCTACACTTGGGCTTACTCCTTTACCCGATACAACTTCCTGTCCAACTTTGAGCCCATTGGGAGCTATGATGTACCGTTTTTCACCGTCAACGTAATTTAATAAAGCAATGCGTGATGTCCTGTTAGGATCATACTCGATTGTCTTTACAGTGGCTGGAATACCTTCTTTATCGCGTTTGAAATCGATAATACGGTATTTCTGTTTATGACCGCCGCCAATATTGCGGATGGTCATTTTACCATCTTTATTACGTCCACCTGTGTTCGACATCGGAGCCAATAATGACTTTTCCGGTGTGTCTGTGGTAATTTCATCAAATGCGCTTATTAATTTAAAGCGCTGACCTGGGGTCGTTGGTTTATATTTCTTTAAAGCCATTTATCTAAATGTTGCTAAAAAAATCAATAGTTTCACCTTCAGCCAAAGTAACAATTGCTTTTTTAAAAGCATTTGTTCTACCGGCAATCACACCTGTTTTTGTAAAGCGTGATTTCAGCTTTCCGGCATAATTAATTGTGTTCACTGCTTCAACTTCAACACCGTATAATTCTTTTACGGCTTTCTTAATCTGAAGTTTATTAGCTCCTCTGTCCACAATAAATCCATACCGATGAAGCTTTTCGCTTATGGCTGTCATTTTCTCCGTAATTATCGGTTTTACAATGATTTTCATCGTTTTGAGCGATTTAATGTTTTAAACTATGCAAGTAACTCTTCTATTGTTTTGATCGAACTTTCCGAAACAAACAATTTGCTTGCATTCAAAATATCGTAAGTATTCAAGCTTCCTACAGTTATAACTTTTGTACGCTGAAGGTTGCGTGATGAAAGAACAACATTGCTGTCAACTGTGGGCATCACAAACAATGTTTTAGTATAATCAATTTTGAAATTATCCAAAATTTTCTGAAAGCTTTTTGTTCTTGGTGTATCAAAGGTAAAGTCTTCCAAAATGATGATTTGCTGATCTTGTGCTTTGTAAGACAATGCCGATCTACGGGCCAACCTCTTCAGTTTCTTATTTAATTTGAAACTATAGTCACGTGGTCGTGGACCAAATATACGTGCGCCACCTTTAAATATAGGTGATTTAACACTACCGTACCGAGCAGAACCTGTACCTTTTTGTTTCTTCAACTTTTTGGTGCTACCACTGAGTTCGCTCTTTTCTTTTGATTTATGTGTACCCTGACGCTGGTTAGCAAGATATTGCTTCGTGTCGAGATAAATCGCGTGGTCGTTTGGTTCGATACCAAACACCTCGTCGTTCAACTGCACTTTTTTTGCAGTTGCTTCTCCGCTGATGTTATGAACTACTAATTCCATCTCTCAATTTTTAAAAATCCTTGTTTTGCTCCCGGAACTGACCCTTTCACGAGTAAAAGATTCTTTTCTGGTATAATCTTAATAATCTGAAGGTTGATCATTTTAACGTTGTTTCCGCCCATACGACCTGCCATGCGCATTCCTTTGAAAACGCGTGATGGCCATGATGAAGCTCCAACAGAGCCCGGTGCACGTAATCTGTTGTGCTGTCCGTGGGTAGCATCGCCAACACCTTTAAAACCGTGACGACGAACTACACCCTGAAAACCTTTACCTTTAGTGGCACCTACAACGTCAACGAATTCGCCTTCCATAAATACATCTACCGTTACAACTTCACCCAAGCTTTTTCTTTGCTCAAAACGTGTAAACTCTGACACGAGTCGTTTTGGTGTGGTTCCAGCTTTCTTAAAGTGGCCTTTCATGGCACCCGGAGTATTCTTTTCCTTTTTTTCTCCAAACGACAACTGCACAGCTTCGTATCCGTCAAGCTCCAATGTTCTGATTTGGGTTACGGTGCACGGACCTGCTTCAATTACGGTAACAGGGATATTTTTCCCATTACCATCATATATGCTGGTCATTCCTATTTTTCTTCCTAGTATTCCTGACATGGTACTATCCTTTTTTATTGTCTCGTCCGAACCCGTGGGGTCAAACCTTGATTTCTACTTCAACACCACTTGGTAACTCTAACTTCATCAAAGCATCGATAGTTTGAGAAGTTGAGCTATAGATATCGAGTAATCTCTTGTAAGAGGATAACTCGAATTGCTCTCTTGATTTCTTGTGCACGAAAGTTGACCGCAGCACAGTGTAAATCTTTTTGTCTGTTGGCAATGGAATTGGTCCACTTACCACAGCTCCTGTCGTTTTGATAGTTTTCACAATCTTCTCGGCTGACTTATCAACCAGGTTGTGATCGTACGACTTTAATTTAATTCTTATCCTTGTATTCACTTGAAGAATTATTTTGTTTACTAACTATTTTGTAATTCCTTTTGCTTTGTTTACAACCGCTTCTGCGATACTCTCAGGAGCTGCGCTGTAGTGACTGAACTCCATGGTCGAGTTTGCTCTTCCCGAAGAAAGTGACCTGAGTACGGTAACATATCCAAACATTTCCGATAAGGGAACGTCTGCTTTAACTACTTGTATTCCAATCTTTGCACCAATTTCACGAACCATTGCCCTGCGTTTATTTAAATCACCGGTTATATCACCGATATATTCATCAGGAACATTTACTTCAACCTTCATGATTGGCTCAAGAAGAATTGCTTTGGCTTTGCGACATGATTCTTTGAAACCCATACGTGCTGCCATTTCAAACGAAAGCGCGTCGGAGTCAACCGCATGATACGATCCATCTGTCAATGTAACTTTCATGCTATCCATTGGGAAACCGGCCAACACACCATTGCTCATTGAGCCCTTAAAACCTTTTTGGATGGCAGGTATAAATTCGCGTGGAATATTACCGCCCTTCACTTCGTCAACAAACTGGAATCCTACAAAACCTTCGTCAGCAGGCCCGATCTTAAACTGAATATCGGCAAATTTACCACGACCACCCGTTTGTTTTTTATAAACCTCACGGTGTGAAGCTGATCCTATCAATGCTTCTTTATAAGCAACCTGAGGACGACCTTGGTTGCATTCCACTTTAAACTCACGTTTCATGCGGTCAACCAAAATCTCCAAATGTAATTCACCCATTCCGGAAATAATTGTCTGACCTGAATCTTCATCTGTACGTACACGGAATGTTGGATCTTCTTCAGCCAATTTACCCAAAGCCATGCCCATTTTATCCATATCAACCTGAGTTTTAGGCTCAATGGAGATACTGATTACTGGTTCAGGGAATGTCATCGATTCGAGAACAATCGGTTTATTTTCATCGCAAAGTGTATCACCGGTGCGAATTGTTTTGAATCCAACTGCTGCGCCAATGTCACCGGCTTCAATTTTATCAAGCGGATTTTGCTTATTTGCGTGCATCTGCATGATACGTGAAATACGTTCTTTCTTTCCTGTAGAGGAATTAAAAACATACGAACCAGCTTCTAATGTGCCTGAATAAACACGGAAGAAAGCGATACGGCCTACGAATGGATCAGTAGCAATTTTAAATGCCAGGGCACTGAAAGGTTCTGACGGATCCACTTTTCTCATCTCTTCTTTTTCCGTTTCGGGATTGATGCCATGAACGGCATCTACATCGAGCGGACTTGGTAAATATTGAATGATACCATCCAACAATGTCTGAACGCCTTTGTTTTTAAAGGAAGCCCCACACATTACAGGAGAGATACGCATCTCGATGGTAGCTTTCCGTATATGATAGATAATTTCTTCTTCAGTAATGCTATTTGGGTCGTCCATAAACTTTTCGAGCAATTCGTCGCTTTCTTCAGCAACGCTTTCGAAGAGTTTCAAACGGTATTCTTCAACAGTGTCGATAAGATCAGCTGGGATTGGCACTTCTACCATCACAGCACCTTTCGAACTATCGTCCCAAACAAATGCTTTGTTACGGACAAGATCCACAACACCTTTAAATCCATCTTCTTCTCCAATTGGAATCTGAAGTGGGATAGGGTTCGAGCCTAATCGTTCTTTGATTTGTGTAAGAACGCTATAAAAATCGGCACCGGAGCGATCCATCTTATTGATGAAACACAAACGGGGCACCTTATACTTATCTGCCTGACGCCAAACGGTTTCCGATTGAGGTTCAACACCGCCAACTGCACAAAACAAGGCAACAGCGCCATCGAGCACTCGGAGTGAACGTTCAACTTCAACTGTGAAGTCAACGTGACCGGGGGTATCAATAATGTTAATTTTATATTTCTCGCTGCTATAATCCCAAAATACAGTGGTGGCAGCTGAGGTAATGGTTATCCCGCGTTCCTGCTCCTGAACCATCCAGTCCATGGTAGCCGCGCCGTCGTGTACTTCACCAATTTTATGGCTACGACCTGTGTAGTATAAGATGCGCTCAGTAGTTGTGGTTTTACCAGCGTCGATATGGGCCATAATGCCAATATTACGGGTAAAATTCAATTTATTAAGTGCTATGTTTTGGTCAATCGCCATCTTTAACTTCGTGCTATTTTATTAATTAAAATCTAAAATGAGAGAATGCCTTGTTGGCTTCTGCCATTCTATGTGTATCTTCTTTTTTCTTAAAGGCAGATCCTTCTTCCTTATATGCAGCAAGAATTTCACCGGCAAGTTTCTGTCCCATCGATTTTTCGTGGCGTTTGCGTGCATAACCAATCAAATTCTTCATACCGATAGACATCTTTCTGGATGGTCGGATTTCAGAAGGAATCTGGAAGGTGGCACCACCGATACGACGGCTGCGTACTTCAACAGCAGGTGTAACGTTTGCCAATGCTTTTTTCCAAACTTCGATGCAATCTTCGCCGGATTTTGTACCAACTACTTCCATTGCTTCGTAGAAAATTTGGTAAACAACATTCTTCCTACCTTCATACATCATATTGTTAACGAATTTCGTTACCAACACATCGTTGAATTTTGGATCCGGAAGAATGATTCTTTTTTTGGGTTTAGCTTTTCTCATTGCTAGAAATTCTTTATCTTAAACTATTTTTTCTTTTTTGCTGGTGCTGCTGCAACTGCTGCTCCACCTTTTACTTTCGGACGTTTGGTACCGTATTTTGAACGTCGTTGGCTTCTGCCTGCAACGCCGGATGTATCAAGTGCACCGCGGATGATGTGATAACGAACACCAGGTAAATCCTTCACACGACCACCACGAATCATTACGATTGAATGTTCCTGCAAATTATGTCCTTCACCCGGAATATAAGCGTTCACTTCTTTACCATTAGTAAGACGAACCCTTGCTACTTTACGCATTGCTGAATTCGGTTTTTTTGGTGTAGTTGTGTAAACTCTCACGCAAACACCACGACGCTGTGGGCATGAATCCAATGCAGGTGACTTACTTTTGTCAATCAATTTTTGACGTCCCTTGCGAACTAACTGTTGAATAGTAGGCATTTTTTACTATTTAATTTATTATTACTTACCCCGTTTTTGGGAGTGCAAAAGTACTATTTATTTTGAAAAGAACAACTTTTCTGAAAAATAAACAAAAAATAGATAAGAGGAGATAGTGAAGGAAGGTGAAAGCCTTATATTGAATAAGGTCATTAAACCACGCTAAACCTTTATTTTTTTGAACGAATTTCGGTTTTCGCGTTCGAACCTATAGTGTTTAAGCTTGTCAGGTTCCTTTAACTATGTAATTCTCAGTTACTTTATGTTTCCCAACGAATTGGGAGTGCAAAGGTAAAAACATTTTTCAATCCTGCAAGCGTTTTAATAAAAATATTTACGAAAATAAGTGGATTTTTTCGAAGGTTGGAAGTTGGAAGTTGGAAGCGGGAAGAGTTATTTCAAGAATTAAGGGTATTTATACATGTTAAATAATTCAATTTCAAATAATTACATTTTTAAGAGGTATAGCTTTATAATATCTTCAAAAAGATTTGGTTTACCACCAAAAAGAAAAGTGCTTAATATTTTATTTCACATTTCAATATAATGAAAGAATGTATGATTTAACCATCTTTAAAAATCAACTTTACTTCTATTAAAGTAAATGTAGCGATTTCTCCAAAAGCAATCTCACGACTTGACGGGATAGGTGAACTCAGTAAGTGATGCTAATCTGCGGCCTCAATCCGTGAACTATTCTCAGCGAAGCTAATCTGTGGCTTTAATCTGTGTAAATTCCTCTGAAAACCGTACTTTTGCCAAAAATCTATTTCCCGTGTCCGATTTACTTTCACAACTCAATGAAGCTCAACGTGCTGCTGTCATGCAGATTGATGGCCCCATCATGATCATCGCCGGTGCCGGTTCCGGTAAAACCCGTGCCCTCACCTACCGAATCGCATATATGCTCGACAATGGTGTTGATCCTTTTTCTGTTTTGGCTCTTACTTTCACCAACAAAGCTGCCAAAGAGATGAAAAACAGGATCATGGAACTGGTAGGAAGCGAAAAAGGACGCAATGTTTGGATGGGAACTTTTCACTCGGTTTTTGCGCGTATTTTACGTGTTGAAGGTCATCAGTTAGGTTATCCGCAAAACTTTACCATTTATGATACGGATGATTCCAAGAAACTTATTAAATCAATCACATCGGAACTCAGCCTCGATCCGAAGGTTTACCAGACTTCTTTTGTGCTTCACCGAATCTCGAGTGCTAAATCAAATCTTTTCTCGGCACAGGATTATTGTAACAATGTCGAAATCACCAATTCCGACCAAAGCGCCAGCAAACCTATGATCGGAGAGATTTTCAAGATGTACAACAGCCGTCTGAAACGTGCCGACGCTATGGATTTCGATGATTTACTCTTCAACACCAATCTGTTGTTACGCGATTTTCCTGAAACACTTTATAAATATCAGCACAAGTTTAAATATGTGTTGGTAGATGAATACCAGGACACCAACCATGCGCAATACCTTATTATTAAGCGCATTGCAGCCTTGAACGAAAACATCTGTGTGGTGGGCGACGATGCCCAAAGCATTTATTCTTTCCGCGGTGCGAATATTCAGAATATTCTAAACTTTAAAATGGATTATCCTGATCTTCATATGTTTCGCCTCGAGCAGAATTACCGTTCCACGAAAACCATTGTGAATGCTGCCAATGGTGTGATTGCACAAAACAAGGATCAGATTAAGAAAACCGTTTGGACCGACAAAGAAAATGGTGAGATGATTACATTGCTCAGGGCATCTTCCGACAACGAAGAAGGAACCCTTGTAGCGAACTCTATTTTTGGTCATAAAATGTCGAAACAATTGCCAAACAGCAGTTTTGCAATACTTTACCGCACCAATGCACAATCACGTTCTATTGAAGAAGCAATGCGTCGACAGGGAATTCCATACAGGATTTATGGCGGACTCTCATTTTACAGCCGTAAGGAAGTGAAGGATGTGTTGGGTTATTTTCGATTGGTGATCAACCACAACGACGAGGAAGCTTTGCTTCGCATCATCAATTACCCGGCACGTGGAATAGGTAAAACTTCTATAGAACGCTTGCAGGTGATTGCAAATGAACATAATATAAGTATCTGGAATCTGATTGAAAATCCAACTTTGTTACAAAACGATTTCAATCGGGGATTAATCCAGAAACTAGTGGATTTTATCACCAAAATCAAAAGTTTCTCTATTCAGTTAAAGACCAAAACTGCTTTCGAATTAGCCAAACATATCACAACATCCATTGCCATTGTTGCCGATTTAAAGGAAGACGACAGTCCGGAAGGCATCCAACGTATTGAAAATGTGGAGAGTTTACTAAATGCGATCATGGAATTCTCGGAGAAAGAACCGGACGTTGATATTGAAACGGGCGAAGCGATCAAAGAAAACACCCTAACCGGATTTATGCAGGACGTTACCTTGCTTACCGATGCTGACAACGATAAAGATGACAATACCGACAAAGTGCTGATGATGACGATTCATGCTGCCAAAGGACTCGAATTTCCATACATATATATAGTTGGTGTTGAAGAAAATCTATTTCCATCGGTTCAATCATTAGGAACACGTGCCGAACTGGAAGAAGAAAGGCGGCTTTTTTATGTCGCCATCACCCGAGCCGAAGTAAAACTCACCATCAGCTATGCCGAAAGCCGATTTCGCTGGGGAACTCCGACCATGTGTGAACCAAGTCGTTTCATCGAAGAGATAGATCAGAGTTACATCGAAAAACCACGAAAGAAAATATCTTTTCAGGAAAACAAACCTTATTCATCACCGGCATCTCAAAAGCCACTTACAAATCTCAAAAGACTTGAGAAAGAACCTCAGGCACCTTACGAATCAATAGAATCGGCTTCACCCGATGAGCTGAAAGAAGGAATGACTGTGTTGCATCAGAAATTTGGTCAGGGAAAAATAACTGAAATTGATGGCACTGGTGCCAACAAAAAAGCAACGGTGAAATTTGCAGCTGTGGGATCAAAACAATTAATTCTGAAGTTTGCCAAACT
>CANNKD010000021.1 GCA_947505205.1 Bacteroidota bacterium | reverse complement strand
GAATAGGCAAGTGATTGAGGAATTCCTGAGAAACCAACCGAAACATTAGCCAATTCAAACCATTCAGGAAGTTTGGCGAAATTCAGGAATTCCTTTGTCATCCACACATGGTTCGCAACTGCAATGAATAATTTGGTCGAAACAATATCTTTCACCCTCAAAGTGTCACCTTTTTCAAGACTTACAGTAAGTGGTAGCGTATAATAAAACGGATGATCGAAGTTATGACTTTTCACTTTGAGAACTGATCCTCTTGGATATTGTCTCTTTGCTTTGAAAGTAACTGAATCACGGCTATTTTGGTCTTCGTAACTTTCCCATAAAGCAATTGGCGTTTTGAAAGCCTGGGTGTTCCCCATTGAAGCTCCAAGGAATTGATTTGAAAGCGTAAATGCTAAATCTTCAGATCTCTCCATTTGTCCGGCTGTTGCACTCATTACCAATGCTTTAGGCTGAATAGTGGAAATAACGCATGAGCCACCATGACCGGAATAATTAAACCCAAAACCTCCATACCAAAGTTCTTCGCCTTGTTTGGTAGTATTTGCTTCACCGGAAATGTAAATTGTGCCCTGATCCTGAGCGCCACCTAATACGCGATTTTCGCGACCTGATGGTGCAACCGTATAAAATTGACTGGTTATATAATTTCTGTTACTGGTGGTGTAAGTAAAATCCTCGCCAGAAATAGTTCCTTTAAATACTCCGCCTTCTGTTCCTGCAAAAAATGAATTTGATGATCCTGGTTTGAAACAGATGGTCTGCTGACCGATATGCAGGTATTGTGGATAATAGACTCCACCAAATCCGGCTGACTTTGTGTCCCAAGAGAAAAGCCCACCTTCAACAATCATTTTACCTTGCCAAAGATTGTTACCTCCAACTAAAATACGATTTGCATTGTTTGGAAATACGGTTATAGTATTGTTATAGTTGCCACGCGTACCATAGATGTTTACAGAATTTGTAAGTGGCAAAATAACTTCCCAGGTATCACCTTTGTCTGCTGAACGGTAAATTCCGAGGTGTGTGCCAACGCTATTCGTACATGAAGCATAAAGAATATTGTCGTCAGAAGGTGCAATTGCAATCTCAGTTCTGAATACATCTACATTTGGAAGTGAAATTGAATCGCCGGTCGATCTGTTTACAAAAGCATCTAATCCACCTGATTTTGAGATATAACATTTATTATCCACCGCTGCAACCAACGAGCCACTTGCGCCAAATTCAACATCGGTAGCGTTTGCCGAAAGTTCATTACCTTCAGCATCCTTCGTAACAGACCAGGTTACACCGCCGTCAGATGAATATTTAAGTCCTGAATTAGTTGCGGCTACAATTATACCGTTCGCGTTAATAGCGATCTTTGAAATGAAAGCCCAATCAGCAGTATTATTATTTACAACAGGAACTGTGGAACTTATTTGAGTGAAAGAAGAACCATCAGAAGATTTATACAAACCGGAACCAACAAAGCCAGTGGTATATCCTAAATCGTTTAAACCATTAAAAGTTTGAGCATTGAAACCATCTCCTGTTCCAACATAGATATCTCCATTTGCATGTTGAATCATGCAACTTACCATCAAACTCAAATCCGAAACAGCTTGCCAAGTAATGCCATCGTTCACAGATTTCCAAACACCACCACCCACTGAACCGGCAAATACTGTGTTTCCACTGGCATCACGATTGTCATAAACAATTGCTGTGGTTTTACCGCCGAAGTTATCAGGTCCCAAGCTTGTCCACTCCAAAGGGTTGGCGCTTCTGCTTGCCGACATCGAATTTACATCCTGAATGGCGTTTACAAGATCGATCGGATTCAACGAATTGGTCTTTTGATTTGCTCTCAAACTGTGCAAATAGCTTTCTGCAGAGGGTGAATTGCTGTTGTCAGCAATCTTTTTCTGTCCATCTTTTACACCACCGGCAAAAGTAATTTCACCGGATAACAGCGTGATAATGAAAAGCATACAAAAAAGTAAAGATCTTTTTTTCATATTGGATAATTTAGATTTTATTCCAGTTTTATCTTATTTAAATAGTGGCACAAGTTACATTTATTATTCAAACATGCAACAAGCAAACCGTGAATTTATTTTAACAGTTGTTCATAAACCTTTAAAGCATAAATTCAAGCAAATATAAAGCGAAATGAGATACAAACACATCAAAAAGTTATTCAAGATATGATTTGAGTTGAAAGTTAAGAAATTTGGATTTTAGATTCCCTTAAATGAGTCATTTGGTAACCAACCAATACTACCATTGGCAATCTTGATTTTGTTCCATCCAACCACTTCATCCATTAACCTAACCTTGGTGCCTTCATGTAAAACGAATAAATCGACACTTGAACTACCGGGGGAACTTTTAACCGTTATGGTTGGAACAAAAATGATTGCTTCATTCACTTGCTTTGTGTAATAATAGCGTTGTGAGGCAAGTCCAAAACTAACGATAGTGAGAATAGAAAATAATATTGCACTAAAAAAGCCTGTTTTCCGAAGCCATAATCTTGATGAAGTGATATAAAAGAAAACTGAAGTAAGAGAAATAAGTAAAAGCCAGATTGAAATCCAGGCCCAAGCTTCAGCATTGAACAGATTATAAAAAGCGTTCCACCAATTTTTAAAGAATAATTCAGGCATCTTTTCAATCTTATCAACGAGCAATGTATTTGCTACCTCAAGGTTTTTTAAAATATCTTCATCTGCCGGGGCAAGCTTTTTCGCTTTCTCAAAATATAAAATTGCCAATGGCATTTCGCGCAACTTGAAATAGGCATTTCCAAGATTGTAATAAAGCCCGGATGATTCGTAACCGGCATCTACAACAGATTGATAAAGAGCCGCAGCAGAATCGTATTTGGCAGAAGTGTAATATGAATTGGCCTGAAGAATTTTATTTTCAAGCATGGATGCATTTGCGTTTGAAACCCAGATTATGAGCACAAACAAAACAAATCCAAAACTAAGATATTTGCTTTTCATCTTCCTAACTATTTAATCAGTCGCTCAGCTTTTGTAATTACCTCAATGCCAAGCTGGTAAAGTTCTTCCATTTTTTTACCGGCATCACCTGGCGCAAAACGTGCGTATTCGCATTTATTAAGTGTTTCAACAAATTGTTCAACCAACTCTTCAGGGGTTTCTTTTTCGACCAAGGCATTTTTAACGCTGTCGATCGATAGGTCAGCGCGGCTGATCATAAATTTATCTGCTATATATCCCCACAATGCTTGCGACATTTCGTTGTAAAACTCATTCTGGGTTTTCTGTTTCATCAGGCTAAACGCTGCTTTCAAACGATTTCGCGCGATTTTAGTTGCTTTTCGATAACGCACCAACGATTGATTTGCATTCAGCTTGTCCTGTTTTTTTGTAAAGTAAATTGCCAGTCCAAAGAATACGAAAGCAAAGAAAATCGTCAACAGATACATCGTTGATCCGAAAAAGAAATCTCCTTTTTTGGTGATATATAAATTTCCAGTTTTAATATGGTGAATATCTGAACCAAGATATCGAATGCCTTCCTGTCCGGCAGCATACACCGCATCTTTTGATTCATCATTGGTGCCTTTTTCAACATGCAGCGCAAAATCGTCGGAATGTAAGCTTACATATGCTTTTTTATTAGGATCGAAATAGGTGAAATCCACAGCTGGAATTTTAAAATCTCCGTGAACACGAGGGATAAATAGATATTCAAACTTTCTTGAACCCGCAATACCGCTTGCAGTAGTCTTGATCTGCGAAGAAGTTTTGGGTTCATAAACTTCAAAATCCGGAGGAAAAACTGGTCTTGGAAAATCAATCAGCTCAAGATTTCCAGTTCCGGTGATTGTAAAGGATATATTCACCGCCTCATTCGACTTCACATTAGTGCGATCAATAGCACTTTGTAAACCAAACTGACCAACAGCGCCCTTAAAATCTACCGTTTGTCCTGAAACAGGAAGCGGATTAACTGTTATTTGTAATGCTTCAGAAACAAGTCTTTTTTGAACATTCTGAACATTTCTATTGAAGAATGGATCATTGAAAAAGCTTTCGAAAGGATCGCGCGATCGTTTTTTTTCTGAAGTCGTTTGCAGTTGCGCGATACATTCCAGCTCCATGGGTTCAATGGTCAGTTTGCCAGATTGCTGGGGAAACAACGCCACTTTCCTGATATCAGCCACCACATATTCGTCACCATTGATACGTTCTGTTGTCTGTTTAAGCGGAGCATTTTCATCTAATAAATTTTTCATCCAGAAACCGGTAAAGGCTGATAATTTACTCACATTTACACCTGAAATGGGTACACGTGTGTAAATTCGATAGGTTACAATAATTTGCTCACCTTGAATGATGTTCTTTTTATCTGTTATTGCCCTCAAATACACGTCTTTATCATTTGAAGAATTAACTGTTGTTGTACCGCTTTTTGAACCCGAACTTCCTTGTGTCGCATTTGACTGATTCGCAACCTGCACTATAATGGATAGTTTATTTGATATGTATTGTTTTCCATTAACAATTACGGAAGCCGGTGAAACTGATATTGTACCTGCCTGCGAAGCAACAACAATATATGTATAAGACTGAGTAAAGGATTTACTTACCTGACCGTTAATGATTTGCACACTTGAACTGGTCGAACTCATTGGGCCAGTAAGAACACGTAATCCACCAAAATCGGGATTTTTAAAACCGCTGCCCTCGGCATTTAATTCATACACAATCTGAAACTGCTCACCAACGTCAACCTGTGATTGAGAGGATGCTTTCAGACTGATATTTTGACCAGTGACCAATTGGGGTATTGCCAATAATAAAAGGATAACAATCTGATATATAAATTGATACAAATATTTTTTCGCAATTACCATCGTACAAAGATATGCCTTCTTTTCAATTATTATTACCAGTCTTTCTCACTCGTTGCTTTTGCCGAAGCATTCACTTTCTGATCATTCAGCTTTTCGAGAGTCTTTTTCTCTTGATTTTGAAGCGCCTGCAACATTCTCTCAGCATCTTGTTTCGATAACTCTTGCGGCTGTTTTTGTTGTTGCTGCTTCTGATCTTGTTTTTGATCTTGCTTTTGATCCTGCTGTTTCTGCTGATCTTTATTTTGATCGTCTTTTTTCTGATCGTCCTTTTTTTGATCTTGTTTCTGATCTTTCTTTTGATCTTTATTCTTATCCTGATCTTTTTGCTGTTGTTGTTGCTGTTGTATCAGCTTTTTACGAGCGTATTCGAGGTTATACCGCGCATCTTCACTTTCAGGATTGGCACGAAGCGATTTCTTATATGCGTCGATACTTTCCTGGTATTTTTTTTGACTCATTAAGCTATTTCCAAGATTATACTGTGCACTTGCCTCAGTTTCGGGTGTCTTGCTCATATCAGCTACTTTCGAAAAATCCTTGGTAGCCTCTTCGTAGTTTTTTTGCTGATAAATGGCACCACCATGGTTAAAAACTGCTTTTTCATTCACGGGATTCTGATCAATTACCTTTTGATAGTTCACTGCTGCCTCGTCATAAACACCTTTATCATAGAGTTTATTGCCTTCGCGAATCAGCTTTTTATCATTCTGACTGAAGACATTGAACCCGATCAATAACAATAGTAAAGTAATCCAACTAACTTTCATCTTGAACATTTTTAATTCCATAGGTTAATTTTCGATTCCCATGTGCGCTTGCGTGAAGTCGTCAACAACTCCGCTAATAAAAAGATGATGGCAGCAGCCAAAAACCATTGAAATCTATTTTCGTAATCAGTATAGATTTTAGAATCAATCTCCGATTTCTCCAGTTTATTTATTTCTGTTAAAATTGTCTCCAAACCCGAACGTGTATTGTTGGCACGAACATAAAAACCGTTTCCGGCCTGAGCGATTTGCTGCATCATTCCTTCATCCAGCTTGGTAACAACGGTTG
The DNA here is from genome assembly GCA_947505205.1 of Bacteroidota bacterium. Lineage (GTDB taxonomy): Bacteria > Bacteroidota > Bacteroidia > Bacteroidales > F082 > CAJBPB01. Next base: position 20,422 of record CANNKD010000021.1, on the reverse strand, counting down.
TATTGGATTTATCTTTTCTGAAACCGGTTTTTTTACCGTATTCATTGTACATGGGTATTGGCGCACCATCTGCCAAACCCATTCCAATCGTGAATACACTGATGCCGGCTTTAGCCGCTTCCTCAGCCATTTTAATCGCATTTTCCTCGTGATCTTCGCCATCCGAAATGACAACGATAGCTTTGTTTCGTTCATTTTCGTCGAATGATCTCATGGCCATTTCGATTGCTTCACCGATTGCAGTTCCCTGGGAAGGCACAATATCGGTATTGATCGTTGAAAGAAATAATCGTGCGGCGGCATAATCAGTGGTGATTGGAAGCTGGATATACGCTTTTCCGGCAAAGACTATGATACCGATTCTATCGCCTTCCAACTTATCAATTAATCGTGAGATAGCTTGTTTCGATCGTTCGAGTCTGTTTGGCGCAATATCTTCGGCTAACATAGAATTAGAAACATCCATCGCTATGAAAATATCGATTCCCTCACGTTTTACCTCCTCCATTTTTGCACCTGATTGCAAATTGGCAATCCCAAAAACAATTGAAGCGATCGCGAAAAAGTAAAATATCAATTTTACCCATGGTCTTCCGACCGATTTCAATGGCATCAAATACTTTATAAACTCCTGATCTGCAAATTTTTGTAAACTTTTTTTCTGTAAACGTAACACCAAAAAGTATGCCACCAGAAGAACAGGTATCAGCAACAAAGCGTATAAAGTATCTGGACGTTCAAATTTTAATATCTCGTTCTGCATGACTCCGGTTATTGTGTAATCGACCTCAAATAAGTATTTCGCAAAATAAACTCGAACAAAAGCAAGCCCAAAGCAAAGAATGCCAAGGGCAGATACTCTTCATGTTTCCGTTTAAATTCGGTGACATCAATTTTTGATCTTTCAAGTTTATCGATTTCCTGATAAATTTCCGAAAGTTTTTCATTGGAAGTAGCCCTAAAATAACGTCCATCAGTACGTTGGGCAATATCCTGCAATAAAGCTTCATCAATTTCAACCTTCATATCACGTAATTGAATCCCAAATGGTGTTTGAACCGGATAAGGTGCTGTTCCATAAGTCCCTACACCAATTGTATAAACGCGTATTCCAAAAACCTTGGCAATTTCGGCGGCAGTAACCGGATCAACGGCTCCGGCATTATTCACTCCATCTGTCAGTAAAATCGCCACTTTGGAAATAGCTTTACTGTCTTTCAAACGTGAAACCGCTGTCGCCAAACCATCGCCGAGTGCGGTTCCATCGTCAATCATGCCACTTTTGATTCCATCGAGCATATTCAATAATATGGCATGATCGGTCGTTAGCGGAACCTGCGTAAACGATTCTCCACTAAAGATAACCAATCCTATTCGATCTGTCGGGCGACTTTTAATAAAATCGGCAGCCACATTTTTTGATGCTTCCAAACGATCAGGTTTTAGATCGCGCGCCAACATACTTCCTGAAACGTCCAAAGACAACACAATATCAATACCTTCTATTGTAATCTGCTGACCTGATGAACTGCTTTGCGGACGAGCTATGGCAACAATCAAAGCTGCTATCGCCAAGGTTCGCAAAACAAAAAGACTGTGACGCAAATAAACTTTCCAGTTTTTTGGTCTGTGCACGAACATGCTTGCATCGGAAGTTTGAAGAAAAGCCTGTTGTTTCGAATGACGAAAATAATACCATACTATTAATGGAATAACCAATAACAAAAGGTACAAATAATCAGGGTTGGCAAAAACTATTCTGTCCATCATATAACCTCCTGATTTACTTCTGTTTGCGAAGCAACAACTTCTATTTCAACAGCCACTGACGGATGACTTTCGTTGACAAAATCGACTAAATGATTCAAACAGATATCATTTTCAACCGGACTTGGGTTGGCTTTGGCGAACTTCACGAAATCAGCCAGATGAAGCACTTCATTTAGTTTATTCACTGCCAAAGCATTAATATTCAAATGTTTGATGCCATCCAATATTTCCTCAGTTGTCATTTCAACTGCACTCACACCAAATTGATCTTCAATATAAACGCGTACAATGTCTGTCAGAGCTGTATAATATTCCTTAATCTGACCTGCCTGCCACAGCTTTTGATACCTTAATTCTTCTAACTTTTCCAATGCCACAACATACGCCGGAATCTGCGGTTTCGCAAAAGCTTTGAATGCAGGAATAATTTTCTGGCGGCGTTTCAGATACCAAAATATACCGTAAATCAGTATCACTATACCCAGGATTGCCAAAATCCAAGGCAAAATCTCCATAAAAGTAATAGGCTCTTTGATTGGGCCAATAATAGGCTTGAAAGCCTGAGCCGTGTCAACTGCAACAGAAAAAACCTGAAAAAAAACAGGATTTGTCTGTGCGAAATAGTGAGTTGTGTCTCCTTTCGGCTTAAATCTTAATTTTAAACCGGCTATCGATTTTGAACCTTCATCAAACGAAGTGATGACAATTTTCTGCTTCAAATGAATATTGCCTTTATCGTCTATTGGTATTTTTTCAACTTTACTTTGAGACAAAATCTCGATTTTCCCGGCAAGTGTATCAGGCCAAACCGGCCATTCAACTTCAAATCCTTCCGGAGCTTTCAAATTTAACTCATAAACCAAACGCTGGCCAATTTTTAAAGAGTCGTTACTCAACGTACTCAAAGTTTCAACAGTTTGAGCCTGAATTGTTCCCAATATTGAAACTGTAAAAACAGCAATCAATGAAACAATTATGAATATTTTCCTGATCATTGGCGCGCCTCCCTTTTCTTAAACAATTTCATAAGCGGCTTCACATAATCTTCATCGGTATAAATCAAGGCGTTATCCACACCACTTTTGACAAAAACGTTATTCAGTTCTTCGGTCTTTTTAGAAATCCAATATGCATAAAACGCCTTCGAATCAGCACTTGAAGTATCAACCCAATGTTGTTTGCCCGTTTCCGCATCCTGAAATTTGACCAAACCAATGGAAGGCAGTTCATTTTCACGCCTGTCGGTTATCCTAAGAGCAACCAAATCGTGTTTGCGAGCCGCAATACCCATGGTTTTACTGAAATCATCACAGATAAAATCCGAGATCACAAAAGTGGTCGAACGTTTTTTAATGGCACTCGTAAGGAATTTCAAACCCTCATTCAGGTTCGTATTTCGATGAGTCGGTTCGAAGCTGATTACTTCACGGATAATGCGCAATATATGGCTTGTCCCTTTTTTGGGAGGAATAAATTTTTCAACCTGATCACTAAAGAAAATCACGCCCACCTTGTCATTATTTTGAATGGCAGAAAAAGCCAATACGGCAGCCAGTTCGGCAACCAGCATCTTTTTAAGTTGCTTGGAGGTTCCAAATTCATTTGAAGCCGAAACATCGATCACCAACATCACAGTGAGTTCGCGTTCTTCTTCGAAAATTTTGATGTATGGATGATTAAATCGAGCCGTGACATTCCAATCGATATTACGAATATCGTCACCATATTGATATTCACGTACTTCGCTGAATGCCATACCACGACCTTTAAAGGCACTATGATAGTGACCAGAAAAAATCTGGTTCGATAATCCGCGTGTTTTGATCTCGATTTTGCGAACCTTTTTAAAAATATCTGCCGAATCAACGGAGCTCAACATAATTATTTTGCGTTTTTTTAGCTATTTCCCAACGATATAAAATAACCTGAATAATTTTGAATAAGTACAGAATGTCACTTCGAGTGCATCAGTGACAGCACTTTATGTGCTGCGCATTGCACTTTGCACTTATTAAGGCACTTCAATCGTGTTCAAAATCTCATTAATTATTTCCTCGCTTGTAATATTCTCAGCTTCAGCTTCATAAGTTAAACCAATGCGATGGCGTAATACGTCATGCGCAACGGCACGAACATCTTCAGGAATTACGTAACCACGGCGTTTGATAAAGGCATAAGCTTTGGAAGCCAATGCCAGGTTGATACTTGCACGTGGCGAACCGCCGAATGAAATCAAACCTTCGAAGCGTTTTAGACGGTATTGACCCGGATAACGAGATGCAAATACGATGTCAGTGATATAGTTTTCAATTTTCTCATCAAGATAAACCTCACGAGCCACGCTACGTGCTTTTATGATATCTTCAATCGAAATCACACTCATGGTTTGTGCAATTTCGTTGGTGATATTCTGACGCATAATCAGTTTTTCTTCTTCCTTTTTTGGATAGTTGATGACAACCTTCAACATGAAACGATCCACCTGAGCTTCAGGAAGCGGATAAGTTCCTTCCTGTTCAATCGGGTTCTGGGTTGCCATTACCAAAAATGGATCGGGCAATTTGAAAGTGTGATCGCCAATGGTGACCTGTCTTTCCTGCATTGCCTCAAGCAAAGCACTTTGCACCTTGGCAGGCGAACGGTTGATTTCATCAGCCAAAATGAAGTTGGCGAAGATTGGCCCTTTGCGAACAACAAATTCTTCCTTCTTCTGGCTGTAAATCAAGGTTCCGATCAAGTCGGCAGGCAACAAATCGGGCGTAAACTGAATGCGGCTGAAGTCAGCCTTAATTACATTAGCCAATGATTTAATAGCCAATGTTTTAGCCAAACCAGGCACTCCTTCAAGCAGGATGTGACCATTGGCCAAAAGACCTATTAACAGTCTTTCGGTCATCGATTTCTGACCGATAATCACCTTGCTCATTTCCATATTCACAAGGTCGATAAACTGACTTTCGAGCTGGATTCGCTCGTTCAACTCTCTGATATCTGTTGTTATCATGGTAAAAAATTTGCTTATTTTTTGGTGAGCAAAGGTATATTAACCTGAAAAAATGATGGCGTTAAAAAAAGTTAAACCTAAACGATAATATTACAGCAAATTTTTAAGGAAAATAACCGCTCTTAACTTGCATTTCGAAGTAAATTCATGCATTTGTTTAGCTTTGTAAAAAAAACTCAAATGGCTTCTGGATTTTTTGCCTTATTCGATGATATAGCTGCACTGCTTGATGATGTAGCCGTAATGAGTAAAATTGCTGCAAAAAAAACAGCCGGTGTACTTGGCGACGATTTAGCCGTGAATGCCGAAAAAGCCTCAGGCTTTGCCTCATCGCGCGAGTTGCCGGTATTGTGGGCTATTACAAAAGGTTCACTATTAAACAAACTTATTATTTTACCCATTGCCTTTGTTTTAAGTTCGTTCGCACCACAGGTTGTGATCTGGATACTCATTGCTGGTGGTGTTTATCTTGCTTTTGAAGGTGTTGAGAAAATTGTCCATTATTTTTTTCATAAAAAATCGAATCACCAAAGCAATCTTCAAATCAATTATACCGAAGAAGAAATTTTAACATTAGAAAAAAAGAAAATAAAATCAGCCATTTTAACCGATTTTATTTTATCAGTCGAAATTGTAATTATTGCCCTTGGAACGGTTATCGAAAAAGGGATCTACACACAAATATTTGTAGTGAGTATTATTGCCATTGCCGCAACTGTTGGTGTTTACGGATTGGTAGCACTCATAGTGCGAATGGATGAGGCTGGTTTGCGACTCATAAATATAAGTGGTGATAAAAAAGGAATCCTGTTTCATATCGGTAACTTTTTGGTGAGTGCACTACCAAAAATCGTGAATATGCTTTCTATTATTGGAACTATTGCTTTGCTTTTGGTTTCTGGTGGAATATTTAACCATCATATCAATTGGTTTCATCATCATTTCGAAGTAATTCCTTCACTGTTGCGCGATATGTTAGCTGGCCTTGCAATTGGTTTCATTGCACTACTCTTTGTAATGACATTCAAGTGGATTTTTTCGATCATAAAATCAAAGAAATAGCTTTTATAGACAAAGGCACATGTCTAATCTGAAATATAATGACCAATATCTGCAATAACACACTGAATTTCAATGTGAATAAATTTACCATCAACTAACAAAATTTCTTTATTTACTTGCCTTAAACAAATAATTGTTAGCTTTGAGAGTAATTTCTCTCTTTTTAGAGAATTACGCACTCGAAAACCCAGTTTATTATTACTATGAAAAAAGCTACTTACGATTCGAAACTCAATCCTGTATAATATGAGATTCCAGTCGAATAACTCACTAATTATCATCCTTCTTATTCTATTATGGGGCTGTTGTGACAATAAAGAATTAGGTCATATTAACTTTCCCCAAGCTGATCGCAACGCAAATCCGTATATTGGAAATGAATCATTATATTTTGTGGATAATAACAATAATACAATCATATACAAAGGAAGTGGCAGATCATTAAATACAATTCGAATAGACGGATGCCCTGATTGTTGTCAGGACTTTTATGTTGTAGAATTTTCTGACAATACAACATTTAGATCCGATTTTATGGATTCGTATCTACATATAAGTTTAATATTAAATCTCGATTCTTTGATAAATAAACCACCAACAAATCTTACGTTCTCATGGAGTGATCAGCCATTGCAGGGAAAAATACAAAATATCATTTTTAATGAATTCCCTATCAACAATATGGAAGACTCTGCACGAAGTTGGAACCTTTATCATGATACTTTAACACTTAGAGATAAAACGTTTTATAATATTTTTACATCTGTTGTGAGTATTAATTTTAGTGACAGAATGCATCCTGATTCAATCTTTTATTCTATTTCAGAAGGGTTTGTTGGAATAAAATTTTCAGATGGCAACTTATTTGTAAAACAATAATTTATGAGATCATTTCTGCTTTTAACCGCACTACTCACGCTTACTATTACAAAAATATCAGCACAATACGAAGGACAAACCTATATTCCTGACCCCGATCCGTTGATACAAAAGCGAATTGAAGATTGGCAAGATATCAAATTTGGGTTGCTGATGCATTGGGGACCTTACAGTCAGTGGGGTATTGTTGAATCGTGGTCTATTTGTCCAGAAGATGAACCTTGGTGCGTTCCTGACACGGTTAAAGATTATTTTGCCTATAAAAAAAAGTATGAAAACCTCGGAAAGACTTTCAATCCAACAAAATTTGATCCTGAGAAATGGGCGAAAGCAGCAAAAAATGCAGGAATGAAATATGTTGTTTTTACCACCAAACATCACGATGGATTTTGCATGTTCGATACACAATACACTGATTATAAGATTACTTCAAATGATTGTTCATTTCACACCAATCCAAAATCCGATGTAACCAGAGCCATTTTTGATGCTTTTCGCAAGGAAGGATTATGGGTTGGAGCCTATTTTTCAAAACCCGATTGGCACAACAATGATTATTGGTGGCAACAGTTTCCTCCTTTTGACCGAAATCCAAATTATAGTTTAAAAAACTATCCCGAAAAATGGAACAACTTCAAAACATTCACCCATAATCAAATCATGGAACTATGCAGCAATTACGGAAAACTTGACATTCTATGGCTTGATGGTGGTCAGGTTCAAAAAATTGAAGTTAAAGAAGAAACGCCCCATATCAATGGTTTTCAGATAAAAAAGATGCAAAACCAAGACATAAATATGGATGAATTGGTTGAAAAAATTCGCACAAAACAACCAGAAGTTATTGTTGTGGATCGCGCAGTTGTTGGGAAAAATCAGAATTATTTAACTCCCGAAAATCATGTTCCGGATCGAATGCTCCCATACCCTTGGGAATCATGTATGATTCTTGGAGGTGGTTGGTCGTTCTCTTTTGATGCTGAAATGATGCCAAGCCGAAAGGTAATTCACTTACTTTGCGATATTGTTGCCAAAGGTGGAAATCTATTACTTAATATTGGTCCGGGACCTGATGGAACTTGGTATGACGATGCATATATATGCTTAGAAGAGATTGGAAATTGGCTAAAATTTCATGGTGATGCCATTTACAATACTCGACCAATTGCTCCATATTTCGATAATAAACTTCGATTCACACAAGGAAAAGACGGCTCTGTTTATATTATTTACTTGCTTGATGAAGGCGAAATACTCCCATCAAAAATTAAGGTAAATGGCTTTATTCCAGGTGAAAAAGCACAAATCAACATGTTAGGTTTAGACGACGATGTTGTAAAATGGAATACCTCAGAAAACTCAATCACACTTTCGCTAACTAAAAAGCAAAGCGCAACAACTAACGCGATTTATGCTGTTGTTTTTAAAGTTGTAGAGAAATAATCCTTTTCAAAAACCATTTTAGTATAACTTATTTATAATCAAGATGTCTATCAAAGATTTAAACAACCAAAGCTACTAAAACTAGAATTGTTGTATCTTGCAGCAAGTTTTAAAAAGCATAATAATGGAATTTAGCGCTCAACAAATAGCCAGCCTTTTAGGCGGTACAATTGAAGGAAACCCAAATGAAATGGTTTCTACACTTGCAAAAATTGAAGAAGGAACGAAAGGAACACTCAGTTTTTTGGCCAATCCAAAATACACGCCATATATTTATACAACCGATGCATCAATTGTGATTGTGAATGAAACTTTTGTTTCTGAAAAACAGGTAAAATCCACCTTAATCCGGGTTCCGGATGCCTATTTAGCTTTCGCTCAATTACTTGAGATGTATCAAGAATACAAAAACGATAAAAAAGGCGTCAGTTCACTGGCTTTCATCGCTTCTTCAACCACTTATGGAGAAGGTTTTTATGCGGGCGAATTTGTTTCAATCGGAGAAAACGTCTCGATCGGGAAAAATGTCAAAGTCTATCCCCATGTTTATATTGGAGATGATTGCACGCTCGGCGACGACACAATTGTATTTCCGGGAGCCAAGATATACGCCGAAACTATTATTGGGAGATCATGCACCATTCATGCTGGTGTTGTATTAGGAAGTGATGGTTTTGGATTTGCGCCACAAGCCGACAATCAATATAAAAAAATACCTCAAAATGGAAATGTGGTGCTTGAGGATTATGTTGAGATTGGCGCAAACACAACTGTTGACAGGGCAACCTTGGGCTCAACGATTATTCGCAAAGGCGTCAAACTCGACAACCTTATTCAAATTGCGCATAATGTTGAGATTGGCGATAATACCGTAATCGCAGCCTTAACAGGGGTAAGCGGCTCAACAAAAATTGGAAAAAACTGCATGATAGGAGGACAAGTTGGCCTCGCCGGTCATTTAACAATTGCTGATGGCGTGAAACTTGCAGCTCAATCAGGCGTTGCTTCAAGCCTGAAAGAAGAAAATATGATTTGGATGGGTTCACCGGTTGTTCCAATTGGAGAAGCAAAACGAACTTTCATCCATTTAAGGAGATTAGATCAGCTATCAAAAAGAGTTCAAGAGCTTGAAAATAAGCTTGTAAAGCTATCTGAATGATTTTCCTGTCCGGATAATTGTAAATGTTTTACTTTTGTCGGCTGATTAAAGGACAAAAAATCTTATCTGGCTTATAATATGATTGATTACCAACATACGCTTAAAACTTCAATTAGTGTTCATGGCACAGGTTTGCACACCGGTCAAAAAGGAAGCATCACCTTTGTTCCGGCACCCATAAATCATGGCATAAAGTTTAAACGCATCGATTTACCTGGTCAACCGATTGTAAATGCATCTGTTGACAACGTAATTGATACTTCGCGCGGCACAACCATTGCTGAAAATAACGCTATTGTTTTCACCATGGAGCATGTGCTTGCAGCACTGACAGGTTTGTGTGTTGACAACGTTTTGATTGAGTTGGATATGGATGAAATTCCTATCAGAGATGGCAGTTCCAAATATTTTGTTGAAGCAATTGAACAAGCCGGAATAATTCAACAGATTGCCGAAAGAAATTATCTTGTCATTGATAAAGAAATAGTTTTCAGAGACGAAGACAAAGGCGTTGAACTGAAAATTATTCCTTGCGACACTTTTAAAATTGATGTGAAAATTGATTATGGTACTGAAGTTTTGAATGTACAATATGCTCAATTACATGATCTTAAAGATTTCAAACAAGAAATTTCGCCTTGCAGAACCTTCGTTTTTCTGCATGAACTTGAGTTTCTATTGAAAAACAACCTGATCAAAGGCGGAGATTTAAGCAACGCTATTGTTTTTGTGAACAGAAAAGTCGGTCAGGAAGAATTGGACAGATTGGCCGATCTTTTTAATAAACCTAAAGTTGTCGTTAAAGAAGAAGGCATTTTAAATAATCTTGACCTGCATTTTGTAAATGAACCTGCTAGGCATAAACTTTTAGACGTAATTGGCGACTTAACCTTGGTTGGACTTCCAATTAAAGGTCATGTAACAGCTACTAAACCAGGGCATTATTCAAATACTGAATTTGCAAAATTGATCAAACAGCAAATGAAAAACTTATAATTATGATTAAATTACCTCCATTTGATCTTTACAAAGATCCCGTTTACGACATCATGCAGATCATGAAGATATTGCCTCATCGTCCACCATTTTTGTTGATTGATAAAATCATGGAAATTTCAGAGGAATTCATCGTTGGCGTAAAAAACGTAACGATGAATGAACCTTTTTTTGTTGGACATTTTCCACAAGAGGCAGTAATGCCAGGCGTTTTGATGGTGGAAGCGATGGCACAGACTGGAGGAATTTTTGTCCTTCATACAGTTCCAGATCCTGAAAATTATATCACGTATTTCTTGAAAATTGATGATGTAAAATTCCGACATAAAGTTGTACCTGGTGATACGCTTGTATTTTCATTGGAGTTAACTTCCCCCATTCGTCGCGGCATTTGCAATATGCGTGGCGTTGCCTACGTTGGCAACAAAATTGTTACCGAAGGAACACTCATGGCACAGATTGCCAAAAAGCAATAACAAATTAAAATTCAGAAGCATGAATCAGCCTTTAGCATATGTACATCCGCAAGCAAAAGTTGCAAGCAATGTAGTAATTGAGCCTTTTGTAAACATTGAAAGAAATGTAATTATCGGAGAAGGCACCTGGATTGGCTCCAATGTAACCATTATGGAAGGCGCACGAATTGGAAAAAACTGCCGCATTTTTCCTGGAGCGGTGATTTCAGCCATCCCACAGGATTTAAAATATGCCGGTGAAGACACGATCGTCCGCATTGGAGATAACACAACTATTCGTGAATTTGTTACCATCAACCGCGGAACAAAAGCAAGCATGGAAACTGTGGTTGGAAACAACTGTTTATTAATGGCTTATGTGCATGTTGCACACGATTGTATTGTTGGTGACAATGTAATCTTGGCGAATGCCTGCACATTGGCAGGGCATATTACCATCGACAATTGGGCGATTATTGGAGGCCTTGCGGCCGTGCATCAGTTTGTTCAGATTGGTGCGCACACCATGATTTCAGGCGGAAGTTTGGTACGCAAAGACGTACCTCCATTTACAAAAGCTGGCCGTGAACCGGTTTCGTACGTTGGTGTAAATTCCATAGGGTTACGCCGCCGTGGCTTCAGCGAAGAACGGATCAATGCGATACAGGATATTTACCGAACTATGTATTTAAGAGGCAAAAACGTAACGCAGTCGATCAGTTTTATTGAAGCAAACGTTCCATCCTCACCTGATCGCGATGAAATACTGAATTTTATTGCTAATTCTACCCGTGGAATCATGAAAGGCTACGGAAAAGCAAGAGACTGACAGAATAAATTCAGAATAAAAAAAGCTGCTCCAGATTTGAAGCAGCTTTTTTTATGAGCTCAACACTTCTCAATTACTTCATCAACTTTATTGCTTCATCAGCAGCTTTCAAGGCTGGTTTTGCAGAAATTTCACTTCCAACAGCACCTTTCATCCACCATTGAGGGACAACACGACCTTGGGTGAATGCCCTGTAAATTTCATCTGAGAAATTTTTATCAGAAATATACTGACCAAATTGAAATTCAATCAATTGCCCGATTGGATAAGCAGGTAAATACAATGGATTATCAATCATGTGAGAATAAACAGCCAGAATAGGACTGTCTTTTACACCAAACACCGGTGCGAAATATTTGTTCCATGTTTCGATAGCAATCTGAATCACAGCCACTTTCAAATCATCAGAAGTTGCATCAGGATGAGCATACATCCAACGCCAGACCTGAATATCGACCAATGAAACGCCCATAATTTCGGCATTTGACCAAACATTATCAAGTGCTTCCAAATATTTTGTCTGATCATTTTTTTGTTCCATACCCAACAATTCTAAATCACGAGCCTGAAACACAAAAGCTAATGCCTCGGTAAATGAAGTGTTAGGAACACCGTTAAGCATGTAATAATCAACATCATACAATGATAATGTTTGTTCAACATTATGACCAAATTCATGAACAGCAATATTGTAGCCTTTGTAATCCATTCCATCGGCTCCGATTCTGGTGCGTAAGCGTGCTTTATCAGTTTTCATCATGGCTCCCCATGCATGACCAGCTCCACGCGAAGCATCCACTGTTATTTTTGAAGTAATGGAAGCTGCCGAATCTGCGCTAAAACCAAATTTCATCAAAATATTCGGTAGATCATTCTCAAATGCTGATTTTGAAGGATATTTTTCTTTCAACACCTTGTTAATCACGTTCATATCGAGTGTCGAACGCGTTTTAAAACCATCATACCAAATATCCCAAGGTTGTAATTTTCGTCCTAAACGTTTCTCAATGACTTTTCCAACCTCTTTGAATTGAGAACTTTGCAAGACTTCAACAAATATTTTTTCAACGTCTTCCACTGGAATTTCCATTTCTTCGTCAAACTTCCGCTGAATATAATTCGGGAAATGTGGCGAATAGGCATCAATTTCGCGTGCAGCATGAAAAAGATTTAACAAAACCTGGTAGCGCTGATTCTTCTCTTGTTCAAAAGCAATCTCTTTTCCATCCGAAAATACCTTATTTTGAAATGGATTCCATTGATAATCAGGTTTGTTGATAACCGAAACCGGAATATCCTGTTTGATTATGTGCATCATTACTTCATAAATAGTCGCCTGTTTCCCAAGTCCGTCCTTTAATGCGTAAGCAGATTTTAACTCATCGCGTAGTCCCCAATGGGTGATCAATTTCATATCGGCAGGAAAACTGGTTTTACCCTTATTGTCAATCAAGTTTCCCATATAGATGTTATAATCAGAGATATAAGCATCCGCATCAGATAATCTTTGAGCGTTTAACTGCAAAACATCAGCCGGATAGCGTGATTTAAATAAATCGCCCATACGTGCATAAGCCCAATCGAGTCGACTCCATTTGGCTGCATTAGCTGTCTTTTCTTGCAAAGAATAAAAAGGAAAGTTAAGTATCGTAATGAAAGCCAGTTGATTAGCAAACATATCTTCGCTAAAATGTGCTTCCGGACTGAATCCGCCATAGATGCGATCGATTGGTAAGATTTCACCTTCTTCAACATGCAATGGGATTTTTAAACCAACGCTCACCTTATTGAAAGTTCCAAGCATAAGTTCGAGATTGGTTTGCATACGATCAAACATAGCTGTCCGTTCCTCAGCATTTTTTGAGGAATAAGTTTCACACATTTTTACGAAATCAGACTCAGATCCGTCTGAAACTGTCCAGAAAAATGCTGCCTGTGTTACGCCATTTTCAATACACTCAAACTGACTTTGGTCAGAAATCGATTTTAATTTATCGATAACCAATTGGATAGTTTCTTTTGAAACAATGGACTTTTCTGAGCTGCCATTAGCCATGGAACTCACTGAAAACATAATCATTACGATTGAGATTAATACATTCTTTTTCATATTTTCGATTTAAATATTTTAAAATTAGATATTTTCAGACCAAAAAAACCACCAATCAAACCAGCTGGTACATATACTGATAAACTAGACAGGATAAACCAAAATGGATGTGGAATCATAAACACATTGATGGCACCTCCGAGCATAAGAATCATGCCAGCCACCAAAGATACCATTAATCTTTTCCCAACTAATGAAGCTGAAAAACCTCCGATGAATGATCCAAGTGCGTATGCGGCTAAAATCCAAAGCAGGAGTTCGGCAGGCATATTTACCATAGCCGATAATGAATCCTGATTTTCGATTGCTTGTGTAACTTCCTGTGGAACCGGAAACATCTGATGGATACCGGATTCAAAAATGCCAATTGATAAAACTCCAATCACAACGCCAACCAAAACCGCTAAAATATCACGTGCCATATATAAATGATTAAATGTAAGGTATATAAAGAATTTTACTCATCAGGAAAGGAGCTTGGTTTTGAAAAATAAGGATTAGAAAGAAAACTATCATCCTGCAAACTTACTATAAATGCCTTTAAATCCGATTTTTCAGATTGAGTAAGCTGAACGCCACCTCTGATGGCATGATGCATCAATGGATCAATCAAAGTTGCTAATTGAACTCCGTTTGAATAAAAATCAATCACTTCGTCAATTGTTTTGAAACGACCGTCATGCATATAAGGCGCGCTTAATGCAACATTACGCAAAGTTGGGGCTTTGTATGCTCCACGATCCATTTCATCTCCAGTAACCGAAAACCGATCTGGTTGTGCTGGAAATACCGTGTCCTTACCGTTGTTATAAAATTTATGTGTTGTAAACAATGGATTTCCGGAACTTCCGTGACAGTGAAAACAGTCGGCTCCGTTTTCGGTTGTAAAAAGCACATAACCATTCAATTCTGAGGGTGTTAATTGGAGCTCACCCCGCATATATTTATCGAAACGCGAATCAGTTGAAACCAATGATCTTACAAATTGGGCGATGGCTTTTTCAATATGATCAAACGTAACAACTTCACTTCCAAAAGCTTGCTTAAACAATTCAGGATATCCGTCAATTTGTTGAAAAAGGGTTTTTACGTTTGTGGTATCGCCCATCAACTCATTTTGAGCTGTAACAGCAATGCGAACGAAATCTTCGATACTTCGAAAATTTTCATCCTGATTTTCCTGATAAAGAAATCCATTCCATCCGTAACCCGAAAAATTCCACACCAGATTCACCAATGGAAGCACCACATGGTCAAGCTGCTGCCCATTAATTCCATGGACAAAACCACCATGAAAAATAGGATGATTGATGCCAGCTTCAAAATTATTTGACTGAATATGACAAGTTGCACAACACATCATAGAATCGGGCTGGGTTCGACCACTTAACCGACCATCATAAAATAGATACCGACCCAATTTAACGCCTTCGACTGTCATCGGATTATCAGCTGGGATATTCATTTCAGTTGGAAACGGAAATGGGATATTAAAACTGTAAGGAGTTGGTTTAAAAACAACTACATCATCTTGTCGGTTGGTACAAGCGCTAAAAAGTAAAAATAATGATAAGAAGAGGTATTTAAATCGCGAGAACATTAATATTAATTTATCAAACTAATACGAAACACTTTTTGACCATTTAATCGAGCCATTTCCTGAGCTGGCTGCTGTTGCATAATGCTACCGCCCCAGCTATCAAAATTGAAAGGCTGATCGCTATCGAACCATTTATCAACCTGCATTTCAAGTGAAAATGTCGTATTTGACTGCTCAACGATTGTAAATTCAATTTCCTGAGAACTAATAAAATAATTCTGAACAAACTGACTTATTCTGGCAAGTTTGAAAGGCGGAGCAAAACCTTCACAATGTTCATAGGCGTTTGCCAAACCAAAATCAAAGAAATCAGTATCATTAAAAGTTTTGTTCCAGGAAAGTTGACCTATGCCAAGGTGAAAATTAAACGGAGCTAATTCATCATTGGTATTCAACCACTTACCATTCAATTTCATATAATGATAACCACCACCCAAATATTCAGGCCAAAACATAAAAGATTCCGGGGGATTTACAAAACGAAACGATGTATTTGTAATTTCATCTAAGCCAAAAGTAAATTGGATACTTTTATAATCACCAACCGGCAAATTCGAGATCAGGACTGAACAATTCTCTGGAATATCTGTGTCAACATAATAAATATCCTCGCTTTGACCGGATTTCACCAAAGTACCATCAGATTTTTCGAAAATGACATTTGATAAAAACCATTGTATCTCACTGATTAAATAGCGATTACCTGCAACATTTGCATATTGAAGGGTGTCTTTAACGAAATCGTTACCTGAAATAGAATGCCGAATATTCATCCTCACAGCTCCATAGGTATCATTTTTTGTTGCAGGATTTTTTTTACAGGAAACTGAAATTCCTATAACCAAAACCAGCGCAAAAAATATTGGGGCTTTCATCTTTTAAAAGATTGAAATACTATTACTTAATAGATAAATCTTAAAGGTCATCGACCAAAAAAACATATAACTCTTTTGGGCCGTGCGCACCCATTACCAAGGTTTTTTCGATATCAGCGGTGCGGCTTGCACCTGTAATTACCGTGATTTGCGAGGGTAAACCATCAATATATTTAGTTTTAATTTCCTGAAAGGCAGCCTTTAACGATGGAACAACCTGTGAAGTATAGGCAAGTACGAGATGAACATCAGGATAGGCATAAGCGCTTCTTGATCCGCTGTTTACGTCCGAAACAATCACACTCCCTGTACGCGCCACCAATCTTTCGCAGCTTGTTAATCCCACCACATCTCCGGCAGAATCATCCATAACATCATTATGATGCAGAATTTGGCCAGATTCCAGAATTGCAGAAACTTTATCACTAACACACCAAATAGATTTCCATGCCTTTTGAGCCATTAAAACCTTTAGATCTTCAAGGAAAAATTGTTCGTTCTCACAATAAATAAAATTACCACCAACAGCAATTAATTCGTTAGCAAAGATAATTTCGAGACCATCTTCATCATCCATTTTTTGCATCACATCCGTGGTGAGGTCAATATCCGTATAAGGATTTTCTGTTTTCTCGATGAGCGCATTGCGCACTTTTGTAAGTATCTGTTCGCGGTGAGTGCTTTCTTTCATTGAATGAGACGAATTAATCTATACACAAAAATACTAAGTTATTGAAGCGGACTCTTCTTCCGGTTTATTTTCTTCAGGAAGATTCTCAACAGTGACTTGAATTTCAGAATCCCCATTAAAAGGTTTCCTTGCCACCATCTCTTCTTTTATCCAAGGACGTTTACCGAAAATTACCTCCAAATCTTCCCCAAATATTACCTCTTTTTCGAGAAGTTGGGTTGCAAGTATTGTGAGGCCTTCCTTATGTTCCCTCAAAATTTTCAATGCTTTTTGATAAGCCTTATCAATCATTTCACTGATTTCCTCGTCGATGATTTCGTTGGTTTTTTCGCTGAATGGTTTATTGAAAGTAAATTCACTTTGTCCGGATGAATCATAATAACTCACATTTCCAATTTTTTTACTCAATCCATAATAGGTGACCATGGCAAAAGCTTGTTTTGTAACTTTTTCAAGATCATTCAGAGCACCAGTTGATATCTTTCCAAAAATAATCTCCTCCGCAGCTCGACCGGCAAGCGTAGCCGTGATTTCATCCATCATCTGCTCATAAGTTGTGATTTGGCGTTCTTCAGGCAAATACCAGGCTGCACCAAGCGATTTACCACGTGGAATGATGGTAACTTTAACGAGCGGATGAGCATGCTCGAGCAACCAACTTACCGAAGCATGTCCGGCCTCATGGAAAGCTATTACTTTTTTCTCTGAAGGTGAAATAATCTTATTCTTTTTCTCCAAACCACCGACAATTCGGTCGATTGCATCCATAAAATCCTGTTTGGCAATCACTTCTCCGCCATGACGGGCAGCAATTAGAGCAGCCTCATTACAAACATTTGCAATATCTGCGCCAGAAAAACCCGGTGTTTGCTTTGCGAGAAACACTTTATCAACATTTGTATCGAGCTTTAATGGCCGCATATGAACTTCAAATATTTCTTTTCTACCTTCCAAATCAGGAAGTTCAACATAAATCTGGCGATCGAATCGTCCGGCACGCATAAGTGCACGATCCAGAATATCGGCACGATTTGTAGCAGCGAGCACAATAACTCCTGAATTGGTGCCAAAGCCATCCATTTCAGTAAGTAATTGATTCAATGTATTTTCACGTTCATCATTACCTCCGGTTGCAGCATTTTTACCGCGTGCACGACCTATAGCATCAATTTCATCGATGAAAATTATACAAGGTGATTTTTCTTTGGCCTGTTTGAAAAGATCTCTAACGCGTGAGGCACCAACACCTACAAACATTTCTACAAAATCAGATCCTGAAATTGAAAAGAAAGGAACGTGAGCTTCGCCGGCCACAGATTTTGCCAATAAAGTTTTTCCTGTTCCAGGAGGACCTACTAAAAGAACCCCTTTGGGGATTTTACCTCCAAGTTTGGTATATTTATCGGGTGTTCTCAGAAAGTCAACGATTTCAATAATTTCTACCTTGGCTTCTTCCAGTCCGGCAACATCTTTAAACGTGACGTTTACATTCGTATTCTTATCAAATAGAGTCGCTTTCGATTTCCCGATATTAAATATTTGTCCACCAGGTCCGCCACCGCCACGGCTCATCATACGCATAATAAAAAACCAAACACCCACCAAAAGGACAATGGGCAAAACCCAGCCAATGATATCGCCTCCCCAATTTCTACGCGTTATATTGTTCACGTAAATAATGGGTGTTTTACCTTCCTGAGCTTGTTGAACATCAGATTCGAACTGTTCCACCGAACCAATCTGAAATGAAAAATCAGGTTGCTCACCACCCAAATTTCCGGTTAATCCGCCACCATCTTTTGCATCCTTTTTGTATCTTGCTTTACTTTCAGGTTTTAGAAATATCTCAGCAATCTCTCTATTCACTAAATTAATCTTCTGAACATCTTGATTTTGAAGCATATCTATCAACTTACCTTTGTCGATAGGTTCAGTTGGCGACTCAAAATTCAATAATTGTAATCCAATAAAAACTAAAGCTAAGGCACCATAAATCCAATAAAAATTAAATTTTGGTTTATTCGTGTCAGTAGGCTTATTTACCTTTTTTGGGCTGTCATTTTGTTCCTCTTTCATCAGTCTGAAATCTATCTTTTAACTATTTTATTGTAATAATACCTATTAATCATCGTACCTAACTATTTCAGCATCAGCCCACAACTCCTCTAATTGATAAAATGTGCGGGCCGAATTCAAAAACACATGTACAACGATATCTACATAGTCTATCAAAATCCATTCCGAATTTTCAAAACCCTCAAAATGATAGGGTTTTACTCCAATATTCTTATGCAAATCCTCCATAATATGTGAGGCAATTGCGTCAACCTGTGTTTTTGAATTTGCATGACTAATTACAAAGTGGTCAGTAACAGCACCTTGAATTTTCATTAGATTTAAATGAACAATTTCGCTGGCTTTTTTGTCCTGCATAATTTCTATAATGCACTTCAGCACTTCATTTGACGGGCTGTCAGATCGTTTTTTACGCATTATTTGCTTGTCTATTTAGATAACAAAAATAACCAAAATAATGTTCATTACACATCGAAATCAGTGGCACATAAATTAACTTTCTCAATTTGTCGGAAATAAAGAAATATTTTAGAACATTTGTTATTCAAAATCATGGCACGATGAAAACGCAATTTGAACTTGTCCATTTCATAGAAATTGACTCCGTATATAAAAAAATGCAGGATGATTTATCAGAAGGGAAACCGATACTGAATAAGGTATATTATGCGGATTTTCAAAATGATGGAATTGGTTTAAGCACAAACAAATGGCATAGTGAACGTGCCAAAAATTTATTAGTTGGCTTGGCCATAGAACCTGAAAATCTTCATCCATCCCAGCAGTTTATGCTCACAAAGGCAATTTCACTTGCAATGATTGATGCACTAGCAGAATATCTTGCCATTGATAATCTGAAAATCAAATGGCCAAATGATATTTACTACAATAATTTAAAGCTTGCCGGAATTTTGATTTCAAATACAATAATTGCAAATGAATATAATTTGGCGATCATCGGAATTGGTTTAAATGTGAATCAAGTCAATTTTCCAAAAGAAATTCCCAACCCAGTTTCACTTGCACAAATCACTCACAAGGAGTATGAATTAAATGAAATTTTGAATAATGTATTATCATCCATTTCCGACAGGTTGGTTCAATTGAAAGAAACTGATTTACACCATTTTATTAGCTTTGAATATCTGAGTAAACTATTCCTCTTAGAAACATGGCAGCATTATCGATATAAGGGAGATGTTTGTCTCGCCAGGATTCTGGGTGTAAACGATTACGGGCAGCTAATTCTAGAATGTGAGGGCAATATCATACATCATTGTGATTTAAAAGAGGTTGAGTTTATTCTTTGAGGTTAGATAATTCAATCAATAGATACTTTAAATCAAAAAACCCCTCAACTCTTAGGAGCGAGGGGTTTCGATAGGGGGCGGCGACGACCTACTTTCCCACATTTCACTGCAGTATCATTGGCGCAGACAGGCTTAACTTCTCTGTTCGGAATGGGAAGAGGTG
>CANNKD010000020.1 GCA_947505205.1 Bacteroidota bacterium | reverse complement strand
GGTATGCCCGGCGTAACTGTTGTAGTAAAAGGTACCCATATTGGTACAGCAACAGACATCGACGGAGTATATACTATTTCGGTACTCCCAGAGCACAAAGCTCTTGTGTTTTCTTTTGTTGGTATGACCACAAAAGAAGTAGCATTAGGTGATCAGAAATCAATTAACGTTGTTCTTGATCCAGATGTTTTTCAAATTGACGAGGTTGTTGTAACAGCGTTGGGTATTTCACGCGAAAAGAAATCTTTGGGTTATGCTACCCAGGAAATCAGCGGAAGTGAACTCAATAATGTTAAAGGTGACAACTTCATCAATTCTCTCTCTGGCCGTTCGGCAGGGGTTTCTGTGAAAGCCAATGGTAATATGGGTGGTTCCACCAATGTTATCATCCGCGGTTCTTCTTCATTAACTCAGAACAATCAGGCATTATTTGTTGTTGACGGTGTGCCTATTAACAATGACAATACCAACAATGCAGGTCAACTTTCAGGTCGTAATGGTTATGACTACGGTAATGCCGCATCTGACATCAACCCGAACGACATTGAATCAATGAATGTACTGAAAGGTGCTGCTGCAACTGCATTGTATGGTGCGCGTGCTGCCAATGGTGTTATCATTATTACCACCAAAAAAGGAACACACAAACCGGGTGCAAAAAAAGGTATAGGTGTTGCCATTAACTCAAATGTTACTACAGGATTCCTTGACAAAAGCACTTTCCCTAAATATCAGCAGGAATACGGTGCTGGTTATGGTCAGTTCTATTATAGTGAAACCGATTATCCTGGCTTTGAATTTTATCAGGATGTAAATGGTGACGGAGAAATCGATTATACCGTTCCTACTTACGAAGATGCTTCAATGGGACAAAAATTTGATCCAAACATTACATTGTATCAATGGGATTCATACGATCCTGCTTCTCCTAATTATATGAAGAAAACTCCTTGGGTTGCTGCTGGCGCCAACGGACCTGAATCCTTCTTCAAAAATTCAATGTCGTTTACCAATAGTGTTGAAGTAAATGGTGCAAGTGATAATGGAACTTTCCGTTTGTCATATACCAATATGGATCAAAAAGGTATGATGCCTAACAGCGAACTTAAACGTAACAATGTTTTATTTACTGGTACTTATAATGTTTTGAAAGATCTTGCCGTTACAGCTTCTGCTAACTATGTTAATACCAATGGTTTAGGACGTAATTCAACCGGATATAGCGATAATATCATGTCGTCGTTCCGTCAATGGATGCAAACCAATGTTGATTATTCAATGGAGAAAACTTTGTATGATCAAACAAATAGGAATATCACATGGAATCCGGTTGATGCCACAACGCTTGCACCAGCATATTGGGACAATCCATATTGGGTACGTTATCAGAATTATGAAACTGACAACCGCGACCGTTTAATAGGTTATTTACAAGCTGACTGGAAAATCAACAGTTATTTAAGCTTGATGGGTCGTTTTGCTGTTGATACATATTCCGAATTACAGGAAGAAAGAAAAGCAGTGGGTTCAGGTTCAGGTGAATTTGGTGTAGGCCGTCCTGACGTAGGTTCAGGTTATTCACGTTTCGACAAAAGCTTTATGGAATCAAATGTTGACTTTATGTTGCGTTTCTACAAAGCATTGAATGAAGATTTCAATTTGAATGCCTTGGTTGGGACAAACATCCGTCGTACCAAAGTTGATCAGGTTTTTGCTTCAACCGATGGTGGTTTGATCGTTCCTGGTTTGTATTCTTTGGCTAATAGTAAGAATCCGATGCTTAACCCTGAAGAAAGATTAACAGAAGTTGGCGTTAACGGTATTTTTGCCAGCGCATCTGTTGGTTATCGCAATATGGTGTTCTTGGATGCTACCGTTCGCAGAGACCAATCATCTACATTACCTGTTGACGATAATGCTTATATCTATCCTTCCATTTCAGGTAGTTGGTTATTTTCTGAAATTTTGAAACAGGATTGGTTGCAATCAGGTAAATTCTATCTTGGTTATGCAAGTGTTGGTAACGATGCTCCTTGGGGTTCAGTTATTGATACCTATGCTCAAAATACTACTTTTGGTGGAACAGCCTTATTCTCAGTTCCTTCCACAAAAAATAACAATGCTTTATTACCTGAAAATACTGCAAGTTTAGAAGGTGGCTTTGAAATGACAATGTTACAGAAAAGATTACATTTTGACCTGTCATTGTACAAAACCAATACTACAAACCAGATCATGCCTGTTTCTACTTCTTATGCAACCGGTTACTCAACCAAATACGTAAATGCAGGTGAAGTTGAAAATAAAGGTATTGAAATCGTTGTTGGTGGAACACCATATATTAACAAAGATTTCAGATGGGACATCAATGTAAACTACGCAAAGAATATTAATAAAGTTGTTTCTTTGGAAGGTGATATTCAAAACTTACAAATTGCTGCACTGCAAGGTGGTGTTACCATCAATGCACGTGTTGGCGAGCCTTATGGAACAATTCAGGGAACTGATTATGTTTACACTGATGGACAGAAAACAGTTGGTTCAAATGGTTATTACCTGAGAAGTTCAACTTCTGATAAAATTATCGGAAACATCAATCCTAAATGGAATGCAGGTGTTTCAAATAAATTCTCTTACAAAGATTGGTCAGCCAGTTTCTTGTTAGACTATCAAAGAGGTGGAAGTATCTTTTCACTTGACTTGTGGTACGGTATGGGAACCGGTTTGTACGAAGAAACCGTTGGTAACAACGATTTAGGTAATCCGGTTCGTGATCCTGTCGCAAAAAATGATGATGGTTCTTATGCATCAACCAGTGGTGGTTTATTACTCGATGGCGTGTATGCAGATGGAACACCTAACGTAACTCGGGTTGAAGGTGGTGATTACCGTGTTTGGGGTTGGTCAAGAAATCCAAACTCAGCTTTCGTATATGATGCTTCTTACCTCAAATTGCGCGAATTGGTAGTTTCTTATTCCTTACCTCAAAGCGTAATGGCAAAAGCCGGTTGGATTCAAGGTGCTACATTCAGTCTTGTTGGATCAAATCTTTGGATCATCTCAAAGAATCTTCCACATGCAGATCCTGAAGCAAGCCAAAGTTCCGGTAACGTTCAAGGATGGCAGTCTGGCGTAATGCCAAGTACACGTAATGTAGGTGTTAGTGTTAATTTACAATTTTAATAATTAGAACTACTATGAAAAAAATAAATCTAATCTTATTGGTTTTGATCGGGATGACACTATCCTGCACAAAAAACTTTGAGGATTTCAATACGGATAAGAAAAAACCGGTTGAAGTACCGGGTCAATTTCTATTCGCAAATGCTCAAAAAGCCCTTGCTGACCAAACTGCAAGCACCAATGTAAACCTGAATAACTGGAAACTGTTTGCACAGTATTTCACTGAAACTACCTACGTTGACGAATCGAACTATGACGTCGTTAACCGTAACTGCGGAAGTTTATTATTCCGTACTTATTATCGTGATATTTTAGCCGATTTAAAGGATGCAAGAAGAGTGATCACAGCAGAAGCTGCTGATGGTGATGCTGCCATTGCTACCAAACAGAATAAATTATATATCATCGACTTGGTTGAAGCGTACGCTTATCAGGAATTGGTTGATATGTTTGGTAATGTTCCTTATACAGAAGCATTGAATATCGATAATTTGTATCCTGTTTATGATGATGCATCTACCATTTACAAAGACCTCATCGCTAAAACACAGGCAGCTGTTGCCGGTTTAGATGCCGCAAACGAAAGCTTTGGTGCAGATGATCTTTATATGGCTGGTGATGTTAGCATGTGGAAAAAATTCGGAAATACTTTGTTGGTGAAATTAGCCATCAATATTTCGAATGTTGACCTAGGCTATGCAAAACCAATCATCGAAGGCGCTTACGCAGGTGCTTTTGGTTCTGGTGAAAATTGCAGTCTTGCCTATCCTGGCGGTTCAAATTCGAATCCACTTTATGTTGATTTAGTTCAAAGTGGACGTCATGATTTTGTTCCTGCAAACACTATTGTTGACATGATGAATGCATCAGAAGATCCTAGAAGAGCATCCTATTTTACATTGGTTGATACTTCAAGTAATCCTGATGTACCTAAATTGGTTTATAAAGGTGGTATATACGGCGAAAGCAATTCATTTGGTCAATGTTCACATTTGGCTGATGTAATTCAAGAGCCTACTTATCCAATGGTTATGTTGGATTACACTGAATTGGCATTTTATTTGGCTGAAGCAGCTGAAAAAGGATGTTCAGTTGGTGGTTCAGCCGCAACCTGGTACGAAAATGGTATCCGTGCTAATTTTGATACTTGGGGCAATACAGCCGATGCTGATGCTTACCTTGCAAAACCTGAGGTTGCTTATACAACTGCTGCCGGAAGCTGGGAAGAAAAAATTGGTATGCAGGCATACTTAGCATTTTATGTACGTGGTTTTGTGGGTTGGACATCATACAGAAGATTGGGTGCTCCAACTTTGAATGTTCCTCCATCACCTGCTGAATCAGCAAATGGTGCAGTTCCTCGTCGTCATACTTATCCAATCAATGAACAAACTTTAAATGCTGCTAACTTTACCGCTGCAGTTTCTGCAATAGGTGGTGATAATTTGAGCACACGCATTTTCTGGGATAACGCTGGTGGAGAATAATAGCTGAAATTAAAAAGTCACAACATTGACTTATATTAAAAACGGTTTCAACTTCGGTTGGAACCGTTTTTTTATTGACTAATGTCAGTGTTTTACACAACTAGATTAGATATTACCACTAACAATCAACTATTTGATTTCATCATTGAACGGTAAAATAGAATATAAAGGCTGAATCCTTTATACTGTCTTCAATTTTCCCGTAAGGAAAGCATATAAATGAAACAGCTCATTTCAGGAAATTGAATCGACAATTATTGGAAGAAATAAGTGAAAAAGAAATTATTTATGCCATCCGATAGCCATCGAATTTTTATTCCAAAAAAAACTGATTACTTTACAATTGCCAATGAATCTTCTACTTTCAACACGTTTCGCAATAGTGGTAATTGTTCATCCACCAAGGTTTTAAAACGTTCTATATGTTTGGTAGCCACAGGTTTAGCTGGTGGAGATTCCATCGTTAAAGGATTAATCGGAGTGCCGCCGCGGAAAACCCTGAAATCGAGATGTGGCCCTGTTGAAAGCCCGGTGCTGCCCACATAACCAATCAATTGCCCTTGTGAAACCCGTGAACCGTTTGTGATACCACTTGCAAAACCTTTTAAATGCATATAAGCGGTGGTATAGGTTCCGTTATGTCTGATATATAAATAGTTACCACCACCACCTGCCTGAAATCCTTTTTTTACGACAGTTCCTTCTCCAATGGAGAAAACCGGCGTTCCTGATGGTGCAGCATAATCGACTCCATGGTGCGGACGACTTATTTTTAGCACCGGATGATAGCGGCTATTTGTAAAAGTGGAACTGATTCGGCTAAATTTCAGAGGTGCTTTTAAAAATGCGCGCATCAAATTCAGACCATTCTCATCAAAGAAATCGCGGATACTATCTTGTGTAAACTGAAAAGCAAAATGATCTTTTCCGAAGTGGTTAAAATTGGCTGAAAGAATTTTTCCGAAACCGATGGGTTTACCTTCGACATATAACCGCTCGTAAATCACCTCATAATGGTCGTTTCGCTGAATCCCGAAGAAGTCGATTGTCCAGGCGTAAATTTCTGATAATGCGGCAGAAAGATTAGGATCATAGCCATTATCCACCATGGAGTTCCAAAGTGAGGATGTGATGGTACCTTTGGCACTCTCAATTCTCCTTTCAACATCTTTATGGCCAAGTTTTATTGTAACAGGATCTGTTAAACTATATATTGCATAATCGGTGGCGTTTATTTCGTAAACCATAAAGAGGGGCTCATGCTTTTTGCCCGGTTTAAATATCATGGTGTATTTATTGCCAGCTTTCAATTTTCGCGAATCGAAAACATATCGAAAATCCTTTGCTAATTTATCAATTATTTGAAAATCAACTTTATATGGTTCTAATATATTCGAAAGATATTGTCCATTTCTCACCCATCCCTGACTGGTTTCGAGAGAATCGATATTGATGTCGTATAATATTTTAGGAATATTGACGATTGGTGCAGGTTCATCATCCATAACTTTATTATTCCTAAAACAGGCAGAAAAAGCAATGGAAAGTATCAGGATACCTAAAAAAGCAAAGATGGATTTATTTTTCATATTTATCTGGCATCATCAATCTGCGCAAAATTAGAAATGCTCAGAGAGTGGATAGGATGCAAAAATAACGGAATAATCGGATAATTTCACGTTGAAAGTAAGACCGAACCTGATTCAATAAGCTACTTAAACCTTATTTGTGTTCGGTAACATATTTTAAACCAGCATTTTTAGCCTTTAAATTGAGTTCAATCATTTCTTCACCTTTATTTTTAAAAAGTGTCCTAATTGCATTTTCAATACTTTCTGGCTTTAGTCCTAAAAAAGGAACTGCAGCACCCAAAATGACCATATTTGCTGCTTTTATCGATCCGCAATCTTTAGCCATTGAATCGGCATCCAATGTAAAATAATGTGGAAGTTTCCAAATCTCATGCAGAATATCCTCTAGATCAGGATAATTATGAAAGTTGATGAATGGATTGATACTTGTGATTATCATTCCTTCCGGCTTAAGCATTGGTAAATAGCGCAATGATTCCATGGGTTCGACCGAGATGATAATATCAACTTTTCCTTCAGGAATTAAATCACTGGCAATTTCATTCGACGAAAGTCTGAGATGCGATTGAACAGCGCCACCCCGTTGACTCATTCCATGCACTTCTGCCTGTTTCAAAAATAGACCTTCTTCGATGGCAGCCAGCCCAATACAGGCCGCAATACTCAGGATTCCCTGTCCGCCAACACCGGCTAATATTATGTTTTTCTTCATTTCAATCTTTATATCTGATAATACACCTTAATCTAATTCAAAAAATTATTTTTCATGAATTTCATTCAACCCTTCAACTTTTAAACTCTTCAACTTTTTAACCCCTTTATATCCACCTTTTGACGCATCTTCCTGTTCAAGGTCTGGATGCATTCTCTTCTGGGAATAATTACTGAAACACCTTTATATGCAAGTTCTTCCTGAATAATCCGGATGTTTTCATTATGATATTTACGCAGTGGATTAATTACCCGCAAATGTTCTTCCGGTACGCCGATACCACGGCAGATATCTTCAACTTTTCCGTGGGCGGAAGATGTTTGTCCGCCGGTCATTCCGGTGGTAGAATTATCGAGAATTAGAATAGTTATTGGCGAATTGTTATTCACAGCATCCAACAAACCGGTCATGCCTGAATGGGTGAAAGTTGAATCGCCGATGGCAGCAACAGCCGGAACAAGGCCTGCATCGGCTGCTCCAATCGCCATTGTGATACTTGCACCCATATCAACACAACTGTTAATCGACTCAAGCGGCTCAAGTGCGCTCAATGTATAACAGCCGATATCTGAAAACACGCGACCTTTTCCATAAGTCAGCATAACTTCATTTAGCGCAAGAAATGCATCATTATGAGAACATCCATCGCATAAGCGTGGTGGCCGGTTTTTTAAGATTGCCGGAACGGGTTGACCAACATGAATTTCTATTCCAAGAGCTTGTGCCACAATATTTGGGGTTAATTCACCATCACGTGGTATTGTGCCATCCAAACGGCCATGAATTGTTTTGCCGTTATTGAGCATTCCTTTTAAAAGTTCTTCGATAATCGGATAACCATCTTCCAATACAAGAATTGAATCACAAGCTTCATAAATTTCTTTTACCATATCAATCGGAATAGGATATTGACCTATTTTTAACAATGGATAGGGAAGTGGGCTTTCTGAAAAATTTTCCATCAGATAATTGAATGCCAATCCACAACTGATGATACCAAGTTTATTGTCTGTCGCTGGAATAAAAGCATTGAATCCGGACTCTTTGGCTGCAGTCTCTAAATCGTTTTGTTTTGCCAGAAGTTCGCGATATTGTACACGGGCAATGGCTGGTAATAGCACAAATTGGCGAAGGTTGGAAGGTAAACAGATTTCGTTTTGTGGTTTTATCTCTCGTCTTGTAACACCGCTTCGTGAATGTGCTAACCTCGTTGTGATGCGTAACATAACCGGAATACGCATTTTTTCTGATAAATCGAAGCCGTATCGCGTCATATCGTAGGCTTCTTGCTGGTTGGTTGGTTCAAGGATTGGAATAAATGCGAATTTGGCATAAAACCTGGAGTCCTGCTCATTTTGCGATGAATGCATAGAAGGATCGTCGGCTGCAACTACAATCAAACCGCCATTTGCTCCGGTAATAGCCGAATTGATAAATGCATCAGCAGCAACATTCAACCCAACATGTTTCATGCTGACCAATGCCCGCTTTCCGGCATACGACATTCCCAAAGCCGATTCCATGGCAGTTTTTTCATTGGCTGACCACAATGAACGGATTTTCATGCTTTTAGCATCATTTGATGCCTGAATATATTCCATGATTTCAGTAGATGGCGTGCCCGGATAACCATAAACACCTGATAATCCGGCATCGATGGCTCCTTGTGCGATGGCTTCGTCGCCTAAAAGTAAAAGTTGTTGCATTGAAAATGAGTATTTTATGATAAAATAATATTCTAAAAATCTTTGTTACAAAATTAACAATAACTTTCTAACATCATAAAGTTTCGTAAAATACATAATGATTCTAAATTAGGCGTGAGTCGATTTTTTAACATGGTTATTTTTCTGTAAGTTCGCCAACTGATCCATTAAAAGATGAATTTTTTAGCACATGCATATCTATCTGGCGACGATGCTGACTTATTGTTCGGGAATTTTGTAGCTGACAGTATCAAGGGAAAAATGCTCGAAGATTATGCGTTTAGAATCAGACAAGGCGTTATTCTCCATCGGGAAATTGATTATTTCACTGATAATCATCCGGTTGTTCGACAAACGATTTTGTTGCTCAGGCCGGTTTTTGGTAAATATGCCGGTGTGGTCCTTGATATCTATTTTGATCATTTTTTAGCACTCACTTGGAATATATGGAGTGGAAAAAGTTTAACGGATTATGCTTCAGGTGTATATAAGATTTTAATTCGAAGATACACGATCTTACCACCTCGTTCGCGCAGGATTTTACCATATATGTTGGCACAGAACTGGTTGGTCGGCTATGCCAATTTTCGTGATCTGGAAGGGATTTTCAAAGGAATGACCAGGCGATCAAAATTTGAATCGGGAATGGAAAATGCCATACCTTTTCTGATGGAAAACCACAAAGTGCTCGAGACGAACTTTATGATGTTCTTCCCTGATTTGATTCAATTTTCAAATCTGACAATTGCAAAGCTTACTAATGAAGGCTTTATGAAATAATTGATGCCATTTTGATAAAAAAAACTCCAACTTTCTTATTAGCAGAAAGTTGGAGTTAAAAAGGTAAATATTTTGGTTATTCGTCAGGCATATCTTTTGTAATATTTTGAGTGCGGATGCCAACCATTTCTTCGAGCATATCTGTAGTGAGTGACTTTGGTCGTTCAAGCGGATAATTCAGGGCTCTATCCCAAATCAAATTCGAAACGACACCAACAGCACGTCCTATTCCAAATAAAACAGTATAAAAATCGTATTCAGTAACGCCATAATGCCATTGAATTACACCCGATTGAGCATCAACATTTGGCCATGGGTTTTTTGCTTTTCCATGTTCTTTCAATACTCCGGGAGCAACTTTATATAATAAATCCACATATTTGAAGATGGGATCTTCAGCAAGATATTTTAAACTGAATTCACGTTGGATCATATAACGAGGGTCAGTTTTACGAAGAACAGCATGACCAAAACCGGGTATTACATGACCTCCACGCAAAGTATCCCATACAAACTGACGCATTTCTTCTTCAGTTGGCACTTCTCCGCCCATTTTATCCATAACTTCCTGCAGCCAACGCAATACTTCCTGGTTTGCCAAGCCGTGCAATGGACCGGCTAAGCCATTGATCATGGCTGATGTACTTAAATAAATATCTGATAATGAACTTCCTACAAGATGGGCTGAGTGTGCGCTCACGTTACCACTTTCGTGATCGGCATGGATGATAAAGTTCATGCGCGATACATCATCATAAGGTTTGCCTTTGCCCATCATGTGGGCGAAGTTTCCGGCTAAATCCAAATCAGGATTACCAATGATACGTTTTCCATCACGATACAACTTTGCATAAATATAAGTCGCAATTTCAGGGAGTTTGGCAAGCAAATTTAATCCATCCTCATACATTGGATCCCAATATTCGAGCTTATTTATTCCGGCTTTGTATTTTTTGGCGAAGAAAGATTCACGCGACATTGCCAAAATTGCTGATGAAAACATTGCCATTGGATTACTGCAACATGGCCAGGCATCAATGATTTCATAAACGTATCGAGGTAAAATACGACGTTTTGAAAACTCATCGATGAGGTCATTAAGCTGTGTGGTTGTTGGGATATCACCGGTAAGCAAAAGGTATAATAAACCTTCTACAGATGGCATTTCGGCGTTTTTAATTTTGGGTAATAGTTTAAAAACTTCTTCCAACGTGTAACCGCGATACCGAATTCCTTCGTTTGGATCGAGGTAAGAGATATCAGTAACGAGGCATTTTATGCCGCGCATGCCACCGATAATCTGGCCTACTTTTACTTTATCGACAACAACATCACCGTAATCTTCGAGTAAAGTTTTAGTTCGTGGTCTAAACTCATTGATTTTTGCCCTGAGAGCTTGTTTTAGATCTGACATTTTTTTTAGTATTATATCTTAAGTACTTGATTTAAATGGATAATCGTTTTGATAATTCGATATCAAGAGCTGTTAAAAAATCTTCTGTGTTTAAATAATGTTCCGTTTTGAGGTTCTTTTCATGAATCAAAACGGCCAGATCTTTAGTCATCTTTCCTGATTCTACAACGAAAATACAGACTTCCTCCAGTGTTTTGGCGAAATGAACCAATGCTTCATTACCGTCTAACTGGCCTCGATGTGCAAGTCCGCGGGTCCAGGCAAAGATGGAAGCAATTGGGTTTGTTGATGTCGGATTTCCTTTTTGGTGTTCACGATAATGGCGCGTTACGGTTCCATGTGCAGCCTCGGCTTCCATGGTTTTGCCATCAGGTGTGATAAGAACCGAAGTCATCAGTCCCAGAGAACCAAATCCCTGTGCTAAAGTATCTGATTGCACGTCGCCATCATAGTTTTTGCAGGCCCAAACGAATTTTCCACTCCATTTCAAAGCTGAGGCTACCATATCATCAATGAGTCTGTGCTCGTATGTGATTCCTTTTTCCTTGAATTTGCCGATAAATGAACTTTGATAGACTTCTTCGAAGATATCTTTAAAGCGACCATCATATTTTTTCAGAATCGTGTTTTTTGTAGAAAGATAGAGTGGCCAACCTTTTTGCAGAGCCATATTAAAACACGAATGGGCAAAACCTATGATTGATTCATCGGTGTTATACATCGCAAGTGCCACACCGTCGCCTTTAAAGTTATAAACTTCAAATTGTTTTATTTCTGAGCCATCATCCGGAGTGTAAGTGATGGTGAGTTTCCCTTTTCCTTTGGTAACGAAATCTGTGGCACGGTACTGATCGCCAAAAGCGTGACGGCCAATAACGATTGGATCGGTCCAGCCGGGAACTAATTTTGGAACATTTTTCACAATGATTGGTTCACGGAAAACAGTTCCATCAAGAATGTTACGGATGGTTCCGTTTGGTGATTTGTACATTTCTTTTAGCCCAAATTCCTCAACCCTCAGTTCGTCGGGTGTGATGGTGGCGCATTTGATGCCTACATTATATTTTTTGATTGCTTCCGCTGCTTCCACAGTAACACGGTCAGCGGTTAGATCACGGTTTTCCATGCCCAAATCGTAATATTTAATGTCGATTTCCAGATATGGTAAAATAAGTTTTTCTTTGATGTATTTCCAAATAACCCGGGTCATCTCATCCCCATCCAGCTCCACAACCGGGTTCATAACTTTGATTTTGTTCATTTCGTAATACTTGTGATTTTAATAAAAACGATTTAAATATGTAAAATTTTCTCGTATGTAAAAATAAAGAAATTATTGATTGTTTCTACAATTCGGTGTTAAAAATTAACAATATATTTTTGTGTTGAAAATGAGATAATTACATTAAATATTGATTAATAATTATCAATATTGTAACGAAAATACGTGTATAGCGTCTTAGTTTATGAAAGTATGGCAACACATATTAAATGCCATATTCGAATTAAATTATACCTTTGAATTGACTTTTAAACTTATGAAGTTATGAATACAACAACAGGATTACACCGCAATCCAAATCAAAAAATAATCGCGGGTGTTTGTAGTGGATTAGCTGAAAATATGAGGATCGACCCTGTAATTGTCAGGTTGATTTTTGTGGTTTTGGCCATAATCGTAGGAGGAGGAATTTTTATCTATATTGTGCTCTGGATCATTTTACCGGTGGCGCCTTTTGATTATCAATATTCTGTTAATCAAGATTATAAACAGCAATCAGAACCGCCAGCAGATCAGCAAGCTGGTGAACCACAGTCTGATTTCAAAGCAGGTGATTACAGTGTCAAAAAAAGTAACAGACAGCTGTATATTGGAGTCATTTTTATTGCACTTGGCGGATTATTACTCTTACCTACTTTTTTCGATAATATTGAATTTGCCGATTTGTGGCCATTGGCTTTGATCGTGCTTGGAATAGTTTTACTTAAACCATCATTAAAATAAATTGAGCGATGAAACATCAAAATGTTTTCTGGGGAACACTTCTGATAACTTTTGGCCTGCTATTTCTTTTTGACCGATTTGGCATCCTGAATTTAGAGTGGTTCATGGTTTGGCGACTGTGGCCGATTTTACTGATCTTATGGGGCGTATCCATCCTGCCACTTCGAGGTCTTTATAAGTTGATCTTAGCCATAGCTGTCGCGGCTTTGAGTATATTGGTTTATACAAATATGGATCCTGTTGAATCGCCTTTTCAGCATAAATTCCGTTTTAATTTCGATGATTCCGATACCACGAAATATGAGAATATCAGTCAGGAATTCAGTCATCCTGCCGATTCGGTTGTCACGGCGACACTTAATCTGGAGGCCGGTGCAGGTAATTTTACACTTAATGGAACAACTGGTGAGCTTATTTATGTTTCAAAGAGTAGTGGCAATGTGGTCTATAATTTTACTGTAGAAAAACATGAAGGCAACGCAAAGATTATTTTGGATCAAGATTCGGAAGGTATATTAAATGGTAAAAATACAAATAACCTTAATATCATGCTGAACGACAAGCCGTTATGGGCATTTGATATTGAAATTGGTGCTGCGAATCTCGATTTTGACCTTAGTCAGTTTAAAGTAAACAAAATTGAAATGGATGGAGGTGCTGCATCCATGACCCTGAAATTGGGTAGCTTAAATCCTGAAACTGATGTTGTTGTAAATGCTGCCGCTTCTTCCATCGAAATTATCATTCCTGAAAATGCAGGCTGTTCAATCGAAGGAAGTTCGGTTTTATCGCATCGTGACACTGAAGGTTTTGTGCAAATTGATAAAGGGCATTACGAAACGAGTAACTTTGCAACAGCATCTCAGAAGATAAAAATAAAAGTAGATGCTGCTGTTTCAAGTTTTGAGATTACAAGGTATTAATAAATATGAGGTTCGAAATTTACCTCTGGTCGTTATTTAACTATTTGAAAATGAAGTTTAAAAGCATTGGAGTTCGAGCCATAATCGGTTTTTGTTTGATTTTATTTACACAAAATTTATTATCACAAACAGCAGTAATCAGAGGTTTCGTTTATGAAGCCAGTTCAGGAGAACCGGTCATTTTTTCAAATGTCTATTTCGAGGGAACTAATTTAGGCGGTTCAACGGACGTCAATGGACATTTTAGTATATCCAAAGTCCCGAGCGGAAAATATACTTTACTCGTGACTTTTTTAGGATACGATACCATCCGTGAAACAATCCATTTAAAGGACAACGACATTATAAACCGCCGTTTTGAGCTAAAACAAGCGAGTGTAAATCTATACACGGTGAATGTTACAGCCGATAAAATGGAGTCTGAAACTGAAACGAAAACATCAGTGGTAAATCTGACACCTAAAATGCTTAAGCGGCTTCCATCAATTGGCGGACAAGCTGATTTGGCTCAGTATCTGCAAGTTGTACCCGGGGTTATTTTCACTGGAGATCAAGGAGGTCAGCTTTATATTAGAGGCGGATCACCCATTCAAAATAAAGTAATGTTAGACGGAATGATAGTTTACAATCCGTTTCATTCTATTGGCCTTTTCTCAGTTTTTGAAACAGATATTATTCGTAATGCTGAGGTTTTCACAGGTGGGTTCAGTGCAGATTATGGAGGTCGTATTTCTTCGGTGATGGACATCACAACACGCGACGGTAATAAACACCGCTTTGCTGGTAAAGTTGGTGCAAGCACATTTGGCGCAAACATGATTCTGGAAGGCCCGATTGTGCGTGCTAAAACGGAAAATGAAGGAAGCTCCTCTTTCATTCTTTCGGTTAAAAATTCCTATCTTGAACAAACAAGTAAAACGATTTATAACTATATCGATGCGAATGGATTACCATTTAACTATCTTGATCTCTATGGAAAGGTTTCGATTAATTCGTCGAACGGATCCAAAGTAAATTTCTTTGGTTTTGATTACACCGACCAGGTGAATAATTACAAAGCATTGTCAGATTTTGGTTGGACATCCTTTGGTGGCGGATCTAATTTTCTGCTCATTCCGGGCAAATCGCCTGTGTTAATTGAAGGAAATCTTGCATATTCGTCCTATGAGGCACATTTAAAAGAAGAGAATGCACCCGATCGTTCGAGCAGTATCAATGGTTTCAATATGGGATTTCACTTCACCTATTTTTTGGGAAAAGATCTGGTAAAATATGGAATTGAGATTTTGGGTTTCAAAACACAGTTTAACTTCACGAATGGTGTCGGACGTGTTATCAACCAAACTGAAAACACAACAGAACTTGCTGGTTATGTGCGATATAAAGGAACTTTTGGGCGATTATTGTTTGAGCCTAGTTTCAGGGTTCAATATTATGCATCCTTGTCCAATATTTCTCCGGAGCCTCGTTTGGCAATGAAATATGTAGTCAATGATTTCATCCGCATAAAGTTTGCTACAGGAATGTATTCGCAAAATCTGATTTCAGCGAACAGCGACAGAGATGTGGTAAATCTGTTTTATGGATTTCTATCCGGACCTGATAATCTTCCGGCAACTTTCGACGGTGAAACCGTGAAGCACAAGCTTCAAAAAGCAAATCATTTCATTCTGGGTTCCGAATTCGATCTGAGCAATTATATAAATTTAAATGTGGAAGGTTATCTGAAAGATTTTAAGCAACTTACAAATCTCAATCGTAATAAAATATACAGTGAATATGATGCTCCGCCTGGCACACCGGATAACCTGAAAAAGGATTTTATCATTGAAAAAGGAAAAGCTTATGGCATTGATTTTGCACTGAAATACGAAAAAAAACATATTTATTTTTGGGCAGTTTATTCTTTGGGTTACGTTACAAAACAGTATGAAGAAAAAGCCGGTGAGTTGGTTACTTACCGTCCACATTACGACAGAAGACATAATGTAAATGTTATATTGTCATACACAGCTGGCAATCTAAAACAATGGGAATTTAGCGGACGCTGGAATTTTGGATCTGGTTTTCCATTCACGCAAGTACAGGGTTATTATGAATATTTGCCGTTTGATGGAGGTATAAATACTGACGTATCAACAGCCAATGGTCAGATGGGGGTTATTTACGGAGATCTGAATAAAGGCCAGTTGCCAACCTATCATCGTTTAGATATGGATGCAAAACGTAAATTCTTCCTGAGTGAAAACACTTTGTTGGAGATTGATTTGAGTATTACCAATGTGTACAACAGAGCCAATGTATTTTACGTGGATCAAATTACAAATCAGGTAGTTACACAACTTCCATTAATGCCCAGTCTGGGTATTACACTAAATTTTTAGACATAAAAAAACCGGTTTTAACCGGTTTTCTTTTTTTTAGTACTCATCTTCATGGAAGAAGAAATCGTCTTTTGTTGGATAATCGGGCCAGATGTCTTCGATGCGTTCATAAATTTCGCCCTCATCTTCCATCTCTTTCAAGTTTTCTACAACTTCCTGAGGTGCTCCCGAACGTTGCGCCCATTCTAATAATTCATCCTTGGTGGCCGGCCATGGGGCGTCTTCTAATTTTGAAGCCAACTCTAATGTCCAATACATTTTATACCGTTTTTTGAGTTTTATTTATTCAAATTTCTACCTTAAAATCAAGCCAATCATTCAAATGTTGAAGTCGAAATTTCCACTTTTTCTTTTTTTGAATTGACTTTTTTCCTGGTGGCTAATTTTTTGCAAAAATAGATTTTAATTTACAAAAAACCAAATGAAATAATATTTAATTAAATATTTGATTTACAGTTCATTCCATTTTGTTTCAATACTTCCGGTTTTCATGTTGAAGTATCTAGACAAGGTGAAAAAGTAATCTGAAAGTCGGTTCAGATATTTTAAATCGAGTTGATTCACCGGATATTTTTCTGAAACCTTCAAACAAATCCTTTCGGTTCTACGGCAGACGGTTCGTGCAATATGACAAAATGAAACTAGAATATGTCCTCCCGGAAGTATAAAATTCATAAGAGGCTCTAATTGTGCTGTCATGCGATCCATCTCATTTTCGAGTAAAGCAATATCATGATCAAATAATTCAGGAATTTTCTTTGCAATAACAGCTTGACTATCAGTTGCTAAATGAGATTCAATTGTGAATAATTTATCCTGAATAATCATTAAGGTCTTTCTGCTTTCGGCATCACAATTTTCATGATCACGGAGAAGCCCGACAAAAGAATTCAATTCGTCAATGGTGCCATAGGCTTCAATTCTATCGTCATATTTTGGCACACGTGTTCCTCCGATCAACGAAGTCTGGCCTTGATCTCCGGTTCGGGTATAGATTTTCATTTCGTGGCTCATTCTCTAAATAATTACGTGAAAAATATGAAAATGAAATACTTACGATTTTCTATTTATAGTCGCAATTCGAATATTTTCATTCTTCTCATCCGATTCAATCAGGCCGTCTTTCAGTCGGATGATGCGATGCGCATGTTTGGCAATATCTTCTTCGTGCGTCACAACAATGATGGTATTTCCTGCAGCATGAATTTCTTCGAGCAAACCCATAATTTCGATCGAAGTTTTGGAATCGAGGTTTCCGGTAGGTTCATCTGCAAGCAAAATGGATGGTTTATTAACCAAGGCACGTGCAATGGCCACTCTTTGCCGTTGACCACCTGAAAGTTCATTCGGTTTGTGTTTCATGCGATCCGTAAGTTGAACGTCTTCAATAACACTTTCGGCCATTTCAATGCGTTTTGCTTTTGGAATGCCAGCGTAAACCAATGGAAGCATTACATTTTCTAAGGCAGTAGAACGAGGTAACAGATTGAATGTCTGAAAGATAAATCCTATTTCCTTATTCCTTATTTCAGCCAATTCATTGTCGTTCATTTTGCTCACATCCTGACCATTGAGAATATATTCGCCAGATGTTGGTGTGTCCAAACAGCCTAAAATATTCATTAGGGTAGATTTTCCGGAGCCGGATGGTCCCATAAGTGCAACATATTCGTTTCGATTGATAGTGATATCAATGGTTCTTAGTGCTTTTACAATTTCAGAACCCACTTTGAAATGACGTGATATACCTGTAAGATGAATGATTTTATTTTTCATTTGTTTGTGTCTATTACCAGACAAAATTAGGATTAATGGTCAATATTTTAAAATAAAATGTTGCTTAGATAGTCCTTTATTAAAGAATAAAATGCCAATGTGAAATACATCAAGCGAAATATGAACCGACTGATTCTGAATGATCTCATTCCATGCTTCTTCCATTTCAATTGAAGCATGTATATCATCAAAAATGAAAACTGAATTTTCATTTGATTTGGCGAGACAATGGTTGAAATAGTCTAAAATAGCTATTTTCCGGTATTTTCCATCGAAGAAAACTAAATCAAGCGCTGTTATTTTTTCCAAAACATCATTTAATACATTATTAAAGTTTCCAATAATTAATTCTATATTATTGATATTCAGGTTACTAATTTGTGTTTCGGCAATAGATGCGATGGAAGCACAGCCTTCCATACTTATGATTTTAGCTTTTGGGTTGCTTAAGGCCATGGCGATACATCCCAAGCCAGTTGCTGTTCCAAATTCCAAAATCGTACCGGGTTTAAAATGTTTCACCAACCGAATCAATAAATGTGATTGGCGAACAGTTTGTGAACGGGATTGGGTGAGTTTTTTTACTGAGGCTCTGTAAGTAATAAACTCTTTATCCTTGGCATCAGTACCAAAATCAACGGTTTCGATAACATTGTCATCGTTCAATAAATTACGTCTTACTTTATCAAGTGCTTTATATTCAGCATGTTCACCGTGATCCTCAAAAACGTTTGTTATTAAATCGTAAACAAAAGGTGAATGAATATTGTGCTTTCCTTTTTTATGAATATGATAGCTCAGGGATGACAGAATATAATCAAGCCTTTCCATTTTAACTTCTATTTTCATTTTTTTAAATACTGTCAAATTAAACTATTGCCAGCGTTAAATTTTACACTTTATAATAAGCTCTAACATTCTAAAGGCATAATTGTTTCAATCTTAAAACAAATCTAATTGAATTGGCTAAATTATCGTTTTTTTATCAACGAAAGTCGAGTTTGTTAAGGAAAAATACAGTTCTTGGGTTGTTTGCACCAAGTTTGTTGTTGGTGATTTTTTGATATCCATTAGCTATATAAAAGTCAT
Source organism: Bacteroidota bacterium (assembly GCA_947505205.1). GTDB lineage: Bacteria > Bacteroidota > Bacteroidia > Bacteroidales > F082 > CAJBPB01. Next base: position 7,774 of record CANNKD010000020.1, on the reverse strand, counting down.
CATACCAATGAATTATGGAGGTGAAATCCTCTTCAATCAACCTGTCATTTGAAAAGTCGGTAACAATTTTGGTTTGTTCGAGGCTTCCTATTTCATTCCCTTCATTGTTAAAGACAGATGAATGAACTAATCCATTGTTAACCAGACAGACATTTATATTAGTCGAATCGACCTGAATAAGTGTATGAGGTTGTAAAAAAAAGGAGAGTGCATTGGGGATTTCGAAACTGTTTGACCAATTTAACTGCCCGTTTTTATCAAAAGCGGCAATAATAGTTGTGAAAAAGTTATATCCTTCAAAAACTGAATAGGTATATGGAATGGGCCGGCCATAAAAGTCGTATTCCATCCGCGATTCCATCCGATATTGCGGACGAAAAGCCTCTGCCGAAAAAACCCATTTGTCTTCAAATCTGGTCGAATTGGGATTGAATAAAGTAAACGAAATTTCAGGTTTGATAGGCGATTCGTCATTTGTGTTCGATTGTTTTTGACGAACCATCATGAGGTCTTCTGCCGTTAGAGCCGCATAAATATTTTTGAAATCTTTGAAATCAATAAAATTAGCCACTTCAGAAGCGTTATCGCTAAACCGCAGATAAAACAATCCGTCATCTTCATTTTCAACGATTGATTTCTGTTTATCTTTTTTAACAAGTTCATAATCAAAGCTTCCAACGATGATGAATCCTTGATTTGTCGAATCGTAATTAAAGGTAAAGGAGTGCAACGATCGGGGAGAAGCCGTGAGGTGCTCGAAGCTTCTTAGTATTGTGCCAAAACTATCGAATACAACAAAAAAATATTTAAGTGGTTCGTTATCTGATGATTGACTTACGGCAGCGATATAAAACGAACCTCCATTTACAATTTTTAGTTCATTTACAATTGACTTTCCTTCCACAACTTGGGATTTACTTACAACCTCACCTTTTTTTAAATCGAAATACAGGAAATCGCTTTTCGATTTTGGTAAATTAACAGCCAACATAGCACTAAAATTATTCGCAGCAAAGCCAGCAATTTCAGCTTTTTCCGGTATGCTTCCGCCAAACAGATTAAATTTATTTGATTCTATTTCAAGGCTAATTATTTCATAACTAATGTTTTGTGATTTTGATTTTGTGTTGCCGGTAAAAAGTATTACCACGGTCTCGCTGTTTATATATGCCGAGTGAAAGATTAATCCATCGGTCAAAGGAACAATCTGAACCCATTTTTCGGTAAGTGTGGTGTCGAGCAAACTAAAATACCATCTTCTTTTCTGGCTTTCTTCAATTTCGTTGCTCTCGTAAAAAAGCAGTAAACCTTTCGATCCTAATGATTCAACATGGTATGATGGTGCTTCTATATTTGCGGTGAGCTCAATACGAACTGGTTCGAAAGCCTGACTTTTAACTGAAGAAGAGTAAAGAATTAAAGTACAGATTGACAATAATTTAAGTGAAAAATAAAAAGTATTTTTCAGATGCTTATGTTCTTTGGAAAATGGATTAAATCTGTAATTCATGAATTGAACTGAATGATTTCTTGTGCTGTAAAGGTAACTATTTCCTCAATGTGATTATTGCAAGTGATTCAGTAAAAAAAACGGCCACAAAGTTTAAACTCTATGGCCGTTTCTGAATCAATTATTTGGTTTTTATTTTTTTGTAAATCTGGTGACTGAGCTGTTTCCTTTGGTAGTTTTCATAACCATCAAATAAATACCTTCGGTCAAATGACTGATATTTAGGTTGTTGTCTCCTGACTGTAAATTGTTTTCAGAGATAATTCTTCCTGTAATATCTGTGATGCGAACATTTGAATTCTCTTGTAAATTAAAGTGAATCTCAGCAGTTGCAGGATTTGGGTAAACACTGATGTTGTTAGCTGAAACTTCACTAACACCCACGGCTTCAACACCATAGATAAGAATATCGTCCAATTCCCATGTTGAAGATTCAGTTACAGTTGAGCTGTATTTGAAGGCGATGTAAAATGTCGGATTTCCATAATTAAAAACATTTATGTCGCCAGATTGAGCCCATGCCCAAGCGCCACCCGACCAGATTGCTTCAGCAGAAATGTCTGTCCACGTAAAATCGGTAGGAACTCCACTGCCGTTATAATCAGTTGAATAGTATAGTTGCAATGGATTTCCAACGTAGTTGTAGGCTGTGCGGAAGCTTAAAAAAGCTGTCTGCATATTGGTTAAATTAATTTGTGGACTCACCAGCCAATCTTCATTTTCATTGCTTTGCGTTGCATAACCTGAGCAACGGGCAAAATCTTCACCACTGAAATTATAATGTTCCCAAACCTGGTCACCGGTGATGCTATGAGCGGTCATAACACCTAAATCGGCATTAAACGGTTCATAAAGAAGCGTGGTTACATTATTTGTAGTAACATTTACATTCGGAACTGTACCATTGGTTTTATAATCTATTGTAGCGCCGCTATTTGTATATGGGAAAATCCAAAATGAAAAATCCTGATCTGCATCAAAATTACCCAGGTATGCTGTCTCGGTTCCATAAGTAACATTAAAAGCAACGTAGCCCAAAGAGATATCCATATTGTTGGCAACAGGAGTTCCATCGACCGGATAAATGATTTCAGTATTTTTACCAGTTGTTGGAATGGCTCCATAGATAAGGTAAGCATCTGGCAATTGTCCGCCAACAGCATCATTCCAATTTAAACGAATGCCCATTCCTTCAGCACCTCCGGCAAAGGCAGTTGGATAGTTTGTTGGTTCAGGTTTTACAGTAACATCGCCTGTAATGGAAAAATCGTCATAAAAAACGGATCCGCCAAAGGTGGCATCTTGTTTGTAAACACGCACTTCGAAGCGGAAACCGTCAGCATTTGCAGGAGCGGTGAGTGTTGCATTGAATTCAACCCACTGGGCGGCATCTTCACTATAAACGCTCGGGCGAAGAATGGCTGTATCGTTTCCAATAGTAGTTGTTCCACTCAGCCAGTACGACCAAATGCGGGTTCTGGCCATTGGATCGTTATCATAATAAAAGTATGAGAATGTATATTCACTTCCAGCAATGATTCCGCTCACATCCTGACGCATTTTTTTTGTGGCATCAGCAGAAGTATGTTTTGCTGAAAAACTACCACCATGCTTTATGGTTGCTTCTTTACTTACATTTTCAACTATGCTCCAGCCTACAGGAGCCGTGTCGGTGGTCCAATCTTCCAGTCCGGGATTGGCAACTAAGTTTTGCGCTTGAGTTTTGAAAACAAATCCAACCAATGCAACGAAAAGAATAAGTGTAAATTTCTTCATAATGAGTGATTTATTTGATTAATGTGTTGATAATTCAGTTTTAATTAAAAAAATTGGACCACAAAGGTATAGGAAAGTAACTTTAAAACATGAAATTAGTGAAATAAAAAAAGGATAGTCTGCTTAGGACTATCCTTTTGAATAAATCAATTACAAAATATTACTTAACTTCTTCAAAATCAACATCGCTTACTTCATCGTTGCCGGAAGACTGACCAGGACTTTTTGGAGGTTCCTGTCCGCCATTCTGTGGTTCTGCACCCGGATTTGCTTGTGTATTTTTATACATTTCCTCGCTTGCCGACTGCCAGATTCCGTTCAAGCGTGCCATTGCAGCATCGATTGCAGCGATATCCTGACTTTGATGGGCTTTTTTCAATTCGGCCACGGCTGTTTCGATTTCGCCTTTTTTATCGGCAGGAAGTTTGTCGCCATATTCTTTCAACTGTTTCTCAGTTTGGAAAACCAAGGCATCAGCTGCGTTTAATTTATCAACCCGTTCACGTTCTTTTTTGTCGGTATCAGCATTTGCCGCGGCTTCGTCTTTCATGCGTTGGATTTCGGCATCGTTCAATCCTGATGAAGCTTCGATTCGGATGCTTTGTGATTTTCCTGTCGCTTTATCTTTGGCACCTACGTGCAGAATACCGTTCGAATCGATATCGAAAGTTACCTCAATCTGAGGAATACCACGTGGTGCTGGTGGAATACCGTCCATATTGAAGCGTCCGATACTCTTGTTTTGATTTGCCATCGGGCGTTCTCCCTGCAAAACATGGATTTCAACAGAAGGCTGATTATCTGCAGCCGTTGAAAATGTTTCAGATTTCTTTGTTGGAATGGTAGTATTCGATTCAATCAATCGAGTCATTACTCCACCAAGGGTTTCGATGCCCAATGAAAGTGGTGTAACATCAAGTAATAATACGTCTTTAACATCACCACTCAGAACACCGCCCTGAATAGCAGCTCCGATAGCTACCACTTCGTCAGGATTTACACCTTTTGAAGGTTCTTTTCCGAAGAAATCTTTTACGATTTGCTGTATGGCTGGGATACGTGTTGATCCTCCAACCAAAATCACTTCATTGATATCACTTGTTGTGTAACCTGCATCTGCCATTGCTCTGCGGCATGGTTCGATGGTAGCACGGATCAAATGATCGTTCAGCTGTTCGAATTTCGAACGTGTAAGCTTGCGAACCAAATGTTTTGGAATGCCGTTTACAGGCATGATATAAGGTAAATTGATCTCTGTTTCAGTTGAACTTGATAATTCGATTTTTGCTTTTTCGGCAGCTTCTTTCAAGCGTTGAAGAGCCATTGGATCTTTTCTTAGATCGAGTCCTTCGTCACTTCTGAATTCTTCAGCCAACCAATTGATGATGGTTGCGTCAAAATCGTCACCACCTAAATGGGTGTCACCATTGGTCGATTTTACTTCGAAAACGCCATCGCCCATTTCAAGAATTGAAATATCGAAAGTACCGCCACCAAGGTCGAAAACTGCTACTTTAATATCGCTGAGTTTTTTATCCATGCCATACGCAAGTGCTGCTGCTGTAGGTTCATTGATGATTCGTTTCACATTTAAACCTGCAATTTCACCGGCTTCTTTGGTTGCCTGACGTTGTGAATCGCTGAAATATGCCGGAACGGTTATCACTGCGTCAGTAACGGTTTGTCCGAGATAATCTTCGGCGGTTTTCTTCATTTTCTGAAGAATCATGGCAGAGATTTCTTGCGGTGTATAGGGCCGGCCGTCAATATCAACACGTGGTGTATTATTTTCGCCACGGATCACACTGTATGGAACACGTTCTCTTTCTTTTGTTATACGATCATAAGTTTCACCCATGAAACGTTTGATTGAATAAACCGTTCTGGTTGGATTGGTAATAGCCTGACGCTTTGCCGGATCACCAACTTTCCGTTCATTATTTTCGGCAAATCCAACGATAGATGGCGTTGTTCGACGACCTTCGCTATTTGCGATTACAATTGGTTCGTTACCTTCCATCACTGCAACACAGGAGTTGGTAGTTCCCAAGTCAATTCCTATTATTTTTCCCATTTTATTTTCTCCTTAAAATGATAAGTTATTAATTTTCAGTTTTCTATTTTCAATCTTTGCTGTCAATCTTTGTGCCAAAACCAATTATTTGGAATTCAGGATTTCCAAATAGAGATTGTAAATTTACTTTTCTAATATATAATTATTTAATAATCAAATAAATAAGTTGTAAGAAACAATTTTTAAACTGACAATGTATTGTGACAAAAAGACAGTTGACGGTTAAGATTGTGGTCTGAAGCACAAAGCACGATGTCGGAAGCACGAAGTTGCTTGACTTTTCACTTTTCGTTTTTCACTTTAGTCACTTTAGTCACTTTAGTTCACTCCGAACTTTTTCCTATCTTTGCACCCCATGAAAAATATTAGAAACTTTTGTATTATAGCGCATATCGACCACGGTAAGAGCACTTTGGCCGATAGATTGTTACAGTTTACCCACACGATCAGTGAGCGAGACGCGAAAGAACAAGTGCTCGATAGCATGGATCTCGAAAGAGAAAGAGGTATCACAATAAAAAGCCATGCTATACAGATGGAATATGAGCATGAAGGTGAAATTTTCATTTTCAATCTGATTGATACTCCCGGCCATGTTGATTTCTCTTATGAAGTTTCGCGATCTATTGCTGCTTGCGAAGGTGCTTTGTTGGTAGTGGATGCTACGCAAGGTATTCAGGCTCAGACTATTTCGAACTTGTATCTTGCCTTAGCGCACGATTTGGAAATTATTCCGGTGATGAATAAAGTGGATATGGACAATGCCATGCCAGATGAGGTAGAGGATCAGATAGTTGAACTCTTAGGTTGCAAGCGTGAAGCGATTATCCGTGCGAGTGCGAAAACAGGTTTTGGCGTTGATTTGATTTTAGAAGCGATTTTGGAACGTGTTCCAGCTCCCAAAGGTGACCCGAATGCGCCACTTCAGGCTTTGATTTTTGATTCGGTTTTCAATAATTTCAGAGGAATTATTGCTTATTTCCGCATCATGCAGGGCACTATTAATAAGGGCGATTTTGTGAAATTTATTGCAACTGAAAAAGAATATTATGCCGACGAAATTGGTGTGTTGAAATTGAAACAATTTCCACGAAAATCAATGTCGGCGGGCGATGTAGGTTATATCATCTCCGGTATTAAAACCTCAAGCGAAGTGAAAGTGGGCGATACAATCACCCATGTGGCTCGTCCAACTACGGATATGGTTGCCGGATTTGAGCATGTGAAACCCATGGTTTTTGCCGGTATTTATCCTGTTGATGCCGACGATTATGAGGAATTGCGTGCTTCTATCGAAAAGCTGCAATTAAATGATGCCTCATTGGTTTTTGAGCCTGAATCATCCATGGCATTAGGTTTTGGATTCCGTTGTGGTTTTTTGGGATTATTACACATGGAAATCATTCAGGAACGCCTCGACAGGGAGTTCAATATGGATGTAATTACCACAGTACCAAATGTTTCCTTCAAGGCATATACCACTGCCAAAGAAATGATAGAAGTACATAATCCGAGTGGTTTACCCGAGTTAAACTATCTTGATTATATCGAAGAACCTTATATCATCGCTCAAATTATCTCTAAATCTGAATATCAGGGTTCTATTATGACACTTTGTATCGAGAAGCGTGGCGTCTTGAAAAATCAGGTTTATTTAACATCTGACCGTGTCGAAATCACTTTTGAGATGCCGTTAAGTGAGATTATCTTTGATTTTTACGACAAATTAAAATCCCTTTCACGCGGGTACGCCTCATTCGATTATCATATCGAAGGTTGGCAACGTGCTAATCTGGTGAAATTGGATGTGTTGCTCAATGGCGAATCGGTTGATGCGCTTTCGATGCTGATTCACCGTGACAATGCCTATAATTTTGGACGGAAAATGTGTGAAAAACTGCGTGAACTCATCCCGCGTCAGCAGTTTGATATCGCTATTCAGGCTGCCATTGGAGCTAAAATCATTGCCCGCGAAACCGTAAAAGCACTGCGTAAAGACGTAACAGCCAAATGTTACGGAGGCGATATCAGTCGTAAACGTAAACTTCTCGAAAAGCAGAAAAAAGGTAAAAAGCGTATGCGTCAGGTTGGAAATGTGGAAGTGCCACAATCAGCGTTTTTAGCTATTCTGAAGTTGGATTGAGGGAAAGTTCATAGAGTGTCTTCCTGCCAGACTCGCCAACAGACAGGGAATTACAAGTATTATTTGCTGTATTTTTTCAACTTTCTAACTTTAAGTACTTTTATACACTTCCTGTCTGCTGGCGCAGCCTGGCAGGTAGTTCACTTTAAGTACTTTTTTTTTGTAACTTTATCCCTTGTTGTCCGTCTTTATTAGGTGTTTGAAGTTTACTTATGACCCGTAACGAATACAACCACTGTGTAGATGAATATGCTGATGGCCTTTATAGGTT
>CANNKD010000019.1 GCA_947505205.1 Bacteroidota bacterium | reverse complement strand
AAGAATCCGGTGAGTTTTACATCCATTTCCGCCAAAAAAATCTCAACCGAATTGGGCGACAGACCATTGCCTGAGATTCTTGAAAACACGCCTGGCGTTTACGCTTCGCGCGACGGCGGAGGCTCTGGTGATGCAAGCGTGATGATTCGCGGTTTCGGACAAGAAAATATTGCAGTACTTTTGAATGGTGTGCCGATCAACGGTGCCGAAAATGGTCTGGTTTACTGGAATAACTGGATGGGATTGGCTGAAATTGCCGGAAGCATTCAGGTTCAAAAAGGCATCGGAGCATCCAAAGTGGCGCTAAATTCTGTTGGTGGAACCATTAATATTGTCACCAAAAAGCCCAAACTGGAAAAAGGAGGTTCGGTTAGTTTCAACCTGACAAACTATGGAAACCGAAAAACGACTTTTACTTACAATACTGGTAAAATGAAAAACGGAATCAATGTAAATCTATTATTTTCCAGAACCGTTGGAGTAGGGTACATCGATGCAACTTATGTAAATGGTTGGGCATATTTCCTAAATTTAAGCAAGCAACTCAATGATAAACAATATCTTACGTTTACGTTATTGGGTGGTCCCGAAACTCATGGCCAACGTAATCTAAAACTGAGCAAGGACGAAATAGACCATTTTGGAAATAAATACAATAAAGAATGGGGCAGTTTGAATGGTGAAATCAAAAACGCATCGGAAAATTTTTATCACAAACCTTTTATGGCGTTAAATCATTTTTTCACTCCTAATTCCACAACAACGATTGCAAACAGCATCTATTTTTCACCTGGTTGGGGAGGTGGTAAATGGAATGACAGCTTTAATTATGGTCCGGGGATTTTCGAATTTCGCAATGCATCCGGACAAATCGATTGGGATTCTATTCATGAATATAATAAGTACAACAAAGATCAATTTACACTGGAGAATGGCGAAACGGTTTCCCAATTTTCAAAAGTTGTTCAAACAGATTTTCTCGCTAACCATATTTGGGCCGGCATTGTTTCAAATATTGAAAAGGAATTTAATCATAATATAAAGTTAATCAGTGGTTTGCATTACAGATATTTCAAATCATCGTTGACCGAAAAAGTGAGCGATTTGCTTGGTGGAGGTTTTTATATTGACGATTACAGCTGGTCATTGGCCGGTGTTGCCGGAAGGGAAGAAATAAAAATGCCCGGTGACAAAATCCGTATTGATAATGGTGCATTACTTCACCAAATTAGCGCTTTTGCTCAACTGGAAAAACAAATTTCGCAAGCATCGCTCTTTTTAGCCGGCACCATTTCGAACAGTTCATATCGAAGACATGATATTTATAATTATCCAACCGATAAATGGAGTATTTGGGTTAATAAACCGGCTTTTGATATAAAAGCAGGCGTAAACCTAAATATCAACGAAAAGCAAAATGTTTACATGAATGGTGGTTTTTTCAGTAAAGCACCTTATTATAAATATGTTTTCGGGAATTTTACCAATGTGCCAACATACAATATTCATAATGAAAAAGTTACAACTTTCGAAGTCGGATATGCATACAAGAGCAACAAAATGAACGTGTTAGCAAATACTTACTACACGAATTGGAAAGATGTCGCATTTTTATCCAACGAGTATATTCCGCTGGAAAACCAATCGCAGACGCGTGCCATGGTTAGTGGATTAGACGCAATTCATATAGGTACAGAGGTAGAGTCAAACTTTCAGATATTGAAAAATTTGAGTGTCGGAGCATTTATTTCTGTTGGCGATTGGAGATGGAACAATGATGTTGAAGCAAAACTTTTTGATGATCACAACCAGGTTGTGGATACCGTTCATGTTTACGCCAAAGGATTGTATGTGGGTGGTCAACCACAGTTGCAAACAGGTATATTATTGAATGGCAAGATTTTAGATTTATTCTTTATCAAATTCGATATCAGCTACAACGATAAAAACTTTGCGATGTTTGATCCAGGCCAACGAAATAACCCTGACGACAGAAGCCAACCATTCGAACTCCCTTCGTATTTTCTCTCGAATATTCGGCTTCAATTTCCGATTATGCTGCACAAAAATGAATCAGTCGTATTCGCAAATTTGAACAATCTCTTTAACACCTCATATATCCTGAAAGGTGAGGACGGCTCTTTGCATGACTTAAATTCATTTTCCGGATTTTGGTCGTTTGGCAGAACTTTCGACCTTGGTTTTAAGTTATATTTTTAGATTTCAAACAGGCAATTTGAAAAAGTTAATTGTCGATAAACTAAATCAAAGATAGCATTATCACCTTAATATTATATATAACTAATTGAATTATGTTATATATAATAGTTCAATAGTTCAATAATTAAATTATTATCAAGTTAGTATGTGAATAAATAGCTAATTATTGTTAACAATTCCTTAAAGGACATACCGATTAATATGTATATTTTTGCCACTCACAAATTTTTTAACCAAAACTATTTTTATGAAAAAAAACCTACTCATTGGCTTATTAGCCATGTTTATGATTTTCTCAGGGCAAAGTATTTTTGCGCAGGGATCAACTACATCAGCTATGAGCGGCAGAGTCAACGTCACTGGTGGCGGAACTCTACCTGGCGCAACTGTAGTCGCAGTTCACACACCTTCCGGTACGCAATATGCAACCATATCAAACGCGGAAGGTTTATATGTAATTAGCAATATGCGCATTGGCGGTCCATATAAAGTGACTGTTAACTTTGTGGGCTACAAACCTCAAAGTGTTGACAATGTAACACTTAGTTTGGGAACAACAGCAAATCTTAACTTTCAGCTTATTGAATCAAGTTTACAATTAAGTGAAGTTGAAGTTGTTTCTAACCGTAATGACGTTTTCAGTTCGGATCGTACCGGAGCAACGAGTTCATTTAACAATGAAGCTATTTCGACGATGCCAACGATTGGCAGGACTGTGAATGATATTCTTACCTATAACCCTTACGGAAATGGCCGTTCATTCGCTGGTCAGGATGCACGTTTCAACAACTTTACTATTGATGGTTCGGTATTTAACAACGGATTTGGATTGGGCAATTCAGCACAGGCCGGTGGTCGTACTGGTACAACTGCCGTTTCATTGGATGCTCTCGAGGAAATTCAGCTAAACATCGCACCTTTCGACGTTCGCCAATCAGGATTTACAGGTGCCAGCGTAAACGCTGTAACCCGCTCAGGAACCAATGCATTCACCGGTACTGGCTATTATATCTTCAGAAATGACAACTTAGCCGGAAAAAAAGCTGATGGTAAAGATTTAGGTAATATTAATATCGACGAAAAAACATTTGGAATGAGTGTTGGTGGACCCATCATCAAAAACAAATTGTTCTTCTTCCTGAATGCTGAAAAATTCACAAGCAGCGTTCCTGCTCTTGAATGGGTTCTTGATAAACCGGGTGCAACCGGAAACGTATCCCGCACAACTTTAGCTGACATGGAAGGACTGAGCTCGTTCATGAAAACCAATTTTAACAGAGATTTAGGTGCTCTTGACGGTTTCAACAATGAAGTGAACAGCCAGAAATTTCTTATTCGTTTAGATTACAACATCAACGAAAAAAATAAAATGTCTGTTCGTTATTCACACCACGATTCGAAAGCCGATCAGCGTATTAGCGACAGCAACAGCAGCGGCACAGCAGGTAATGGAAACCGTACAAACCGTGCCGATGCTATTTCTCCTCAAAACACTGGCTATATCATTCAGGATAATACACGTTCGTTAGCCGTTGAATTGAACTCAACCCTGGCTTCGAATATGTATAACAGCTTTATTGGTACTTATAATAAACAAATTGAAGACAGAGATTACAGAACGGATCCTTTCCCAACTATTGATATTTTATCGGCAAAAGGAGAAGCAACCTACACCTCAATTGGTTTTGATCCTTTCACACCAGCCAATCAGTTAAATTATTCAACATTGAATTTATCAGATAACTTGACCTATTATTCAGGTAAACATACCTTCAACGCTGGTCTTTCATACGAATATTACAAATCGAATAATGTATTTTTCCCATCTTCAAACGGAGTATATGTTTACAACTCCATTGAAGATTTCAAACTTGCCGCCCTCGATTTCATCAATAATCCTACGAATACAGTTTCTCCTGTTGAAGTTGCAAAATACAATTTACGCTATTCACGTTTGCCTGGTGGAGCAGATCCTTTACAGGTTTTGAAAGTTTCAACTTTCAGCGCTTATGCGCAGGATGAATATCAGTTAAACCAAAAATTGGTTTTAACACTCGGTTTCAGAGCCGACATCTTCGATTATAACGACGAAACAGCTTCTGAATTCAACAACCCAATCGTTGATACACTTGTTTTTAAAGACGAAAATGGCGACAATTATCATTTGAACACCGGCACTTTCCCAAAAACACGTTTGCTCATTTCTCCACGTTTTGGATTTAATTATGACGTAAAAGGTGACAAATCTATCCAGGTGCGTGGTGGAAGCGGTATCTTCGTTTCACGTATTCCTCAGGTGTTAGTTTCAAACCAATTGGGCAACAACGGTATCAACACCGGTTTAATGACTGTTTCAAACACAACAGCTATCCCTTTCAGAGTTGATCCTACAGAATTCCTGCCTGCTTCAAACCCTGATATCACTACATTGCCTCCATACGTAATTAACGCAACTGATGAAAACCTGAAATATCCAATGATTTGGAAAACAGATTTGGCAGTTGATTTTAAATTACCTTATGGACTTATCGCCACAGCTGAAGGTATCTATAACAATACCATTCAGGGTTTAAGATATATTGATGCTAACTTGAATGGTCCTGATCGTATATTGACTGGTCCCGATGGCCGCCCAAGATTCCCAGCTTCTGGTTTAACCGGTGGTGCAGCCAATACTGCCAGATATATCAACAGCGAGGTTACCAATGCTTTTGTCTTGAAAAATACCACCGAAGGTTATTCCTATTCATTAACAGGAAAACTAGAAAAGACTACTGAAAAAGGTTTTGGCGGATTTGTAGCCTATACCTATGGATCAGCAATGGACATCCAATCAGTTGGTAGCACCGTTCAGGCAAATATGCCAACATCGGACGGACAAAACTACTTATCACTTGCATTTGCTGATAATGACCTGAGACACCGCTTAGTCGGTTATGTTAATTATCGCTTTGAATATGGCAATAAAATAGGTGGTTCAACCAATATTTCATTGGGAATTGTTTCAAACAGTGGTTACAAACTTTCATACACTTATGGAAGTGACCTCAATGGAGACGGACAATTAAACGATAATATTTTTGTTCCAAACAAAGCAACTGATCTGGTTTTCGCAGATATTACAAAAAAAGTTGACGGGACTGATGTTGTTGTATTTACAGGTGCTGAACAACAAGCTGCTTATGATATTTATATCGATAACAACTCATACCTGAAAGAACGTCGTGGACAGTACGCTGAGCGCAATGGCGCAGCTTACCCTTGGCTCAATCGCCTGAACTTATCAGTGATTCAGGAAGTTTTCGTGAAAACAGGAAAAAAGGACATGAAAAACAGAATTCAATTCCGTATTGACATCCTCAATTTTGGAAATATGTTGAATAACGCTTGGGGTGTTGGAAGTGTCAGCACAACCACCTCACCTTTAACTGTTGCCGGAATTGATACTGAAGGCGTTCCTTCATACAGGTTACGCACACAAGTAATTGATGGACAAACAGTTCTTTTGAAAGACTCATTCACCAAGAGTATAACAATCGATAATGTTTGGCAGGCACAATTTGGTATTCGTTACATCTTTTAAAGATTAAAATTACTATTGAAAGCATCTGGGAATTTAAATACCCAGATGCTTTTTTTTTACCTTCTAATCTAAAACCAACATATTTCGCAGTTCAATTTACCTAATAATGCTTATTTTTGTAATAAAAATTTGATAATCATGAAGAAACATATTGTATTCCTTTTGTTTTTTATAACTTTTCTGACAACAATTTTCGCTCAGCAAAACTCATTACTTCAATCAGGCCCGATGCTTGGTTATGCTGATATGCAGGAAGTGATGATCTGGCTGCAGACAAAATCACCGGCAAGTGTTTTTATTGAATATGCTGATTTGGAATCACATTCGAAAAGCTATCGGACAAATACCGTCATAACTGAGAAAAGCAGTGCTTTTATAGCCAAGTTATTGGCTGATTCAGTTATCCCAGGTAAAAAATACACTTATAAAGTATTCATTAACAATGAGTTTGTGATTTTTCCATATCGAACTGAGTTTCAGACACAATCGATCTGGAAATGGAGAGGAAATCCACCGGAATTCAGATTATTAACAGGCAGCTGTGCCTACATTAATCAACCAGAGCATGACCGACCCGGAAAAGGATATGGCAGCAACTACCAGATTTTCGAGAAAATGGCGGAGCAAAAAGCAGATCTGATGGTTTGGCTTGGCGACAATGTCTATCTACGTGAACCTGATTGGAATACTAAAACCGGGATTTATGCTCGTTACACGCACACACGGTCGATAAAAGAATTACAGCCTTTGTTAGCTTCCACTAGTAATTATGCCATTTGGGATGACCACGATTATGGGCCAAATGATGGAGACAGAGGATTTTACAATAAAGAAATGACGCTTGAGGCCTTCAAACTCTTTTTCGCAAACCCAACTGTCGGTGTAAGTGGTATTGAAGGTGCAATTACTTCCTTTCAATGGGGCGATGCTGACTTTTTTATGCTTGACGACAGATGGTACCGCGAACCCGACAATTCGAAATCTGATCATAAAACAATGCTTGGCGAAAAACAATTGCAATGGCTTCTTGATAATTTAGTCACTAGTCAGGCAACGTTTAAAATTGTTGCTATCGGAGGTCAGTTTCTAAGTACAACAGGTTTGTTTGAGTCGTATTATTCACACGGTTTCGCAGCTGAACGACAACTAATAATCGATTACATTTACGAAAACAATATCAAGAACGTTATCTTTTTGAGTGGTGACATTCATTTTACAGAAATGTCGGTTTTAAAAGCCGAAGGCAAGCCAACTATTTGGGATTTAACTGTTTCTGCATTAACTTCAGGATCAAATACAAAAGGAAATGAATGGAATAACACACTGCGTATCCCTGAAACTGTTGTGACTGAAAATAACTATGCCATGATCGATTTCCTTGGCACACTGAAAGAACGCAAACTTATTGTAAGCTGTTTTAATACTGCTAACGAGAAAAAATGGGAATACACGATTCATCAGGAATAGGTGATTTGAAATTTTCATGATAATGTAACATTTTCATTAATTGTTTATCTTTATCATAGTATCTTTGCAAAAATCATCTTCAATGAAGACTACAAAATTATTTTGGTACGTTATTTTAATGAGTTTGATCTATTCCCTGTCGTCATGTTCAAATAATGGCACTTACGTTGCGCCTTCACTTCATGAAATCTCAGCTGAATTTACGTCATACGTTATTTTCGACTCTGCTTCGTCTTGGGTTTATCAAAATGATTTCAATCAGATATTAGATACCGTTACTATAACCAAAGTATTGAAAGATAGACGATTTCATATTGAGAAACCAGGTGTTCCGGGCTATTATTACAACGCCATCGAAATGCTTATGACAAGTCATGAGACAGGGATGGTAAAAGGAGAAATCAGTGCAGGAAGCAAGTATGACGCAAACACTGTCATGACAGAAAACTATCGTTTATACTTTAACAACGACCGGTATTTTAGCATTTTCATTCCGAAATATCCATTGGGAGAAACGCAGCTTTTAGGCATAAACGAAGGAAACTATACCAATATCATGGTTCATGATACCTTATTTGTGAATGAATTAAAATATACCGAGGTTTATGAAACATCGGTAAAAGACTATCATGATGGAAATGACACCGTTTTCATGAAATTTTATATCGCCAAATATTTTGGATTGGTTAAATGGACGAAAGATTCAAGCACCTTACATGATGCCTGGTCGTTGAAAAGTTCATCACTTTTACAAACTAAATAGCTAAAATTAAACTACTTAGATTCTAAACTATGGAATCCGATCGTTTGAAATGGGATGATCGGTATGCCAATAAACCAGCCGGATCACCTGATAAATTTCTGATTGATAATCTGCACCAGCTCAAAAAACCGGATTTGTTGGATATAGCTGGAGGCAATGGAAGAAATACAATTCCACTCGCCTTGGTAGGTTTTCATGTGACCATGATAGATATTTCCCAAACCGGTATTCAAAATACTAAAAATCAAGCTATTGAAAATAGTCTTTCCACAAAGACTCTTTGTTTAGATTTGGATAATCCGGAAGTATTGAAAAACGGAATCTTCTACGATACAATCATCTGTATCAATTTCAGACCTGAACCTGAACTTTTAAATCTGATTCCGGGACTCTTAAAACCTGAAGGAATCTTTTTGCTATGCTCATTCAATGAATTGCAGGCTTTCGAGACCGGTTTCAATATGCAAAAGGCGTTGAAACAGCATGAGTTTATCAATTTCCATCCTGAAATGGAATTGGTAAACTATCAAAGGTTTACCGATATAACAGGAAAAAGAGACGGTTATATTTATAAAAAAATAAAATTTTCGTAAACCTTTGATTTTTCTTAGCGTCACTTTGTGTAATAACTATGCCACAAAGTGACATGAAGGAGGCTCTGCTTGTGCAGATTTGCAATCTGCACATTTGAATTATGGATCTGTGATCCAATAAAAATACAATGCATAAAATTCTCAATATAAATTAAGAATCATTTTGAAAAAGGATTATAAATCCTAAACTTAATGGGTGCAGATTTCAAATCTGCACCAGATGGAATAAACAAAGGAAAAACAGGAGATTACCCGTTTTGCTTTTCTTTGATCAGGTTTAAAGCACTGCCATATTTAAACCATTCAATCTGGCCATCGTTGTAAGTATGATTTACGGCAAACTCTTCAGCAGTTCCATTAGCATGATTTAACCTTATTTTCAGTGGTTTACCGGCTGAAAAATCAGTTAAACCAATGATTTCCAAGCGATCATCTTCCTTTATTTTTTCGTAATCAGTTTTATTGGCAAAAGTCAAAGCCAACATACCTTGTTTTTTGAGGTTTGTTTCGTGGATGCGAGCGAAAGATTTCACCAAAACTGCTTTTACACCTAAGAATCGAGGTTCCATGGCGGCATGCTCGCGTGATGAACCTTCGCCATAGTTTTCATCACCAACGATGATCGATCCAAAACCAGCTTCCCGATAGGCGATAGCAGCATTTGGAACTGTTTCAACTACTTTAGTCAATTGATTTACAACGGCATTGGTCTTTTCACCAAAGCTATTTACGGCACCAATCAATAAATTCTGTGAGATATTTTCAAGATGTCCGCGATATTTCAGCCATGGACCAGCCATCGAAATATGATCCGTAGTACATTTTCCTTTTGCCTTGATTAACAAATACATGGAAGAAATATCATTTCCATCCCATTTTGTAAATGGAGCAAGCAATTGCAGCCGTTTTGAATCAGGCGAAACAGAGATTGTAATTTTACTTCCATCTTTGGCAGGTTCCTGATAGCCATTATCTTCAACGGCAAAACCTTTCACTGGAAGTTCGAGTCCTTTCGGTTCATCCAATTTTACTTTTTCACCCTTTTTGTTAACCAGAAAATCGGTCAATGGATTAAATAACAAACTTCCGCCAATCGACAGAGCAGTAACCATTTCGGGTGAAGCCACAAATCCGAAAGTATTCGGGTTACCATCATTACGTTTGGCAAAATTGCGGTTGAAGGAAGTGATAATGGAGTTTCGTTCACCTTTTTCGGCACCCGGACGTGTCCATTGTCCGATACAAGGTCCGCAGGCATTGGCGAGTACAACACCGCCAATTTTCTCAAAATCAGCAATAAAGCCATCTCGTTCAACCGTGTAACGAACCAGTTCGGAGCCGGGTGTAACGGTATATTCCGATTTCACTTCCAGATTTTTAGAAACTGTCTGACGAGCCAAGGATGCGGCGCGTGAGATATCTTCGTAGGATGAATTGGTGCAAGAACCAATCAAACCCACGTCAAGTTTTTCAGGCCAGTTGTTGGCTTTCACTGCTTCAGCAAACTTCGAAATCGGCGTTGCCAAATCGGGTGTAAAAGGACCATTTATATGTGGTTCCAATTCAGATAGATTGATTTCAATTACCAGGTCGAAATATTTTTCAGGATTAACATAAATTTCAGCATCGGCAGTTAATGAATCTTTGATTTGGTTTGCCAGATCGGCAATGCTTGCGCGATTCGTTCCACGCAGATAGGCTTCCATTTTCACATCATAGCCAAAAACAGAAGTGGTTGCACCTATTTCGGCTCCCATGTTGCAAATCGTGCCTTTTCCGGTGCAGGAAATAGCATCGGCACCTTCGCCAAAATATTCCACAATGGCACCCGTTCCGCCTTTAACCGTAAGGATTCCGGCTACTTTCAGGATCACATCCTTGGCCGAAGCCCAACCGCTGAGTTTACCCGTAAGTTTTATCCCGATGAGTTTCGGGAATTTCAGTTCCCAGGGCATTCCGGCCATCACATCAACGGCATCGGCACCACCAACTCCGATAGCCACCATGCCCAATCCACCAGCATTCACCGTATGCGAATCGGTTCCGATCATCATGCCACCTGGGAAAGCATAGTTTTCGAGCACCACCTGATGGATGATACCGGCACCGGGTTTCCAGAACCCGATTCCGTATTTGTTTGAAACAGAAGCCAAAAAATCGTACACTTCTTTGTTGGTATCTTTGGCCACTTTTAAATCTTCCATAGCACCGTCTTTGGCCTGAATCAAATGGTCGCAATGAACGGTTGAAGGCACGCTGACCTTTGCTTTGCCGGCCTGCATAAACTGCAACAAAGCCATTTGAGCCGTCGCATCCTGCATGGCAACACGATCGGGATTGAAATCGACATACGAACCACCACGCACGAAAGCTGTGCCGGGCAAGGCATCGGCCAGATGCGCATACAAAATCTTTT
Organism: Bacteroidota bacterium; assembly: GCA_947505205.1. GTDB lineage: Bacteria > Bacteroidota > Bacteroidia > Bacteroidales > F082 > CAJBPB01. Next base: position 16,470 of record CANNKD010000019.1, on the reverse strand, counting down.
CGGTGAGGGTGAGCGGGCGAGCCAATAGTTTGCGGGCCGCCTTAACTTTTTCGGGCATTTGTGCATAAAACGCCTGTATCATGTCGAAATCAAATACTTTCATGGTGAATAGCAATTAGTTATCTCGTATTATAGGTAATTTTCGTTCAATAATTGAGGTGCAAATTTAGTAAAACTATGTGAATAAATCAGGCCTGATTTGAGCAAATGTGCATGATAAAAGCATTTTGGTTTTGGGCTTATGTGTTGATACACTAATACGTTGATGGGGTTATACGCCCTACTGGCGAGGGTTTTCCTTGGGTGAGATTGCTGAGACAGGTTTACTAGTTACTAGGAAAAAATCGCAACCTGAAAATAGTTTCTATATAATGAAACATCTTATGTGTCTTTGCGCTATCAAGATTCAATTGAATGGACAAACTTTTTGACATTGTATTTTTAGACGAGACTTTTGAATTTCTTAGCAATCTAAAAAAGAAGCACTACGAAAAAATCATTTTTAATATTCGTAAGGCTCAGACAAGACATGATCCTGAACTATTCAAAAAACCGAAAGACGAAATCATGGGAATTCAGAACTCTTTATCAAGGGCTGCATTACAGACTGTTATCGTTTTGGGATAAGACAGATTCTGAAAATACACTTGTTGTTTCAACGCATGGAATAGTCAAGAAAACTAGTAAAACACCTGACAGCTAAATCCAAAAAGCAAAGCAAGCTCGTTCACGATATTTTGAAGACAAAGAAATCGCTAAAAAGACAAAGAAATGAAAACACATACATTAGACGAAGTTCAAGACAAACTCATCGGTAAAATTGGCATTCCAAACCGAGATAGATTTGAATATGAATTACAAATGGACTTGATTGGTCAAGCAATAAAACAAACAAGACAGGAGCGAAAATTAACCCAAGAAGAGTTAGGAAAACTAATTGGGGTACAAAAAGCTCAAATCTCGAGAATTGAGAATAATGCAAGTAATGTCACAATAGAGACTCTTATGAGAGTTTTTAATGCTTTACAGGCGAAAGTGATGTTAAGTGTTGAATTGCCTCATTTCAAAATCAGTCTTGGACAATAACTACGGACTAAAACAAACGCTATAGCAAATGCGGGTTGTTGAGCTGCGCTCAAGAGACCGCTGCGTTAAGTTGCGTGTTCGTTGAAACATTTGAATTCTTTATATACATTTACCGATAAATCGGTACAGGTAGTGCCGGCAGACTGTTGAGCAACAATTTATTCCCGCACTTGCCATAGCGTCGTCCGTTTTGGGCCAAAAAAAAACTCGGAATGGTGAAGCGTATTCAAAAACAAATCGCTAAATTTGAACTCAAACCAATCGACCTTGGTTTTGTAACTGATTGATTATGAAACGCAAAAATTAACGTTAGTCAGAATTAATTGTAACCAAAATCTGATGATGAAATTAAAAAACATATTCATAATAATTTTAGTTCTTACTGCAACACCGAAGATTTTATTTGGTCAATTTAATTTGACAATTGAAATAAATGGGTTAAAAAATAATAACGGACAAGTACTTTTAGAGTTTAGTAATGAAAAAGGCGAAAGAATTTTGGGAATTACCCAAAAACCATTAGAAAATAAATGCATTATTGTAATCAAAAACCTAAAACAGGGCAAGTATGCTTTTAAATACTTTCATGATGAGAATAAAAATGAAGAAGTAGATACGAATTGGATTGGGATACCCACTGAGGCCTTCGGCTATTCGAATAATGCTGAAGGAACTTTTGGACCACCTTCTTTTGAAAAAACAATTTTTGAATTAAAACAGAATAGTAATTTAAAGTGCACTCCTACCTATTATTAATATTTAACTAAAGCAGATTATGGAGAACAATATTTCTACTGAGCAAAATATTTTAGATAAAAAAACGATTACATTAGAACTAATAAAAGAATTGTGGTCTAAAACTTACAATACAGAAGGTAAGCCCGACTGGTCGCACATACTTCCCTATTACGATGCAGATGTGTATTTCTGGGATTCCATTCAGAAAATACATGGACTGGAAGAATTTACTAAAATGACGGAACGCCTTACCAAACGTTCAAAAGACCTGAAGATGAATGTTGTAAATGCCTCTATGACAGGGAATATTATATTTATTGAATGGGAAATGACCCTCAGTTTCAAAAAATATCCAAGCTCTCTATTGTATGGTGCAAGCCGATTGATAATAAATAAAGAAGACAAAATTTCAGAGCAAAGAGATTATTACGATTTATGGGGGGATATTTTTGACAATATTCCAAAGTTTGGTAAAGCATACAGGAGATTCATGAAGAGAAAATTTGGATAAAAGGGTACTTATGAAAAAAAAGAAAAAATTCTTTCAATATGTTAAACAATATAAGTGGTCTAACATATTTTCAATGGTTAGAAACAATAGGTTAAGCCCCAAAATATGCAAGGAAGATTTTACCGAAAAACTTGTTGTTATAACCGGAGCTACTTCCGGAATTGGTTACTATACCGCCCGAAAATATGCTGCTCATGGAGCAACCATATTGTGTGTCAACCGAAATATACAGAAATCAGAAAAATTATGCCGCGAAATTGAGAACGAGTTTGGCGTAAAATGCAGTTACAAAATTGCCGATTTGAGTAATCTTAAAGATATTTATAGGGTAACGGATGAATTATCAAATATTAAGACACCGATTGATGTAATGATACATAATGCAGGCATATACCTGACAAAAAGAGAATTAACTTCCGATGGAATTGAAAAGGTTTTTGTGATTCAGTATCTTTCTTCCTTTATTATAAACTTTATTCTCTTGGATAAGCTCAAATCTCAGGAGAAGGCAAGAGTTATTATGGTTAATTCTGAAGGTCATCGTTTTGCCGCCTGGGGTTTAAGGCTGGATGATTTGAATTGGGAAAAGCGCAGATATTCAGGTTTAAAAAGTTATGGTTCTGCCAAAATAGCCCAGCTTTTATCAATGATGGTTTTTAATGAGCATATCCAAAACACAGGAGTTACGATAAATTCAATGCATCCGGGGGCAGTAAAAACCGATACAGGTCAGGAAAACGGTCCGGTTTATCTATGGTTTAAAAGGAATTTTATTGATAAAACATTAAAATCCCCTGAAATATCGGCTGAAGCATTATATTACCTTGGAGTTTCAAAAGAGGTCGAAGCGGTTAGTGGAAAATTCTTTAATCTTACCACCGAAGAAGAACCCGCACCACCAGCTCTGGACAAAGAAGTTGCAGTTGAACTTTGGAATAAAAGTATCGAATTAGCAGGATTGTAAGTTTAATTATACATTAAATTGGAAATAGTTAATTAGAATTTATGGAAGAAAAGTACCAAAATAAATATACTTACAATTCCATCGTTGTTGGTGGAGGCATTGCCGGATTGACTTCTGCCGCTTATCTGTCACGCGCAGGACAAAAAGTATTGCTGATTGAAAAAAACAAGGAATTTGGTGGCCTTGTAAATTCGTTTATCCGCGATGGTTTTCATTTTGATGCCGGAGTAAGAGCTTTAGAGAATGCAGGTATCATTTTCCCGATGTTAAAGGATTTAAATATTCAGCTCGAAGTTTTTAAAAGTCCGGTTTCTGTTGGTGTAGAAAATGAAATTATTAATATTGAAAACATAAATGGTTTAGTAAAATACAGGGAACTTCTAATAAAATTATTCCCCGAGAGTGAAAGCGAGATAAATGATGTAATAAAGATCATCCGGAAAATAATGAAACACATGAATGTGCTCTATGGAATAGAAAATCCTGTGTTTAAAGATTTAATAAGAGACAAAAGTTTCATTTTTAAGAAGCTTTTACCATGGTTGCCGAAATTTATTTTCACTGTCGGCAAAATAAACCGAATGAATATGCCGGTGGAGGATTATTTAAAAACAATAATAAAAAATCCATCACTCAGGGATATGATTGCTCAGCATTTCTTTAGAAATACACCTGCTTTTTTTGCATTGAGCTATTTTTCCTTATATCTGGATTATTTTTATCCTAAAGGTGGGGTAGGAAAACTATCGGAAGCTTTGAAAAATAAAATACTGGAATGTGGAGGAGAACTATTATCAGAAACAAAAATCATTGAAGTCAATGCTGATAAATGTCTATTAAAAGACCAAAGCAACATCTGTTACAAATATGATAATCTTGTCTGGGCTGCTGATTTAAAAACACTTTATAAAATATTAGAAATACAAGGTATAGATTCTAAAATGAAAGCAAAGTTTGAAGAAACAAAAATCAAGATGCTACAAAATCGTGGTGGAGATTCTGTTTTTTCTTTATTTCTGGAAGTCAATGAGCCTCTTGAAAGTTTCAGGAAAGTTGCAAATGGGCATTTCTTTTATACTCCTTCAAAAACAGGTTTAGGCGAAACACACAGGAAAGAATTGAATAACCTGCTCGTGAATTTTGAGAAAGTTACAAAAGTACAAGTATTAGCATGGCTCGAAAAATTCACTAAATTAAACACTTTTGAGATTTCAATTCCCGGTCTTAAAGATCCCGAATTGGTTCCGCCGGGAAAAACGGGTTTAATTATTAGCCTGCTGGCTGAATATGATTTGTTTAAAGAAATTGAGAAAGCAGGATGGCTTACTGAGTTTATTTCGGAACTGGAGAATCTTATTATAACTGTAATATCCGATTCTGTTTATCCGATATTAAAAAATAAAATTATTACACGCTTTTCTTTGACACCGCTAAGCATTGAAAATAGAGTTGGCAGCTCCGAAGGGGCTATTGTCGGTTGGTCATTTGAAAAATCGATGCCAGTTGTAAACAAAATCCAAATTTCAGATCGTTCAGTACTAACGCCAATATCTTCTATTTATCAAGCCGGACAGTGGGCATATAGTCCTGCAGGTGTTCCTATGTCAATACTTACTGGTAAATTAGCTGCAGATAAAATTATAAAGAATGAAAAACTAATTTTACAAAAAGGCAGTACGAACGCTTAAAAAAGGCTATATGCAATAAGGGTTTCATTGGTAATTCAAGTATTCTGCCCCGCTCAATCTTCGGTGTTGGTGGATAGGAAAGTAGCCCGCAATCCCTTACTACAAATAGCCTCAGCCGCCGTTGAACTACAATCCCAAGCCTACACTTTACTATGGAAAATGAATAGTTTTTTTGGATAGTTAATGGTAAAAGGCTGGAGGATGAGTGATTCGCTCTTTAAAAAATTGAGTCTAATCAACCGTTTCAGAACACATTAAAGACATTATTCATTCAGCAAACCGCGTCCGGTTTTCACAATTTTACCTTCTTCCTTAAAATCCTGAATCATCTTGTCTAAAATGCCATTGATGAAGATGCTGCTGCGGTCAGTACTGAAATATTTCGAGATTTCGATATATTCGTTCATACTCACTTTTATCGGAATCGATTTAAAATCGACGAGTTCAGTGAGTGCGATTTTCAAAATCAACATATCCATCACTGCAATTCGGTCTTGTTCCCAGTTCGAGGTATAATCAGCGATCAAATCAGCGTATTCTTCGCTGTGATTGACGGTTTTACGAAATAAATCCTTTACAAATTGTAAGTCTTCATTGATTTCATCATTTTCAGTGCGAAATATTGCGGGAAGTACGCTAAAATCATCAAAATCTTTATCAAGAAACTTCAAAAACTTGAGCATCAACTCTGTAACCAGATGATAATCATCCACAAAAAAGATACTTTTTTCTTCATAATACGACTGAAGGAGTTCGAATCGTGTAAAAAGCATTTCTATTACAAAAGAAATGAATTTCTTATCTGACTGAATGGTTGGCTCTTGAATATTTATATACTGCTCATATTCAGTTGTTTCACGCATCATATTGTAAAACTTGCGAACCAAATCCTGATCTTCAGTCCAATTAATTTTATACAAGGCTTCTTTCTTGCGAAAATCGCGATTGTTGTCAATTGATTTGAGAATCTTGTTATTGATAAAATTCAAACTTGGATTGAGATCATCCTCGGTAGGAAAGTGTTTCAACCGGTTTTCCTCCATGCGCTGTTCGGCGAAACGGGTAAGTTCGATTAAAAACGAAAATTGCCAGATAAACAACTCGTAAAGTTTGTTGATACTCAAGAGCAACTGTCTTTCACCATGTAGAATATCGCTGTCTCCCGATTGAAAATAGGCATAAAGTGCCTGTAAAACTTTTACGCGTAGGTGCCGTCTGCTGAGCATAATTTTAATGAACTTTTTTGTAAAATCAAGTGGCAAAGGTAGCAAAAATACGGTTTGGTTTGGCTTTTGTAAGTTCTGTTTGTATTTTTATTGGTATTTATTCTGGCCGGAAGTCAGAAGTCGGGAGACCGAAGACCGGAGACATACTTCAATCAAGTAAGTTTATGCTTCGTGCTTCAAAACTCTCTTTTATCGTCCAATCAATGAAAGCGATCGCCAGAAAATCTGTATATCTTTCCAAACAGTATAATCACGGGCATATAGTAAATTGAAAGTATTAACAGTTTCTATATCAATATCTTGCGATTGAAAAACATCTGCCGGATTGAGCACTCCTAGTCTAATTTTTGGTAATTTATTTATTGTTGAATCGCTTGATTGACAATACCCAACCCAGGTTTTGAAACCAAAGAAAACCTGGAAAATATTCCACAATACCTTGAATCTGTGTTGAATAAAGGGCAGTAAAAACGGACTCAAAACCAGGATAATGATAGAATTTAACACATCAATCATACGTTTGTTTCTTCTGTTTACCGACGAGTCAATTGCCTTTATATCAATGGTATATAAATCACCACGCGTATTGATGGAATTGCTGCCGATGATTGAAAGACTATCTTGTGGGGCAATTTTATAATCGATTTCGGTATCATGCCATTCAGTCATTTTATCGATGATCACCTGATGTGAAATATTTTTTGAGCAAAAAATCACTTCATTGATTTTATAAATCGTGATGATATCTTTCACCTGCAACATATTTCCAATGAAACTTGAATTTGTAGCAGCGACTTCTGAATTTTCAATCAAACCAATAAATTCCGGTTTAATAGATGTACTTCGCAAGATAGCCTCTACCCTGCTTGTTTCCTCCATATCTCCGATTACCAAAAAACGTTTTCGTTGGCTTTGTCCGAATGTATAGCCCTCAGTATTAGTCAAATGTGCTATAAAACGTGTGAAAATAAATGACAAAGCCAACCACAATGAACTCAATAAAATAATGGCTCTTGAAAAGCGTAAACTTTCGGGTAATAATGCATAAAGCACTAAAATAATAACACTTCCTATACCAATACCCTGTAACATTTTAACCAATTTGATGGGCTTATCATACCCCCCACTAAGATAAACTGTTAATAACCAAATGAATAAAAAGACAGGTATGATTAAAAAGACCAATTCTGTTGGATAATCGCCACCACCACGATAAATGGTAAAGTTTCCCCAATATTTTTGAATAAAGTAGATTCCGAAATACCCTAAGAGCGTGTCGAAAAAAGGAAGCGCGGCTCGGTTTACGAACCTCGAAATCAGTGCGATAAAAGCCCTGAAATAAATTGCAATATGAATTAAAACCGAAAATGTTTGAGCCCGCTGTGAACTAAAATGCTTCTGGGCAAATATGATCATGGCATTGTAAAAGACAAAAACATAGTTCACACTACTTTTCTTTGTGCTTTCTCCCTTATAATGAATGATTCGTGTTTCGGGGAAATAATAATTTTTAAACCCGGCTTGTGTGATACGATAGGATAAGTCGATGTCTTCGCCGTACATAAAAAAAGCTTCATCCAACAAACCAATTTTGTCAAGTACTGATTTTCGCATAAGCATAAAAGCTCCAGCAAGTATCTCTATTTCAGCTGTTTTATCTTTATCAAGATATCCAAGATGGTAGCGTGCAAAGCGTTTCGAACGTGGAAATAATTGCGAAAATCCAAAAATCTTATAAAAAGCTGTCATTGGTGTTGGTAGTCCGCGCTTCGATTCGGGAAGAAATTTACCCTTTCCATCAACCATTTTCACACCCAAACCACCGGCATCGGGATGAGCATCCATAAATGCGATCACCTTCGTAAAAGTGTCATCCTCAACAACCGTATCAGGATTTAGCAAAAGAATATATTCGCCTTTTGCAAGGCGCATAGCCTGATTATTGGCTTTACTGAAACCGGTATTTTCCTTGTTCTCTATTAAAACGACTTCCGGAAACTTCTCCTTCACCATTTTATTTGAACCATCAACCGAATTGTTATCAACTACAAATACTTCAATATCAATATCTTTCGACGCTTTTCGAACCGAATACAGACATTGCTCCAGAAAATATTCAACATTGTAGTTGACAATAACAACTGTTAGCTTCATACTTAGAATCGTATTTTTTAGCCTGTCAAAGATAATACAGTTCGTTCAACTGGAAAATAACCACTGAAATACTGTAAACATGGAGAAAAACATAGGAAATAACTTGCTGATCCAAACATTTTATAATTTTGGTGTTTTCGCAGATAACTCAACCAAAGTTTGCAGATGCCAATTAAATTCTTCATTACCGAGTAGCTCATTATCAATTAACTCACTCTTAAACCAATCAGGAAATGCAGTATCAAAATCACGTTTGTCTTGAATGATAGACGATGCAGATTCTGAAGCCATTTTATACTTTAATGGTCGTAAATATTTAGGCAACCGATGTTTAAAATATTGCTTTAGAAACAGAATACGTAGCCTATTTTGTTGATTTGGAGCAAGTTTCCAGTTCGGATTTTGAATAGTCTCAAGCTGTGAACCCAATTTTCGAAAAAACTTTAAAAATAATTTTCCTCTCGATTTCTCACACATCGGCATACTTAAAGCTGCCAGGGCAAATTCAGGATGGTAGAAAGGAGTTGTTGACCACGAAAAATACCGATTTCTGTCTTCTCCTTCAAACAACCATACCATCGCGCGTTCCTGCATTTGAAAAAGCGCATATTTCTCTTCGTAATCTATTGCCCGATAGGCATTTACTACATGGTCTATTTCGCTGATAAACTCTCGCTTTGTTAATGAAGTCAATGCTAAAACCTTTTCAATTGGCACTAAAGCATTCTTTGAGATTAAGTAATTAAAAAACTCGTATTCGTTGCGCAAAGGAATAAATGGCATTAAATTAGCCATGATTTTATCGCCACCATCACCGGTAATCTGTTGTAAGTGATTGTTCTTAAATTGGTTAAGAAATGGGATCAAAAAAGACATTCCTAAATAATTCAGACCCTTTTTTATATTGAGCAGCAAATCTTTACTAGCAAAACTTTCCTTTTCAAGTGCGAAAATAGAATGTAACTGACTCATTTCCAAATTATTTATGATTTTTGAAACTGCATGCACATCTGCTTTTGCACTTCCTTCAATGTCATCATAGGTTAGAATAGGTATTTCGAGCTTATTATTCTTTAATATGCCTGCGATCAAACGCGAATCAAGTCCACCACTCAATGATAATGCCGGATTTGTTAAACATGCAACTCTATTTATGGTAGCTTCCTCTAGTAATTCATACAAACGATCGACAGATGCATTGAATTGATAATCATTATTTTGGATTGAAATTCGTTCGCCTTCAACAAATTGCACGGAAAAAAATTCCAAATCAATCAAAATGATTGAACTATAAGGCAATCGCAGTATTCCTTCCCAGATTGTTTTATAACCCGGGACATAACCAAAAATGAGTGTTGAAGCGACACCAAAACGATTAAACACAGGTTCATTTGCCATTGATTTCACGAAAGTTATTTCGCGTGAAAGTACAATACTGTCCTTCTGCCGATGATAATAAACCGGAAGTCGTCCAAATATATCATTGAATATCAATACTTTATTGGCATTTTTATTGATCAAAACGATAACAAATTCACCATCGGCTGTTCTAAGCCAGGGTTCAATGATATGTTGATTGAAACCTTCATCACAAAATAATGTTTCGCAGAATTCTTCTACTTGTTTAATCGTTTTATTGTAAATTTTTCCTTCAAAATAAACCAGACTTTCATCAAAACTAAAAACCTGAAGCGGATATTCAGAATAAGTATTTACAGAAAGTTTTAGGCATTGTGTTTGTATAATTCGCTGACATTCAAATCTTTCATCAAATTTTAATTCAGCTTCTGCCTTTTCAAAAGCAGTTTGTTTGGCATTAACGGAAAGGAGGAATCCAGGCATAGGCAAATATAGAAAATCCTTTCACAATGAATACAAAATTTAATCGTTATCAACAACTTGTGCTTATAATCATCAATAAAATTTGTCAGAAATAACGATATAAAGTATTCACTGTTGATCTAATTTTTAAAACCGATGCATGAACTAGGCATTAATTCTCTTATTTTTGAAAAAAAGTCCTGATGCCTTCAACACCCGATTTGAATACCAAATTTCTGCGCTTTGGACTGTTATGCAACGGTTTAACGGTAGAAAAATGGCAAGCCAAAACCATCAAAACACTCATTGAAGGTGGCATGCAATTGATTTTGGTAGTGTTAAATGCCAACGAAACCAAAAAAGAAACCTTTTCCGAAAAATTATTCAGCTACAAATATTCAAGATTACTTTTCAATCTTTGGTCAAGATTCATTTTTCGTCCCGATTCAAAAAACCTAATTGATATTTCTTCGATTACTTCAAAATGCACACATATTTCCTGTAAAACACAAACAGCCGGAATCGCTAATATTTTTGATAATCAGACTATTGAATTAATCAAAAACGAAAACCTGGATTTCTTACTGCGATTTGGTTTCAACATCATCAAAGGCGAAATATTACAAGGCGCTAAATATGGCGTTTGGTCCTTTCACCACGATGATGAAGAAATTATTCGAGGTGGGCCGCCGGCATTTTGGGAAGTTTTTAATCCCATTGACACGAATAGTGTTATCCTTCAAAAACTTACCGATTCACTTGATAAAGGGTTGATATTGAAGAAAATTCATTTTCGGACAATCAAACATTCCTACAATGCAAATTTAGATCAGGTTTATAATGGCAGCACTTTCATGCCACTTTCAGTCTGCAAGGAAATTATTAGTGGAAACATGAAAGAAACCATATCATTATCAAAAGCAAAAGTGATTCATCCGCCCGGAAACTTTAAAATGTTGTTTTTTTTTACGAAAATGGTCTTCCGGAGAATTCAATTCCACTTGAACGCCCTCTTCCGACAAGAAGATTGGTGCGTTGGGATTATTGATCAACCTTTTCAAAATATTATGCAAGCCATCATCGATGGAAAGTCAGATTTTCAGGTGAATTGGTTGCCAAAGGAAAACAAATCAACCTACACTGCTGATCCTTTTATCATTGAACATCAAGGTGATGACTTATTATTTTTTGAATTGTACGATTATAAAACCGACAAAGGTTCGGTTGCGATGTCAAAAGCTTCTGAAAAGTTCGGTAAGTATTACAATGTGTTGGATTCCGAAAATCATTTCTCGTTTCCATTTGTTTTCGAGATTGATAGTTTTTTGTATTGTATTCCGGAGTCTTATGAATCGAACGGTATTCAATTGTACCGATTTGATGATCAGCAGAATAAATTTATGTTTGTTCAAACATTGATTGACAATGTGTTAGCTGTCGATCCGGTATTATTTCAATACAATGATTTATGGTGGCTGTTTTTTACACAAAAAGAACAGCCCAGCGTTCATTTGTTTGCTTACTTTGCTGAAAATCCATTTGGCCCTTTTTCATCACATCTCAATAATCCGATAAAGTCGGATATTTTTTCAAGTCGTCCTGCCGGTAAACCTTTCATTTTCAATGATAAACTCATTCAACCTACCCAGGATTGCGGCCACGATTACGGAATGAGAGTCGTTTTGAATGAAATCATTGATTTATCAAAAAACAGTTTCAAGGAAGCAACTTATAAAGTGTTAAAACCAAATCATAATTGGCTATATAACAAAGGCTTACATACTTTAAACGGAAATGAAAGTTACACTGTGATTGATAGCAAAAGATTTGCTTTTTTCTGGTATGGCTTCAAAAACAGATTGTTGCAAAGATTAAAATTTAAAAGCAAATGATTCTCAGAAAAATTCTTGCAACATCCGGAACCCGCGTTCTCAATGCAATCAGCAGCCTGCTAATACTCTGGATGGCTACCAATAAATTGGGGTCGGAGGCCTGGGGAACTTCCGGGCTTATTTTATTAGATATTTCCATTATTTTACTTGTGGTTGAGTTAGTAACAGGCAGTGCAATTGTTTTTCATACTTCAAAAGAAAATTTCTCTTCGCTTTTTGTTCTTTCCGCAATTTGGACAGTCGCAATCGTCCTATTTTTTGGATTCATATTTTATTTTCTTTCATATTTTCCTGATACTTATGAACTTATGATTCCTGAAGGATATTCAATTCATATCCTTGCCTTAGTACTCATTAATGGATTTTACGGTTTCAATGTGAATAGCCTGTTGGGAAAAGAAAAACTGAAGGCCTTTAACGGCCTTTTTGTTTTGCAATTTTCATTATTACTCGTTTCAATGGCATTGGCAATTTATGTTTTTAATGTTACGGATGCAGATGCTTTCGTCACTGCCTTATATGTTTCGTATAGTATTCCGGCAGTCGTGGGATGGATCTTAATTATTCCATTTTTTGAAGAATTTTCAGCATCTGACCTAAAAAAAGTTTTAAATAAACTGTTTCACTTTGGTTCAATGACACAACTTTCAAGCATTGCCCATATCATTAACAAACGAATGAGTTTTTATGTAATTCGACAATATCTTGGGCTTGCACCGGTTGGAATTTACAATTCAGGTGTACAACTTACTGAAGGATTACGGTTAATCGGGCAAAGCATTTCTCTGGTTCAGTTTTCGAGTTTAAGTAATTCAAACAGTGACGAATACGCTCGGTTACTGAGTATTCAATTATTGAAGTTTTCCGTTTTACTGACCAGTTTGGCCTTACTATTTCTGATGGCAATTCCGAAAGAAGTTTTTGAAATAGTGTTTAGCAAGGATTTTAACGACCTTAAAGTTGTGATTATCAGTCTTGCCCCAGGCGTTGTTTTTTTAGCTGCAAACACAATTTTCAGTCATTATTTTTCGGGAACCGGTAAACCAAAATACAATATGTATGCATCTTTCGTTGGTCTGACCGTTACGATTCCTGCTGTCTATTTGCTTATTCCGGCATACCAACTTGTTGGGGCCGGAGTTGCAGCTTCGATGGCTTATGGAACTTCAGTAATTTATCAATGGATTGTATTTCAGCAAATTACTAAAACAAAATTTTCAGAATTACGTATTAGAAAGATGGAAATTCGAAATTTCATTTCCTCTATAAGAAGATTGCTATCGAATTGATTATCTGATGTTTAAAATACTTTATATCGAATATTCATGCTTTTTTACTAATATTGTTAGGTTAAAAACTAAATTAATTTATTTAAAACCCAAAACTATGAAAAAGAATGTTGGAAAAATTGACATGATCATCAGAATCGCTCTTGGCCTGATAATTGGCGGACTTGGCATTTACTTCAAATGCTGGCTTGGATTGATTGGCATTATTCTAATTGCAACAGCCTTCATCGGTTTCTGCCCGGCTTATACGCTGTTTAACTGTAACACATGCAAGAAAGAGGAAAGTAAAGAATAATTGATATAACTTACTGATTTAATGAATTATAGAAAAGAACCTGATCAGGGTTCTTTTTTTTTTGCACTCGTTCAATTACAACAAAATTATTGGTTAATGATGATTTACTTTTCTAAAACGTTTCAATCCAAAACTATACCTTCTCCAAAACTTAAATGAAGTTAGTGAAGTATATTTATTCAAAACATCCATCCATTTCCATTGGGTTGCGAAATGCAAAAACCTGTATGCCAATGCAATAATTGGCAATGAAATTGTGAACAACGCAATGGTGAGTATGTTTTCTGTCAGAAAATCATTATTTATCAAATGAAATAATTCGTTTTCAAAGGCAATCCAAATTCCCATTGTTGGAAGTAGTATCCATAAAAGTATCCACCATATAAAACTGTATAAGTGAGCAGTTTGAATCGCCTTTTTGGGACAATTATTCATGCATTTCATGCAACTTTCACAGGTATATTTCCAAAATGGACGATCACTTTTCATCTTAATTGCACCAACCGGACATTGATTTTCGCAAATTCCACATGCATCGCAACTGCTTGTCGAAATGAACATTTTAGCTAAAAAAAATCTTCCAAAGAAATAATAACCGAACGAAATCGGAACAACAAACAAATCTATTGGCAACGAAATCAGTGCTTTATACTTTGTCTTTCCTTCCAAAATCCTACTTGCGAAACTTTTCAGTATCACTTTATAATGTTCAAACATCGATTGGACAACAGTTTCTTTAATGCCGGGATGTAAAGAAATCCAGTTTGAAGGTAAATCCAAAGGTTGCATTCCCACTACACGAAATCCTTTGAATTTCAGTAAGATAGCTGGTAATATTTGCGCCAACCCGCTTAAGCCTGGCAAAAATAATTTCGAAATTTTCATGCCTGCTCTCGTATTCACAATAAAAACAGAAGTGTTTTTAATTTGAGGAAATTTCCAAATAAAAGACAACATGGCTGGAGCCGCATTAAATCCATGCGTTGGGAAAAAGAAACCAATCAACTGATTTTCAATATTCTGATCTGGCAATTCATCAACTTTATCGCGATACAGCTGAATAAGTTTACAAGGAATTTGCCTTTCGGAAGCAACCTCCTGAAACCAATTGGCAGCAGCTCTTGAATTTCCGGTTCCGGAAAAATAATAAAGAAATATTTTATTGTAACCCATTAAACAATTAACTATCTCAAATTTAGGTAAATACAAAAATAAGATAATATTTTGTTTATTTATATAAATGATGGTTCAAAACTTGGGAATAAATAATCAAATTGCTTTCCTAAAAAATGATCGAATTGGCTAATTTTGCTCAAAATTCATTGATCATGGTTGAAAATTACGGCGACGATAGCATCAGGACGTTAGATTGGAAAGAACATATTCGCCTTCGCCCCGGTATGTATATTGGTAAATTGGGAGACGGAACCTCCCACGATGATGGTATTTATGTGTTACTCAAGGAGATAATAGATAATAGTATCGACGAATTTGTGATGGGGAACGGCAAAACTATTGAGATCACCATTACCGATGAAATAGTCAGTGTCCGTGATTTTGGCCGCGGAATGCCTTTAGGAAAGGTGGTTGATTGCGTGAGTAAAATAAATACCGGAGCAAAATATGATTCCAATGTTTTTAAGAAAGCCGTTGGGCTGAATGGTGTTGGATCAAAGGCTGTGAATGCCATGTCTTCCTTTTTTAAAGCACAGTCGATACGCGATGGTAAGACAAAAATTGTTGAATTTTGTCGAGGTGAAATAGCTGATGATCAAAATATTATACCATCAGAGGACAAGCAAGGTTCCATAATATCTTTTATTCCTGACGAGGAAATTTTCGGAAAATATCGTTATCTTCTTGAATATGTTGAAGAAATGTTGTGGAACTATGCTTTCCTTAATAATGGACTGACAATCGTTTTCAACGGTCAGAAATTTCAGGCGAAAAATGGCTTATTAGACTTGCTTGAGCACAATATGTCGGGCACCGATACCATGAACTATCCGATTATTCATATCCGAGAAGAAGATTTTGAATGCGCTTTCACACATAGCAACAATTCCTACAACGAAGAATATTATTCTTTCGTAAATGGTCAGCACACCACACAGGGAGGCACTCATCAAAATGCATTCCGCGAAGCTATTGTGAAAACTATTCGCGAATTTTACAACAAAGATTATGATACTTCAGACATCAGAAATTCTCTGGTCGCTGCAATTAGTATCAAGGTGCAGGAACCTGTTTTTGAATCGCAGACTAAAACAAAATTGGGTTCTCAAACCATTGAACCAAATGGACAATCGGTTCGGAATTTTATCGGAGAAATAATTAAACGTCATCTGGACAATTACTTACATATAAATCCGGATACTGCAGACGCGCTGCAACGAAAAATTATGCAAAGTGAAAAAGAGCGCAAAGACATGGCAAATATTAAAAAACTTGCCAAAGAAAGCGTTAAAAAAGCCAGTCTGCATAACAAGAAACTCCGTGATTGCCGCATCCATTTCAACTCAAATCATGAAATCCGTTTAGAGACAACCCTGTTTATTACCGAGGGCGATTCAGCTTCCGGAAGTATTACAAAAAGCCGAGACGTTCAGACACAGGCTGTCTTCAGTTTGAAAGGTAAACCATTGAATTCCTATGGGTTAAGTAAAAAGATTGTTTACGAAAACGAAGAATTTAACTTATTGCAGGCTGCGCTGAACATCGACGATTCTCTCGAAAATCTACGCTACAACAATGTTGTTATCGCCACAGATGCCGATGTTGATGGCATGCATATTCGTTTGCTTTT
>CANNKD010000018.1 GCA_947505205.1 Bacteroidota bacterium | reverse complement strand
GAACGAATGAGATTTTTCCTTTCAGAACTCATCCAATCAGGCATATAAATCGTAACATGATGACCTAATGCCTTGCCAATGGAAGAGATTGAGATTCCGGTGTTTCCACTTGTTGCCTCAACCAATGGCACTCCAGCAACTAATTCTCCGCGTTTGTGTGCTTTTGTCAGAATGTGTAAAGCCATGCGATCTTTGATGCTTCCGGTCATATTGAAGTTTTCTGCCTTGGCATAAATAATGCGGTCTTCATTTTTATATTTAAAATGAATCGCCAAAAGTGGCGTATTTCCTATCAAATGTGAGATTCTTGATGCTTTCAATAAAGGCATAAACCAAATTATTACGTTGGCATAAAAGTAAAATATTTGACTTTTACTTCGACAAGGAAAGCTTATTCAGAAAGTTTAAAAATAGCCGAATGATTCAGAAAACATGAGTTTGTCTAAAAAACAAGATTCAAATGTGGTTTTACTTATGCAATCCGCATTCCTTTTGGTCAGGCATTTCCCACCACCAACGGCCTGCACGAACATCTTCCCCATCCGTGATAGCTCTCGTACAAGGCTGGCAGCCAATGCTTGGGAAGCCTTGATCATGTAAAATATTGTATGGAATATTATTCTCCTGAACGAAATTTGTCACATTTTCTTCTGTCCAATTTAACAAAGGATTGATTTTATAAAGGCCATTTATTTGATCAAATTCAATTATTTTCAGATCAGTTCGCGTTACCGACTGATCACGCCGTAAACCTGTAATCCATGCATCCAACCCATTAATAGCACGTTTGAGAGATTGTGTTTTTCGAATAGAACAACAAAGTTTACGGTTTTCGATGCTTTCATAAAAAAGATTGACACCGAGATCATTAACCATTTTTTCGGTTTCAAGCCTGTCCGGGAAAAAGATCTCAACATTGATCTTATAACGTGATTTTGTTCTGTCGATCAAATCATAAGTCTCAGGAAATAGGCGGCCGGTATCAAGTGTGAAAATCCGTATTTCAGGAAAATGACGCGCAATATAATGTGTAATTATCTGGTCTTCATAACCTAAACTGCTGGCAAAAGCGATATTGTAACCAAAAATTCCAATTATCTCTTTCAGAATTGATTCGACGCTTGCATTCTCAAGTTTATGATTTAAAAGGTTTAATTCGTCCGAAGTAATCTTCATCTCTCTTGTAATTTGTGCAAAGATAAAGAATATCGCTTTTATTCAATTAATTACCTTTTTTAAGAGGATATATTAGACCTATTTCCTTAATTTTGACTAAAATTTTTTTTGATGAAACTTCATTTTATAGCAATTGGTGGAAGTGCCATGCACAACCTCGCCATCGCATTGAGAGTTAAAGGATACGATATCAGCGGTTCAGACGACGAGATTTTTGAGCCTTCACGATCACGACTTTTGAAATATGGAATCCTTCCTGAAAATATCGGGTGGTTTCCTGAAAAGATAACAACTGATTTGGATGCCATTGTTTTAGGGATGCACGCACGGGCAGATAATCCCGAATTGATTCGTGCACTGGAACTTGGGCTTAAAATATATTCATACCCTGAATTTTTGTTTGAACAAAGCAAAAATAAAAAGCGCATCGTAATTGGTGGAAGTCACGGAAAAACGACGATTACTTCCATGATTTTGCACGTTTTGCAGGCTTGCAACATTGAAACTGATTATATGGTCGGTGCCCAGTTGGAAGGTTTTGATGTGATGGTAAAGCTCTTGGAAACAGCACAGTGGATGGTAATGGAAGGCGACGAATATCTCACTTCACCCATCGACAGGATTCCAAAATTCCTGCATTATCATCCTCATATTGCGGTCATCAGTGGGATTGGATGGGATCATATTAATGTATTCCCAACTTTTGAAAATTATATCGATCAGTTCCGGCTGTTTATCAATTCGATTGAACCGGGTGGTTGCATCATTTACGATCACTCTGACAATCAGGTTTTGAAGTTGGTTGAAGAAACAAATATTCGTTCCATTGGCTACGAAATGCATCCTTTTAAAGCGGTTGGATTGAAAAGTATGGTTAGAGATTCTTCGGGGAAATCATTTGAATTACAGGTTTTTGGTCAGCATAATATGTTGAATTTGAATGCTGCAAGATTTGTTTGCAAAGAAATAGGAATTGATGAAATTGATTTCTATCAGGCTATGACAAGCTTTAAAGGTGCATCACGCCGGCTTGAATTGTTGTTTTCAGGAGAATCCGGTTCCATTTTCAGGGATTTTGCTCATGCGCCTTCAAAAGTCAAAGCCAGTGTTTTAGCGGTGAGACAACAGTTTCCTGATCATCAGTTGATTGCCTGTCTCGAATTGCATACTTTTAGCAGTTTGAATGAAGCATTTATCGATGAATATCTGGAAACACTTCAGCCAGCCGATGTTGGCATTGTTTTCTACGATCCGCATGCTGTGGCGCTGAAACGATTACCTGAAATCGGTTTTGACAGAATCAGAAAAGCTTTCGGGAAAAAGGATCTGTTTGTTTTCTCAGATAAAAGATTATTATTGGAGTTTTTACTGAATCAGGAATGGTCCAATACCACAGCAATTTTCATGAGTTCTGGAAATTTTGATGGCATTGATTTGAATCAGTTTCGAGAGGATATTGGCTGGTAATAAAACAAAAACCCTGAATATAAATCGGATATTCAGGGTTTTTCATTATAATTTATCTTTCTAACTATTCATCGAAACCAAAAATTCTTCATTGGTTTGAGAGAATCTCATTTTCTCTTTCAAAAATTCCATCGCTTCAATCGGTGTCATATCGGCAAGGTGATTGCGTAATACCCAAATACGTTGCATCGCTTCTTTGTCGATCAATAGATCTTCACGGCGTGTGCTTGAAGCAACGATATCGATTGCTGGCCAGATGCGTTTGTTCGAAAGGCGGCGATCGAGCTGAAGCTCCATATTGCCTGTTCCCTTAAATTCTTCGAATATTACTTCGTCCATTTTTGAACCCGTATCTGTTAAAGCTGTTGCGATAATTGTCAATGATCCGCCATTTTCAATTTTACGCGCTGCACCAAAGAAACGTTTTGGTTTTTGAAGTGCATTGGCTTCCACACCGCCAGATAAAACCTTTCCTGAAGCTGGAGAAACGGTATTGTAAGCCCTTGCCAATCGGGTGATTGAATCAAGAAGAATTACAACATCATGTCCACATTCGGTTAATCTTTTGGCTTTTTCAAGAACGATATTTGCAATCTTTACGTGTTTATCAGCCGGCTCGTCGAAAGTTGATGAAATCACTTCAGCACGCACGCTTCGAGCCATGTCGGTAACTTCTTCCGGACGTTCATCAATCAACAAAATGATCAAATAAACTTCAGGATGATTGGATGCGATGGCGTTTGCAACTTCCTTAAGAAGAACAGTTTTACCAGTTTTTGGCTGAGCAACAATCAAACCGCGCTGGCCTTTACCAATTGGCGCAAACATATCCATGATTCGTGTTGACATGGTGCTGTCTTTGTGGCCGGTAAGCCTGAATTTCTCTTCGGGGAAAAGTGGTGTTAAAAAATCGAATGGAATCCTGTCACGTACTTCATCAGGTGTGCGTCCATTGATGTGATCAACTTTTATCAAAGGGAAGTATTTTTCTCCTTCCTTGGGCGGACGGATTGTTCCTCGCACTGTATCACCTGTTTTCAATCCAAAAAGTTTAATCTGAGATTGGGAAACATAAATATCATCAGGTGAATTTAGATAATTATAATCCGACGAACGCAGAAAGCCATAACCATCAGGCATAATCTCAAGTACACCTTCAGCACCAATGATTCCCTCAAGCTCAAAAGCATATTCGTCACGTTTGTGTTTGTGATGAAATTGCTGTTGGGGCAGCCGATTTGGATTGTTACTTTGGAAAGTATTTTCCTGATTTCCCGAATTATTTGAAATAGGTTCCGATCTGTTAGGATCCTGAGTTGGGCTATTGCCTAGAGCTTGTGTTGTTGCTGTTTCAGGAGAAATGATTTTTTCAACTTCAGGCATATTTACCTGATCCGTGGCTGGTATCACGACTTTTTCTGTTTCATTTTTTTCAACAAATCGCTGATTTTCGAAACGTTGATTGTTATTGTCATTATTTCTAAAATCCCTTTTCTCTTGTCGATCTGGAATCGTTCTTTCAGCTTTTTGGATCACATTGGCAGTGTCAACATTTGGATTAGCACTCGAAATACTTGGATCATTTTTGAAAAATGGTTTCTTTTCAACCATAACTTTTTCGCTCACATCGGTTTTTGGTTCATGTTTCTCGCCGGGAGGGCTGAATCGTTTGTTTTCAGGTTGGCGTTCTAGGCGTACCCGCTTGCGATGTTCTCTTTGTTGTTGCGTTTCTTCCATTTTTGGTTTAGGAATTTCTACAACAATTTTTGACAAGTTTAAAGCTTGTTGGTCAAGAATCTTATAAATTAGTTCTTGCTTTAAAAACTTATCTGCTTTGTTTATTTCCAACTCTTTGGCGATCTCTCTTAACTCGCCGACAAGCTTGTTATTAAGCTCAATGATGTCGTACATGGGTGGGATAATTTGATAAAAAATGTTTTAATTTGAGTCCTTTTTCAGGTTGAATAAAAGAAAGGTAAAATATGACTTGAATAATTTTGAAACGAAATAAATGGGATCTTTTATTAATCAGATATGCAAATGTACACTATTTTCGGTTTGTGCAAGTGGTTTTTATATTTTCTTTCGATTATTTAATATAAAATCAGGTTATTACTTTCTGGTTTGTATCAAAAGTACGACTTTTTGATGGCAATTTTCTATTTTTGCAAATAAAAATAAAGAAATGATACAACGTATTCAATCTATTTTCCTGTTATTTGCCTCAATATCAGGCTTTATCATGTATTTTTTTCCAATCGCCTGGTTTTATGGTGAGTTCCATAATCTTGAATTTTTCGTCTGCCGCATTGTTAATCACGTTCCTCCTAACGAAGCACTTTTTGGCAGATATTTTCTGATGCCACTTTCAGTCTTGAATCTGGTAATAAGTTTGTTATCGTTTATCGTCATTTTCTTGTATAAAAATATGAACCGCCAGTATAAATTGATCAGGTTGAATATATTATTGACAATCATTTATATAGGTGTAATTTTCTTCTATTTTGCAGATAAAATCAGTGATCAGGTTCATAAACCCGCTGATTTTTCTTTTGGAGCTTTTCTGCCTTTGATATCGCTCGTGTTTTTGGTGCTTGCCATGCGGAGTGTAAATAGCGATATCAAATTATTGAAATCTGTTGACCGCTTAAGATAGAACTTATCGATCGATTTCTAAGATTTCAAGATCTGAAATATTACTTCCTGAAATTGAGAACCTCACAAAGGTTATTTTGGTGTGTATCCCATATTTTCCGCCTGCTCCTGGATTAATAAAAAGGAGTTTTCGTTTTTGATCGAACATCACTTTTAATATATGTGAATGACCGCACACGAAAAGATTAGGTTGAATGACCGCAAGTTTATTTGAAATTCCATTTGCGTATTTTCCGGGATAACCTCCAATATGTGTAAGGAAGACCTTCACATCTTCCCGCATAAAAACCTTTTCGGCCGGAAATTCTAATCTTGCCTGCGTTCCGTCAATATTTCCGTGCACGCCGACAAGTGGTCTGAATTCCTTTATTTTATCTGTAACCTGAATATCACCAATGTCTCCTGCATGCCAGATTTCCTGACATGGTTCAAAAAAATCGAAAAGTCTTGGATGGACATATCCATGGGTGTCGGATAAAAGGCCAATCCTAAGCATATAATTACTTGATTATGTATATTATACCAATACTTGTTGATTCTTTAAACTGCGTACGTGGACCGGTTTTTCCATTTTTATCGGTTATCATAATATCGTCATCATAAATCAATCTTGCTGTGACTGTAGCCTGCAACCAGCTATTTACTTTCATAGTCAGGATATTTTGCCAATCAACGTCAATATTCTGTACATTCTTTAAATAGTTGCTAAATAACTCAAACTTAGAGAGAAGATTTACATTTTTAGCAATTGGGAGGTCAAATTTCGCCGATAGTTTACCCCCAAATTCAAGTCTGAAGTTTTCGCCATTCTGGGTTATGTTTCCGTTTGCATCATATTCGGCTTTTTTAACACCAAAAGCACCCTGATCAGCCAAAGCCTGATCGGTTACAATGGTTCCACGTGCCGTTACGGGGGCAATGTTAACAGAGAAAATTTTATTTGGCACCCAGTCAACTCCAACTCCCAATGTTACATATCCAGGAGAAAGAAATGCTGAAATCGGTGTTGTTGAATCTGCTTTATAATCGTAACCTTTGTTGGTTTGCGATTTGAATGAAAACGCCAAACTATAATACACTTTTTCATTTATTTTCTGACCAAGAAGTGAGTTTATTTCGAAATAATCGTCTGTTTTCAATGGTTTTGAAGTTCCTATGATATTATAACCCAGAACGAAATTTATGCTATTATCCCATTTTAACTTTTCTTTGGCATAATTAAACTTAGAAAATAAAAATACCTGAGGATTTATTGAACTGGTTCCTCCGGCTGCCCAATTTGATAAATAGCCTTGAGAGAAATTTAAACCTGCTTTTATCTCTTTGGTCCAATACTTTGTAGTGTCTTGTTGCGCTACTATACTCATACTCAAATTTATAACGAGTGAAATTAAGATAAGTGTTTTCTTCATGATTTTGATTTCTTATTGATAATTGACTTGATTTATTTTTTTACATCCCAGAATTTTGTTGACTAGGGATCTCATTTTGTTTGTTTTCATTTAATTTAAAAGTGACTTCAAAATTTGATTTTGTTCTTACAATCTGATTGTCATGTACACCTGGAATCCAAATTATTTTTTGTAGAATTCGAATCGCTTCATTGTCACAACCACCTCCAATACTGTTTATTACATAGATATTCGAAACAATCCCATCGTCTTCCACAACCATACCGAGTTTCACTGTTCCCTGAATTGATAAACTTCTGGCCGCCTCAGGATATATTAATTCTTTATTGATTATTTCGGATAGCTTGGAAATTTTACCATTCAATGTTGGTTCTGGTTTTGAATCCAAAGATTTGATATCAAATACTTTACCGGTTGAGTCGATGGGTAAATTCAAATGCTTTGGTTTCGATTCGTATTCGTTTTTATGTTGACGTAAGTATTTCTTTATGTCATATACTATCGTGAATATTTGTGTCGATTTTACCGGAGTTCCATTTTCAGTAGCAGCAATCCATTGAATTTTTTTTATTAACCGAAGTGCCTCTTTGTTCATCTCATCACTTAATCCTTTGATTAAAACATATTTAGAAGTGTTCCCATTTTCGTCAATGGTAAATTCATATTGCACATCCCCTGCGTTTTTTTGAGCAAGATCCAATGTTGGATAAACGAGGCTATTTTGGATAAATTCTTTCACGATTTGATTGGTAGAGATCGTTTTTGAGGAAATAAAATGTTGACAATCAGACATTTTACCCATAAAAATCAATAAGCAGAGAATGGCAATGCTTTTCAAATCGTTACTATTTGTATTATTCGTGGCTAAATTATAAAATGTATCTTTAGAAAAAGCAATTATCTGAAAATTGAAATAAAAGTAAGACAGATCAAACCTGAAAATGGCTAATTTTGACGATTATTCAATAAATATGATACCAAATCAATCAAGTGTCGATTTCATTTTTGGAACACATCCAATACTTGAAGCTTTGCGGAATGGCAAAGAAATAGAAAAAATATTGATTGTCCAGGGAATTCGTTCGCCTGAATTTTCTGAAATAATGAGAAAAGCAAAGGAGTCGGAAATCCCGGTGCAGTTTGTTCCTGTTGAAAAGATAAATCGTATCACACGAAAAAATCATCAGGGAATTTTAGCTTTCGTGTCTCCGGTAACCTACCAGCTGATCGAACAGCTTATTCCGATGATTTATGATGAAGGCAGAACGCCTTTTATTTTAATACTTGACCGAATCACAGATGTGCGAAATTTCGGAGCCATTTCGCGTTCGGCCGAGGCAGCAGGAGTAGATGCCATCGTTATTCCAAGCCGTGGCTCGGCTTTGGTAAATGGCGACGCCATGAAAACATCGGCAGGTGCTTTGTCGAAAATCAACCTCTGTCGCGTTGAAAACCTTAAAATAACTATTGATTTTTTAAAGGACAGCGGTTTGAAAATAGCTGCCGTTTCAGAGAAAACTGAAAAACTTGCATGGGATGAGGATTTGACAGGGCCTATAGCATTAATTATGGGTTCGGAGGAAGATGGTATCTCTGAAGCATATTTGAAAAAGACAGATATTCATGTGAAATTCCCGATGATAGGAACCGTAGAATCTCTCAATGTTTCTGTCGCTGCAGGGATTGCTTGCTTTGAAATACTCCGTCAACGATCGAAGGAATAAAAAAAAGTCCTGAATTTGATTTTCAGGACTTTAACTTTCATTGAAAGATAATTATCTTCTTGCTTCTTTAATTCTGGCTTTCTTACCACGAAGGTTTCTTAGGTAGAAAATTCTGGCTCTGCGAACAGCACCAACTTTATTTACTTCAATTTCTTCGATAAAAGGGGATGAAACCGGAAAAATTCTCTCAACTCCGATGTTGTTTGAGATTTTTCTAACTGTGAAGGTTGCGGTTGGACCTGTACCAACACGTTGTAAAACAACACCCTGAAATTTCTGGAGTCGTTCTTTGTTTCCCTCAATGATTTTATAAGTTAATGTAATGGTGTCGCCGGCTTTGAATTTTGGAAATTCTTTCACTGCAACCTGATCTTCTACGTACTGGATAAAGGCGTTCTTGCTCATTTCTCTGATATATATTTTGTAAGTGCAAACTCAAAAATGAGTGCAAATCTACAAATATTTTTGATAAATGAAACTTTAATTTAAATATTTCTTATTCAATCATGTTAGGACGGCGTTGCTTTGTGCGCAGAATGGCTTGTTCAAGCTTCCAATCATTGATTTTTCGTTCATCACCTGAGAGTAAAATGTCCGGTACTTTCCAGTTATTGTATTCCCGCGGACGAGTATAAACCGGTGGTGATACCAATCCTGATTGAAACGAATCGGAGAGGGCAGAAGTTTCGTCATTTAAAACACCCGGAATCAGACGGATAATACTATCAGCTAAAACCGCCGCACCTAATTCACCACCTGACAGGACATAGTCACCGATTGATATCTCTCTGGTAACCAAATGTTCACGTATTCTTTCGTCGATTCCTTTGTAATGTCCGCAAAGAATGATCAGGTTTTGAGTCATGGATAAACTGTTACACAATGGCTGCGTAAGTAATTCGCCATCAGGACTCATATAAATAATCTCATCATAATCTCTTTCACTTTTCAAATCGCGGATGCACAAATCAACAGGTTCGATCATCATCACCATTCCTGCGCCTCCCGAAAAGGCATAATCGTCCACTTTTTTATTTTTATCCAAGGTGTAATCACGCAAATTGTGTGTTTGAATATCAACAATTCCTTTCTGAACGGCTCTTTTAATTATTGACTCTGTAAAGGGACCTTCAAACATTTCAGGAAATATGGTTATAATATCTATTCTCATCAGTCGATCCACCAGGTTTTAATGTTCATAAATTCTTGTACGCCCAAGGAAGTTAGTTCTCTGCCCATACCCGAATTTTTCGAACCTCCAAATGGCAATCGAGGATCAGATTTTACCATGCTATTGATAAAAACACAACCGGAATCGATTGATTTCGAGATGATTTCAGCTTTTACCAGATCATTTGTCCAAATACTTGCACCTAATCCAAATCGTGTATTATTGGCCAATCGAATCGCTTCCTCATCAGTTTTAAACGGAATCAATACCGCAACTGGACCAAAAGTTTCTTCACAAAAAACAGGCATATCTTCAGTTATATTTGTCAGCAAAGTTGGTAAATAAAACCCATTATGCAATGTATCCCGTTTTCCTCCAATGATCACTTTTGCACCTTTTGCAATCGAGTCATTCACCTGCTTTTCAATTCCGTCAAGCAGATCAGGACGAGCCATCGGCCCAATTTCTGTTTCGGGAAGCATTGGATCTCCAATATTTAATTTATTGATAGATAATGATATAGCGTCAATGAATTTTTCAAAAACACTTTCATGAACGATAAATCGCTTGGCTGCAATACAAACTTGACCAGCATTTAACATGCGCGACCGGACTGCAGCTTTACAACATTTTTCGATGTTTGCATCTTCAAAAACAATAAACGGATCAGAACCTCCCAATTCGAGGACGACCTTTTTTAAATATTTTCCGGCTATGGATGCAACGGATTTTCCGGCTTTTTCACTTCCGGTTATCGTTACTCCTTTAATATAAGGCTGCTGAATTATTTCTTCAGATCGTTCAGCTTCGATCAGGATTGATTTGAAAGTTCGTATTTCTGAAAATACCTCTAAAAATAATGCTTCAATGGCTAATGAACACCCGCAAACATTGGGTGCGTGTTTAAGAAGAACCACATTACCTGCTGAAATACAAGGAATTGCAAATCGAAAAACCTGCCAAAAAGGAAAATTCCAAGGCATGATCGCGAAAATTATCCCGATCGGCTCAAAGGTAATTCCGGAATATTTTGCCTCAGTTTTAATCGCAACAGGATCAATTCCTAAAACTTCAGGATTGCTGTAATATTTGCAAAGCCAAATACATTTCTCAATTTCAGCCAGCGCTTCGCTGTTGGGTTTCCCCATTTCATGTGTGATCAGTTCAGCCAGAAATGTCTTTTTGGATTCGAGTAAATTGGCCATCTTAATGTTATATAAACATCTTTGATTCAATGAGATAGATTTCCATTTATCAAATCCATCCTGAAGTTCAATAATAATTTTATCAACTTTTGATGAAGGGTATTCGTCGTATTCAGCGATTGTTTTGCCTGTGTAAGGGTTTATGCTTTTCATTCAAATGTGCTTAGATTTTATTAATTGGTGAAGATGAATCAACATTATTTCCTTCAATAGATTTTGACCTTTTTCGGGCATTTTTTATCAAAAGTATGATGTTTAACAGCCAGCCAACAGGATAAGGCAGTATCAATATACTCCACCACCAAGAAAGATGTTGATCATCAAACCCACCAAGCGAAGAAAGATAAAAAAGAAATATTACACCAACACCGATCGATAAAAATGTTGTCAGAAATGCTTTAAAATAAGTACCACCCGAAAAGTAGGCAGACAATGCAAACAGAAAACTACCGGCAAGGATTAATACCGACCCTTCAAGCGGATCTATCGTTCCAGCGATGAAAATGATGATTCCGATAATTTTGGTAGTTTTGGTCCATCTTGGTTTTTCTTTCATACGACAATAATTTTTAAAATGTTAATATAAAGATAATCAAATTTTTATATTCATGCATCGTAATTAATTTGCTTCTGATTTATGCGAATAAAGATTAAAATTATGAATAAATGAGCTTAGAATCAAGAAATAGTTTAAAGTCGGAACTTGCTGAAAAAAACAATTGATTATTTTGCTTGTTTTTCAGTGAAATAATCCCATGCTGCTTTCGAGATATCTGCAATGATCTTTTCATTCGTTGATTCACTTTCCGTTGAATTTGTAATGAAAATACTAATCGCAAAATGACTTCCGTTTGGTAGGCTGACAATGCCGATGTCGTTAGTGGCAGCCGTTACTCCAATATCAGTGGTTCCTGACGAACCGGTTTTGTGTGCAACAATTGTGTTATAAGGAAGTTGTGATCTAATTCGATTGAACCCTGTGGTAGATTCGGTCATGCATTTCCAAAGAAAATCTGAACTTGATATAGACAGTGTTTTGTAATCGAAAAACAATTTAAGTAATTGATTAGCAGCATTTGGACTTGTCCAATTATCGAACTGCAAAAGTCGGTTTTTGTGCATTTCGGCTTCACTGCTGGTGATTGAAATTTCTTGAATTCCGAGACTTTTAATATAACCTTCAACTATCTGAGGACCTCCGATTAAAGCGAGTAAAATATCGCATCCGATGTTGTCGCTTGATGAAACTGTGTAACTGATTATCTTACACAATGGGATATTAACATTCCCTTCAGGAAATTCATTACGTAATGGACTCCAGGTATCAGTTAATAAATCATTTTCTTTGACGTAAACTTCCTGATTTAGAGATAATTGTCCGTTATCAACTTCTTGCAAAACAGCCATCGCGATGTGTAATTTATAAACACTTTGCATGGGGAAGCGCTTGTTACCATAAATGCTCAAGGTATCTCCGGTTTCAATACCGATAATTGAAACGCCGACTTCAGCATTTTTATGTTCGATTAGTTGCGTTATTTTTACGCGTAGTGAATCGATTTGTGCGTTTAAAGTTGAGGCAACTGTAACAAAAACAATTACAATAAATATACATAAATTCTTCATAAACTAATGATTATTAATAATTTAAGTGTTTGTACAAAAGCATTTGTAATTATGTTTTCAGCAGATTGAAACTGTAAGTTATTGATGATCTCAATATTATTGAAAATCAACTTAATATCGGTTTTGATATTTGCATACTTTGGCTAAAGAATAATTCCATTCGTTTGATTTGCCGGAGCTGGAGAAAGTTTGTCTTTACAATACATTAGCAATTTGAAAATGGAAATTACTCCAATAATTCTAAAAGATTTTTTTTTGTCGCATCTGTATTCAATGATTGAAAAAATAATCAGGAATCATGAGAATTAAAATCAAAGCTCAAGTTACACTTGTTTGAACGTTCATTGATGAATTTGTGTTGCAATATTACGATAATCAGAGCTTTGTTTCAACTAATAAATCAATGTTATCGTAGATAAATATGTACTTTTACGCCGAATTTATGAGAATAACTATGGTTAAGTTTTTGACTTTTATCGTATTGAGCTGTTTGGTTTTTAGTTTAAAAGTTGATGCTCAATCAGAGTCTCGATTTGTTTCGCGCACTTTTCAACAAGCAATCGAAAAACAGACACGCACATTCAAAGGTGTTCCCGGCCCAAATTACTGGCAAAATAGTGCAAATTATCGGATTGATGCGAGTATTGATCCAAAAACTGCGACTCTTTCAGGTTCTGAAACAATTGATTATGTGAATAATAGCCCTGACACACTCGATCAATTGGTTTTTAATTTGTATCAGGATATTTTTAGAAAAGGCAATAGCCGTGATTGGGATCTCGGAAGTGAAGATATTACAAACGGTATTTTAATCAAACAATTGATTATCAATAATTTGGACGTTGATTTGAAAAATGAAACCCTGAACAAACGACAAGGAACCAAATTAATTTCAAAAGTTGAATCAGGAATATTACCACAATCAACTACTCGCATTAAATTTATTTGGGAAATGAAAATTCCTGAGAAAAGGCAGGCTCGCATGGGAAAATACAACGATTCGACATGGTTTGTCGCATATTGGTATCCTCAGGTTGCTGTTTACGACGATATGGATGGTTGGGATATGATCAATTATCAGGGAAGCGTTGAGTTTTACAATGACTTCAACGATTATCAGGTGTCAGTTTCAATGCCGGGTGATTTTGTGGTTTGGGCAGGTGGTGAGTTGCTAAATCCAAGTGAAGTATTTGATAAACAGATTGTTGAGCGGATTAATCTTTCTAATAAAAGTTTTGATATTCATCCTATTGTTACCAAAGATGATTATGCAAAAAACAGAGTGACCAAACACCAGAAAACAAACACTTGGAAATTTAATTCAACATCAGTACCGGATTTTACTTTTGGCTTTGGTCTGGGTAAACTGTGGGACAGAACCATTGTTAGAGTTGATAGCGTTCATGCTAAAGATGTAATTATCAATACTGTATATAGTGAAAATGATAAGTTTTTTAATAAGGTGTCAGGTTTCGCTCAAACTTCAATCCGATATATGTCATTTGTTTTTCCAGGAATGCCTTTCCCATATCCGCAGGTCACTGTTTTTTGTAATGGCCGAATAAATGGTGGAATGGAATCACCTATGATGGCGAACGATGGAGCTCCAGCAGATGAAGCTGCAACTTTCGGACTTACTTTGCATGAAATATCTCATAATTATTTTCCATTTTTCATGGGAACCAACGAAAAGAAATATGCATTTATGGATGAAGGCTGGGCAAGTCTGTTTCCAACGAAATTAACGGATAGTCTTTATTTAAATCATTTGTCATTCAAGCAGATAGTGAAGAAATATGAAGATCAGTCGGGATTTGAATTTGACACACCTCCGATGGTTTTGAGTAATTTATTAGGTGCAAATTATGCTTCATTACGACTCGCTTCATATATTCGTCCTTCAATGGCTTATCATTTTCTTCAGAATGCTCTTGGAGACGAGATTTTCATGAATGGATTACATAACTATATGCAAATGTGGGCGGGAAAACATCCGACTCCAATCGATTTCTTTACCACTATGGAGCTTACTGCAGATCAAGATCTTAACTGGTTTATCACACCTTGGTTTTATTCCTTTGCCTATCCAGATCTTGCAATTCGAAAAGTAACAAAAGATGGTATAATCGTGATTGAAAATGTAGGCGGTTTGCCCTTGCCTATTGAGTT
Source organism: Bacteroidota bacterium (assembly GCA_947505205.1). Lineage (GTDB taxonomy): Bacteria > Bacteroidota > Bacteroidia > Bacteroidales > F082 > CAJBPB01. Next base: position 14,159 of record CANNKD010000018.1, on the reverse strand, counting down.
AAATCTTACTTTTACGAATGGAAGCAAACAAAAAATTGTGAGAAATGCATCAATCTGGAGTGCCGATGAAAAATCGGTAATCATTGAGTATAAGGGTGATGCACCTTTAATGAAAATTACACTCGGATCAGATTTAATTCCTGATTCGAACAAAAAGAGTAATAAAATGTTATTTATTGATAATTAAGATTCTCAAATTCTACAAATATGAAATTTAGAAATTTACTCACAGGACTATTCTTAACGACATCTGCAGCCTTATTTAGCCAGGTTTCTCCTGATTGCTATTACGTGCAATTCTCCGATAAAGCAGATTCACCATTCACAATTGAAAACCCGTCAGCCTTTCTTACACAACGTGCAATCGACCGGCGTAGCCGGCAACAGATTGCCATCGAGGAAAATGATATTCCAGTCAATGCGACATACATACAAGGAGTGGCAGCAACGGGTGCAACCTTGTTAAATCCAACAAAATGGTTAAATGGATTAACCATCACCACAACTGATCCGGCTATATTGGAAGCAATCAATGCTTTGCCTTTTGTAGTCAGTATTAAAAGATTAATTGATAAACCCGAAGCACAGATAATCAAAGAAAAAGTGTTTTTCAGTAATGAAAGTATCAGCGGGATTGAAACAGGAAATGCTAACCTAAAAGATACAAAATCATATAATTACGGGAATGCTTATACACAAATAAATCAATTAAATGGAATTCCACTGCACGATATGGGCTATCGTGGACAAGGTATGGTTATTGGCATTCTCGATGGAGGATTTATTGAAGCTGACACACATATCGCATTCGACAGTTTACGTGCGAATGGACAAATTTTGGGAACAAAAGATTTCGTTTATCCGGGTGGAAATGTGTATGTTGAAAGTTATCACGGAACTATGGTATTGAGTACAATGGGATCAAATGTTCCCGGACAAATGATTGGAACTGCTCCGAAAGCCTCGTTTTGGCTTTTGCATACTGAATATGTAACTACTGAAAATCTCCTTGAAGAATACAATTGGGTTTCCGGTGCCGAATTCGCTGATAGCGTGGGTGTTGATGTGATTAATTCATCATTGGGTTATATTGATTTTGATATGCCGGAATGGAATCATCCTTATTCGGATATGGACGGACAGACAGCTATTGTGACAAATGGAGCCGATATGGCTGCCAGCAAAGGTATTTTGGTAGTGAATAGTGCCGGAAATTCGGGTGGTGATTCGCAGTTTCCTTATATAGGAGCACCTGCTGATGGAAATGAAGTTTTTTCTATTGGAGCTGTAGATGGTAGCGGAAGCCGCGCCTCTTTTAGTTCTATCGGACCTTCTTTTGATGGCCGAACTAAGCCTGATGTGATGGCAATGGGCTCTAACACAGCCATTGCTTCCTATGGTAATAGTTTTTCTTATGGAAGTGGTACTTCGTTCAGTTCGCCTGTAACAGCTGGAATATCAACGTGCTTGTGGCAGGCAAACCAGACATTTACAAATTCGGAGGTTAGAGAAATTATCAGGCAAAGCGGAAATTACGCGGACAACCCGGATAATTATTATGGTTATGGTATTCCAGATTATACGGAAGCCTATTGGGTTTTAACAACCATTAAAGAATCAAGGTCGAGTGAAAAACTGGCTATTTTAGCACCTAATCCATTCGAAAGTACTACCCGATTCACTTTGTTAAAAGATACCAATTATCAAGTTGAGATTTTTGATGCTTTTGGGAAATCCATTTTCGAAACCAGTGGTGATAAATCCATAGAAAATAATATTCAATTGGAGTTAAATACTTTAAATGCCGGATTTTACATCTTGGTTATCAAAGTAGGGGAGTCCGAACAATTGTTCAAAGTAATCAAGCTGTGAGATCAGTTATTCGTTGATAAAACCGTTGTTAATCGCATACCTGACTAACCCGGCAACATTGTTAACTTCCAGTTTTTTCATGATGTTGGTACGATGCGTGTCAACCGTTCGAGGACTGATAAAAAGTCTATCGCCGATCGCTTTGTTAGATAATCCTTCAACAACCAATTTGATTATTTCAATTTCCCTTTGGGTAAGGAGTGATTTCTTGATATCAAAAAACGACGATTTTTCATTGACTAAATTGTTATTTATCAGATCATTACGCAATGAAGACGTGTAATAAGGAATACCCTTCTGCACACTTTCGATAGCTTCCAGAAGTTCTTCCTTTCCGGCATTTTTAAATACAAATCCAATTGCACCAAGATCTGACATTTTTTTTACCAGACTTTTCTCGCCATGCATGGTAATGATAATCGTCTTTATATTTGGATATCGATTTCTGATCTCTTTCTGAGTTTCAATACCGTTTAAAACCGGCATGTCAATATCAAGTAAAACGATATCAGGCTGAACAATTTCGAGCGTTTTAAGCAATTCCCTGCCATTAGAAGCAGTTGTAATTACCTTATAACCATCCATTTGATTAATAATTGATGTTAGTCCATCAACTACCATTTGGTGGTCGTCCGCGATTATTATTTTAATCATTGTGTATCAATTGGAATTCTAATTGTTGCCAAAGTACCACTGATCGGACTTGGTTCGAGGTTAAATTCTCCATGAATGGTTTCAACACGGCTTGAAATATTTAACAAGCCAATTCCCTTATCCTTTTTATCCTGGAATTCAAATCCTTTTCCATTGTCTTCAACTAATAAAACCATTGTTTTACCATTTCGAAACAACTGAACATTTACACTTGAAGCACCAGAATGTTTGATGATATTATTGATCAGTTCCTGACAAATCCGGTAAACACCGATTTCAACATTTTCCCGCAAACGTTTTTCCATACCAAAATGTTCGAAGTTGTACTGAATGTCGGACATGGCGAACGATTTATCAAGCATATCGGCGATGGATGGAATTAGCCCGTCTTCCTGAAGCAGTCGTGGCATCATCTGGTGTGAGATTGAACGAACTTCAACACATGCATCATCCACATTTTGAACCAATTCCATTAATTTTTTTTTCTCACTTTCATTGTCAACGGGGAAATTCGAGACGATATTTACAAGCGCTAATTTAATACCCGACATCGTTTGCCCAACGCCATCATGCAAATCCTTGGCAATACGTTTTCGTTCCTCCTCCTGCGTTTCGACAATGGCTTTCAGATAGGATTCCTTTTGCACAAGCAGTTTCTTATTGAATTCCTGAATCTGCTTTTGTTGGTAACGTTTATAAAAATACACGATCAAGATAACCCCAATCAAAAATAAACTTATCCAGGCAATGCGCTCCGATTGATACTGTTTTTGTTGAATATTAGCCAGCAACTGCTCATTTTTCAAATTTTTAATTTCCTGATCCTTTTTGAGTGCTTCATACTTTGCTTCAGTTTCTGCCAATTGCTTTGCTTTCGATTCGTTATAAACCGAATCCTGATATTGAAGATATGATTTATGTTTTTCTAAGGCAGTTTTATAATCACCGGCTTTCTCAAAGACCTGATACATATTTGAATAGATGTCGATTAGTAACTGGTTAGCTTTTAAAAATTTTGCTTTTTCTTCAGCTTTATTGTAGTAAAACAAAGCACTATCGTTCGAATTTGAATGCTTAAAGGTACCTGCAATATTCATATAAGAGATTGACAAGCCATAATCATCACCTGTTTTTCGGTCGATTAGCATAGCTTTTGTGAAATAAATGCGTGCTTTTTGTTCATCTCCCTTTATCCCATATACTTCACCCAAATTACTCAAAGCAATTGATTGTCCCGATAGTATATCATACTCAATCGCTTTTTCAAATGCAATTTTGAAATAAATAACTGCATTTTCATAATCTTTTTTGGCATCGTAAATAGTTCCTATATTATTGTTGGTCATTACAATACCGCGTTTAAATTCCATTTCCACTGTTAAAGCATTCGCTTTTTTATAATATTCGAGGGCTTTATCATATTCCTTCAATGTTTTGTATATGATACCAATATCATTGTAATTTGTAGCTAATGCCTTTTTATTGTTTTTTTGAAGGTTAATCCTTTCCGAACAAAAGTGATTTTCAAGTGCAGCTGAATAATCCCCCTTATTTTTATTGATCACTCCTAAATATGAATAAGCATGAGCGAGAACATCAACATGCTTGTTTTTTAAAGATTGTTCAATCAAAGTTGTGGCAAGCTGTTGACATAAAGCGGGTTCATTCCGATAGTGAAGCTCAATATATTTAAGAATCAAATTTTCGCGCAGAGTATCATTAGAAGTTTCAGAAAGTTTTATCGCAAGACTGTCGGAATCGGATTGTGAAAATGAAGTCGTAATGAAAATCAGAAACAGGATAATTAAAAGAAATAGTGGTCTTGGTAACTGCATATCCTTGGAGTATTTCCAACCAAAGATATATATTTCTGAAATACGGGAAATTTAAAGCCAACAGTTTTTGTTGAATACCATAAAATATTGTAAACAAAGGTAATAAATATTCGAAAGTTACAAATGTAATACGCATAAATATAATTTACATATGTGAAGTAGCGAGGTAGTATAATGCACATAAACAGCTTGTTACAAATTGTTTTACAAGATTAAACTGAATATGGTATTATTTCCGTTTTGTTAAGGAAGTGAAAATATTCAAATTGATAGTAATATCGATGTATTATACAGTATATCAATAATATATAGATATTTATCTAATCTTATAGATTAAGAATTTGCTATTTTTGAATAAAATTTTTTATATTTAAATAAATTGATCTATAATATTGTATTACTGTATATTATAAAATATATCTATTCATTCAGTTCAATGATATCACAAAATGGAATAAAGTTACAAATGTAATTTATCATTACTGAAACTTGTAAATAAAGAATTGTTACTTTTGTAAAGTTTTGAATGTTTAACAATTGTATTCAAATTAATAAGTTCTATTATGAAGGACAGAATCGCACAGATATTAAAAACCAAAAACATCACAGCCACCCAATTTGCGGATGAGTTAAATGTTCAACGTTCAGGAATATCCCATATCCTATCCGGAAGAAATAATCCAAGTCTCGATTTTGTCATGAAGATTAAAGAAACCTATCCTGAATTTAACCTGGAATGGTTGATTTTGGGGAAAGGACCGGCAACGGGTGGCTTAGCTGTAAAAGAAGTTAAACCAACTTTCGTTCCTGATTTATTTGCGCAGCCGGAAACGAAGGAAATCATTACACCGATAATAGAAGAAAAAACTGTGATCACAAAAGTTGAAGATGAGGAGCTTGCACCTTATTTCACTACACACAAAAAAGCCCCTTCAAATCATGAAGAGGCTTCTCATTTTTCTAAGTCTAAGAAAGTTATCAGATTGATAACGCTCTATGACGACAATACATTTGAGGCTTATGAGCCATCAATAACCTAATATTGTTCCAGTTTACTAAAGAAGAAATCGGCTTCGATGCAAGCATTTCCGTCGCTATCAGAACCATGAACCGCGTTTGATTCAATTGATTTTCCATAAACCTTACGGATGGAACCTTCTGCAGCCTCAGCCGGATTGGTGGCACCGATATAATTGCGATATGCCAACACAGCATTTTCTTTTTCTAAAATAGCAGCAACAACCGGTCCGGCAGTCATGGAAGCTACCAGACTATTGTAAAATGGGCGTTCTTTGTGCACTTCATAAAAAGCCTGCGCTTGTTCTGTAGTAAGTTTTACCATCTTTAAAGCTTTGATAACAAAGCCACCTTCTTGAATTTTAGCTAAAATACCGCCTGTATTCCCGTCTGCAACAGATCCGGGTTTAACCATTGTAAATGTGATGTTTCCGTTCATTTTTTTATTAAATTTTTGGCAAAAATAGTCATTTCCGCTTTATTTTCAAGCATCAATTTGCATTAAGCAATCCGAATTAATAATTTCTCATTTCGAATTGATGAATATTTCTTCTACAGCTCTTCCTACCGATTTGATTATTAATGTTTTTTAACAATATTGAAATAGGTTTAAATGTGCCATCAAAGAATTCACTAAATATACCTATATGATTGATTTGTAATGAAATAGTAAAAATCAATAAGGTAAACAATAAACATAGTTCAATTATTTGACACGCTTGCTCTTATCGGACGGTTTTGTTAGCCTTTTTTAATTCAATATTTGGTTAATTTTGCCACTTATTTATCTATTAAAAGGTTTGAATGGTTGATTTGGAGTTCGTTAATGGCATCCGGACAGTTTTGGCTGTTCCAAATAAAATTGTGATTACAGCACATACAAATCCTGATGGTGATGCAATTGGCTCATCCTTAGCACTTTGCTTAATTTTAGAAAAACTGGGTCATAATGTGGATGTCGTCGTTGCAAATTCATTTCCCAACTTCCTCAATTGGATGCCTTCGATCGATCGGATCTTGATTCATGAAAGTCAGACCGCAGTCGTCAAACAAACCTTTGAACAAGCGGAGATTATTTTTTGTTTGGATTATAATACCATTGCCCGATCTGGTAGCATCAAGGATTTACTTTTCAATTCGAAAGCAATCTTTATTCTGATTGATCATCACCAGGAACCTGAATTGCAACCGTTTACCTATTATTTTTCTGATACATCCATTTCGAGTACTTCTGAAATGGTTTACCAACTTATATGTAGTTTAGGTGCTAAAGAATTAATTGACAAAGATATAGCTTCCTGTCTATTTACAGGTATCATGACTGATACAGGTTCATTCAGCCATGGAATCGCCAATGCCAGCACGTTTTATGCTGTAGCTGATTTGATTGAAGCTGGTTTGATAGCCGCAGAGGTACATAAGAAAGTGTATCACTCAATGACTGAATCCCGCTTTCGTTTAATGGGCTTTTCAATCAATGATCGTTTGCAGATTATCGAAAAATATAATACTGCGATCATTGTCTTAACAAAAACTGATTTACTTAATTTTGATTATCAAATTGGTGATACAGAAGGATTTGTAAACCTTCCACTTTCCATCGATTCTATAAAATTATCAATTCTTATTACTGAAAAAAAGGATCATATTCATCTCTCACTTCGTTCGAAAGGGACTTTCTCGGTAAATGATATGGCCAGAAAGCATTTTAATGGAGGAGGTCATATAAATGCCGCCGGAGGGCGAATTTATGCGAGTCTCCAGCAGTCGATTGATGATATCATTGCTATTTTACCGGAATTTGAAGCGCAATTAACTAACGAAATTTAGAAAATTTAACATGCCTCTTCATTATAGGATCGTATTTTTTGTGTATATGTTGACTCTCAATTACGCTTGTTCTGAATCACCAAAAAATACTGAAAACGAGGTATTTACAGCTAATGAATTGAAAGAACCTTTGATTAAAACAAATAAATTTTTAACCAGATCTGAAAAACAAGATATTGATGATTTGGTGAACCGCTATGGTTGGGAGATGCTATCCACAGGAACCGGTTTACGCTATCAATTTCTTGAAAAAGGGAACGGAATAAAACCACGCGAAGGAAATATAGTGAAGGCAAATTATACGATTAAATTGCTGACAGGAGAAATAGTTTACGATTCAAAAACTGACGGTTTGCTTGAATTTCAGGTAGGCAAAGGTGGCGTTCCGGCTGGAATTGAAGAAGGAATATTATTGACAGGCCTTCAGGATAAGGTTAGATTTATTTTACCTTCGCACCTTGCTTTTGGCTTATTGGGTGATTCTAAAAGAATTCCACCACGTTCTGTGTTAATTTATGAAATTGAAATACTTGATTTACAATAATTTATAATTAAAACTATGAAAATTAAAACTCTAATTACCCTCAGTGCTTTGATATTTACAGGCACATTGCTGACTTATTGTCAAACTGATTCCGAAGGCTACAAAACAGCTAAATCCGGAATGAAATACAAATTCCATGAAGAAAATGATACTGCCAGAGCAGCGAAAGAATCGGATATTGTTCATGTTTCAATGAAGTATTATGTGCACGATTCTTTGCTTTTTGATAGTAAAATGGTATCACAACCCATTCAATTCCCTATCGTAAAATCAATTTTTAAAGGCGATTTGTATGAAGGATTATCCATGATGCACCGTGGCGACTCGGCATCTTTTAAAATGAACGCTGATTCAACTTTCATTAAAATGTTCAGAGCAAGGGAATTGCCAAAGTTTGTTCATAAAAATGACATCGTGAAATTTGAAATAAAAATGATCGATGTTGCAACTGAGGAAGAGTTTCAGGCTAAAAAAGCAGCTGAACTTGCAGGTCTGAAGGCAAAAGGCGATCAAACCTTGCTTGATTATATCTCGAAAGAAGGAATTACCGTTCAGCCAACCGCAAGCGGTCTGTATTTTATTGAAACCGTCAAAGGAAAAGGACCAAATGCTGAAGCCGGACAAACAGTAAGTGTTCATTATATAGGTACGTTCACCAATGGCACTGAATTCGACTCATCTGTTAAAAGAGGAAAACCCATTGAATTTGTTTTGGGTCAAAAAAAGGTAATCGCCGGTTGGGACGAAGCCATCATGTTGATGAATAAAGGTTGTAAGGCAAAATTGGTTATTCCGGCAGCTTTAGCTTATGGCGAACGCGGTGGCGGAAGTATTCCTCCATTTACTCCTTTAGTTTTTGAAGTTGAACTCGTAGATATTTTAAAATAGTGATAATGAGGCAAGTAAATAGATTTATTCAGGGATTGGCAATTTTATCCCTTATTATTGTTGTTATTTCGTGTGGAAATAATAAATATCCCGGGTTCAAAACTACTGAAAGCGGTGTGAATATAAAGTACCATTTCAAGGCTGAGGATTCTGAAAAACCTGTAATTAATTCAGTAGTAACAGTGAATATGAATTATCGTTTGGAAGATTCAGTGTTATTTGAAAGTTCAAAAATTGGTGAACCATTACGTTTTCCTTTAATTGCTCCAACTTTCAAAGGCGATTTATATGCCGCATTGGAAGCCATGAATATTGGTGATTCTGTATCAATTGCCGTTCCCGCTGATTCGTTTTATTTGGTCACAGCTGGGCTGGAAAAACTGCCTGATTTTGTTGTTCAGGGCAGCGCGATGTATTTTGACATTAAATTGGTTAAAATCCAATCGGAACAGGAAATGCTGGATGAGCAAAAAGCAATGATGAATATGATGAAAGACCAGGAACAAATGTTGCTGATGCAATATCTTGAAGAACAAAAAATCACTGCATCACCCAAAGAATCCGGCTTGTATTTTATTGAAACGAAGTCCGGCTCCGGAAGATTGCCAAAAGCAGGAGATATGCTACAACTCAATTTTTCGATTTCCACAATCGATGGAATGGAATTGTACTCAACCAAAGGACAAAGTCCGGTTGATGTTGAGTTCGGTAAAGAATTCGATACCAAGGGTTTTGATGAAGGTATTGGCTATTTGCATCAGGGAAGCCAGGCAACGTTCATCGTGCCTTCAAAATTAGCTTTTGATAGCGCAGGTCGCAGCCAAATTGTTCCTCCATATACCACGCTTATTTATCAGATAGAATTGGTAAAAATAAGGACTGTTGCTGAAGTTGAGGCAGATAGAGCTTTCAAAAGACAAGTAGAAGAAGTTGCAGCAAAAAAAGCGGAAGCCGATGAACCTATGCGAATTCAAAAATATTTGAGCCAGCATGGTATTGCCACTGCTCCAACTGAATCAGGGCTTTATTATATTGAGACCTTAAAAGGTTCTGGTATTAAAGCTGATTCAGGTGTTGAAGTTACCGTGCATTACACTTTATACACAATCGAAGGTAAAAAGCTGCAGTCATCTGCCGAAATGGGACAGCCATTCACTTTTAAATTAGGTGAAAGAAATGTGATAAAAGGTTGGGATGAGGGTTTGACATATATGCTTGAAGGAGGCAAAGCTATGTTTATTGTTCCTTCTTATTTAGCTTATGGATCAAACGATAAGGGCCCTGATATGCCAGCTTTTTCACCGCTGGTTTTTGATGTAGAGCTTGTTAAAGTCAACAAATAATTTTGAATATCTGATACGTCATTTAATACTTTAACCTGACCGTCTATAATTTCTTTATCGAAGTTATAGACGGTTTTGCTTTAATATCCATACTTTTCTTTCCATTGAGAACGAAGTGAAGCCCGAAATTCTTTTTCACGCGCGTTATTACCCGGTTCATAAATAGATGTTCCTTTAATGGTATCGGGAAGAAACTCAATATCAACAAAATTTCCCTGAAAATCGTGCGCATATTGATAACCGGAGCCATAACCAATATCTTTCATAAGGTTTGTTGGGGCATTTCTGAGTGCCAGTGGAACACTTAAATTGCCCGTCTGTTTTACAATTTGCTGGGCTTTTTTAATGGCCATATAGGACGCATTGCTCTTGGCTGAACAAGCCAAATAAATGGCTGTTTGTGAGAGGATTATCCTACTTTCTGGCCAACCGATTTTATTCACCGCATCAAAACAGGCATTGGCAAGCAACAAAGCGTTGGGATTGGCGTTTCCAATGTCTTCCGAAGCTAAAATCAACATTCTTCGAGCAATAAAAAGTGGATCTTCACCGGCTTCAACCATGCGTGCAAGGTAATAAACAGCCGCATTTGGGTCACTTCCCCGCATCGACTTGATAAATGCAGAGATCACATCGTAATGCATTTCCCCACCTTTATCATATTTCAATAAATTGTTTTGAATACATTTCTCCGTAATGGCGTTTGTTATTACAACTTCACCGGAATTTTGTCCTTCTGAAGTCAAAACATTCGCTACTAATTCTATGGCGTTCAATAACTTACGTGCATCGCCACCACTCAAATGAAAAAGTGCTTCACTTTCCACAAGTTTTATTTTGAGCTTGTGATCCTTTTCGAGTGTTTCAACGGCATGAGCAAGGAGGGTTTTTAAATGCTTTTCTTCAAGAGATTGTAAAATATACACCTGACAGCGTGATAGGAGGGGAGAAATAACCTCGAAAGATGGATTTTCAGTTGTTGCTCCAACAAGTGTTACCAAACCTTTTTCGACGGCGCCAAGCAACGAATCCTGTTGCGATTTACTGAAGCGATGAATTTCATCGATAAACAGAATTGGGGCGTGTGGCATCGATTTTGCGCGTTCAATCACATCACGTACATCTTTTACACCGCTGCTTATGGCACTCAAAACAAAAAATCCGCGGTTTAATTGTTTGGAAATAATGAAAGCGAGTGTCGTTTTACCAACTCCGGGAGGACCCCAGAAAATCATGGATGGAATACGGCCTGATTCAATCGCAATCCGCAAAATTGCACCCGGTGCAACCAAATGTTCCTGCCCAATGTATTCTGCTAAATTTGTCGGGCGTAAGCGTTCAGCAAGAGGTGTATATTGTTGATTCATCGTTAGTTTATCAGAATAATATATATATATTTGATACTTGATAATCTGCAAATTTAATCAATTTGAACCAGCTTGTTTAATCAGCCAGATCAAAGTCTTTGCCTACCTTTGCCAGAAATAAATAATTCCAGATATGAAATTGATTAAAGTTATAACGAGGTTTTTTTTTGTTGTTTTATCGATGTATCCGAATGCAATTTTTCCATGCACAAACTATCTTGTAAGCAAAGGTGCCTCAACGGATGGTTCGACCATGATTTCCTATGCAGCTGATTCTCACATACGTTATGGAGAATTATATTTTCGCCCGGCAACGGATTGGCCGGCTGGATCATTGGTGACAATTTATGATCGTGGAACAGCAAAACCATTGGCACAGATTCCTCAGATCGCACATACTTACCAAACTATTGGTTTCATGAATGAACACCAGGTAGCGATTGGCGAATCAACATTTGGTGGCAGACCCGAACTTTCAGATTCAACCGGACTGGTTGATTACGGAAGTTTGATGTTTTTGGCAATACAACGGGCAAAAACTGCAAGGGAAGCCATTAAAGTAATCGCTGATTTGATAGAAACTTATGGCTATGCCAGTTCCGGAGAATCGTTTTCCATTGGCGATCCAAACGAAGTCTGGATTATGGAATTGATCGGAAAAGGTGCGGAAATGAAGTTGGATAAAAAGACCAAACAAATGGTAAATGCTTCGAAAGGTGCTGTTTGGATCGCCATGCGCGTTCCTGAAGGATATATTTCAGCTCATGCAAACCATGCCCGTATTACGCAATTCACATTAAGCAATGGTAAAACTTCCATTACCAATAAGGATTGGAATAAATTGCAAAATCCTGATATTGAAGTAATTTACGCTGAAGATGTTATTTCTTATGCCCGCCAGAAAGGCTATTTTACTGGTAATAATCAAGATTTTAGTTTTTCTGACACATACAATCCACTCGATTTTGAAGCAGCCCGTTTTTGTGAACTTAGGGTCTGGAGCATGTTTAACCATGTGAATAAGGATATGGCTCAGTATTGGGATTATGCAACGGGAAAAGACCTGAGCCGCCGAATGCCATTGTTTATAAAACCAGATCGCAATCTTACACCCCAGGATTTAATGTCATTCAAACGCGATCATTTGGAAGGTACAGAACTCGATATGGCTAACGATATTGGTGCTGGTCCTTTTCATTCACCTTATCGCTGGCGTCCGCTCACATGGGAATATGAAGGGAAAGAATACTTCCACGAAAGGACAACGGCCACGCAGCAAACAGGATTTTCTTTTATTTGCCAGATGCGAAATTGGTTGCCTGATGCCATTGGCGGAATAAACTGGTTTGGCGTAGATGACGCAGCCACAACCGTTTATGTTCCCTTTTATTGCAGTATCAAAACGGTTCCACATTGCTTTGCCGAAGGAAATGGTGATATGCTAACGTATTCGGAAACAGCAGCTTTCTGGGTTTTTAATCGTTTGGCACATTTTGCTTATCTTTTTTACAACCGCGTGATGCCAGATGTGCAGAAAGTGCAAAACGAATTGGAAACAAAATTTAGTGAGGATATTTATCCTACAGATGATCAGGCATTTATGCTTTATAAAGAAAGTCCGGAAAAGGCGATCGAATTTCTGACAAAATATTCCACCGATGCTGCCAACAAAACGGTTGATACATGGAGAAATCTAAGTAACTTCCTATTGGTAAAGTATTTAGATGGAAATATCAAACAGGAAAAAGACAGTCAATTTCTCGAGAATCCTTATGGTTATCCGGTTTCACCCAAACAACCCGGTTACCCTGAATCCTATAAAAAACAGGTGGTAGATGAAGATGGTGAACGGTTTTTGATTAAATAATCAATGTTATTGCCCCACCACCGCAACTTTCTCATTATAAAACTTATAAGAAGAAGTTGCATTGGTTTTCAGATTTGTATAAGTGATGCTTCCGCTCATCAGTACAGTTTCGAAAGAATCAAAAGTGTAATCTTTTTTCTTCAATGGAAATTCTCCGGTGAGTTCGATGGTGTTTAATCCCATACTCAGTGTTTGTCCATTTAGGTTATTGAATATGAGTATTGGACGTTTTGAAAAAATAATTGAAATTGTCTTCAATTCAATAGGTTCATTCGTTTGCATCATAATCGGAATCACGAATTTATACGCGTTAATCTTGCTTGAATCAGCATTGACTATGATGAATTGCGTACCAGGTGAGAACTGAATTTTTGATTCTGAAAAACTTGAAGGAAGTTGAAATTCGGCTTTCACAGGTTTGCTGTCAAAGCGATAATCGACAGAGATCGTGTTTGTTACCATGCTTCTGCAATCCTTGTTTTCGTAACGAATGAACATTGTATCGCTTACAGATTGTTGCCTGAAATTAGAAGCGCAATTCGACTTTATCTTCGGATTTTGAGAAGTTGTCAATCTGCGGTTTCCATAAACAAGGAAATATTTCAAAACACCTTGATTACTAACACTTTGTTGTATATAAATTGATTTCAGCAAATCTTCAAGCTTACCAATATTGGCGGCAGCGATGGCTTTGTTTTCATCTTCAAGCTGTTTCGACATATTACGCAAAATATTAAGTCTCTCGATGATAACTTCAATATTTGTGAGCTCATCAATACCGGCAATTGCTTCTTCAAGTTGCTCTCTGATACGCCTTTGTGCCTCCTTGTATTCAAAGATAATTTGATCAAGTTCTGCCTGTGAAAATGGATATTTCAGAAAATAATAACAAACGATAATACCGGTTTTTTTATTCTTGATTTTCTCCCAGTAAAAATCGCT
>CANNKD010000017.1 GCA_947505205.1 Bacteroidota bacterium | reverse complement strand
CTGATTATGGCCGATCAGCTGATCAAACAAAATGAATACGATAAAGCTGAGGTATTTTTCCTCAAAGCTGAGGAACTCGATCCCAATGATCCTGATTTGTACATTGAATATGCCAATATGTTTGTTTTGAAAAACGAACATCATAAAGCCATCGAAATGCTCCAAAAAGGAATGATTCATCAACCGGATAACTATTTGATTATGTATAGATTGGGTGCGACTTATTTGTATGTCAATAATATTGTTGAAGCAATATTTTTTCTCGATCTTGCACTCAAAAATGATTTTGAAGGTCATACAGAATTACTCGAATACTATCCTGATGTATTTAATCATCCGGAAGTAGTTGAGCTGTTTGCAGAATACAAGCCTGCGAAATAACCCAAGATAAGGCTAAGTATAAAAACATGGGCGACTACTCAATAAGTGCTAAAAAGGATTTTTTTTGTTCGAGACAGACTCAATCAGCCGAATTCAGAATTAAGGAACTCAAACGTTTAAAATCTATTATAAAAGCGCATGAACAGGCAATCATGGAGGCTTTGTTTTTAGATTTACACAAATCGCCATTTGAAGCCTACGCAACAGAAATTGGCATCGTTTATGACGAAATAAATCTTCATATCCGTAAGCTAAAATGTTGGATGAAAAAGAAATATGTTTCATCTCCCATCACCGCATTTCCGGCACGCAGTTATTATCAATACGAACCATTTGGTGTAAGTTTGATTCTGGCACCATGGAATTATCCGTTTCAACTGTCGATTGTGCCGCTTGCAGCAGCTATCGCCGCCGGTAACTGTGCCCTGTTGAAACCTTCCGAATTTAGTATCCATACCTCACAACTTATTGAACGGATGATCAATAAAAATTTCAACAATCATTTTATTGAAGTCATGAATGGTGATGCAAAAGTTAGCGAGCAACTTCTCGGGTTGGATTTTGATTTTATCTTTTTCACAGGTAGCCCGCATATTGGCAAACTGGTGATGCACGCCGCTGCCAACCGTCTTACGCCAGTAATCCTTGAACTTGGCGGAAAAAGTCCATGTATTGTTGATGCAAGTGCCAATATTAATCTTGCAGCCAGAAGAATTATCTGGGGCAAATGTATCAACGCAGGTCAAACATGTATTGCGCCTGATTATCTGTTGGTTGATAAAAATATTAAAGACGAACTTATCATTGCGCTGCAACAAAATGTATTGGAAATGTTCGGAAACAACATCATTGAAAATCCGGATTACCCACGCATTATTAACAAAGCCAATATGAACCGGCTCAAAAGCATGCTGACCGAAGGGAAAATTATTTTTGGCGGAGAAGTAGATGAAAATCAAAAGTTTATATCACCTACTTTGATCGACGATGTGCCTTTGGATGCTGCTTTGATGCAGGAAGAGATTTTTGGACCAATACTGCCAATCATCACTTTTTCCGGTATTGAAGAAGCGGTCAAATTTGTTCAAAAACGCCCTAAACCGTTGGCCTTGTATTTGTTTACGACTGATAAAAAGACTGAAAAACTTGTTTTATCAAACACGAGTGCAGGTGGTGTAACCATCAACGACACACTGATGCATTTTACAAATCCGAATTTGCCTTTTGGTGGTATCGGGAACAGCGGAGCAGGCAGCTATCATGGTTTTACAAGTTTTGAAGCATTCTCGCATAAAAAATCAGTGATGAAACGTTTCAATCTATTGGATATTCCGATCAGGTATGCGCCATTCAAGAGCAAACTTCGGATACTTAAAATGTTGATGAATTAAAACGAGTCATTAAAAGCACAAAAAAATATTTTGACTGACACAATGAAATTTTATTTCGATTTTATTTTGATCAAAACCAGAAAAAGTAACTGATTACCATGGATTTATACGGTTTAGTCGGAAAACATCTGGAACATTCGTGGTCAGAAAATTTCTTTACTGAAAAATTCAGTAGAGAAAATGTTGATGCTTGTTATCGTCTGTTTCCAATGGACAAAATCGAGCTTTTACCCGACTTATTAGCAAGCCATCCGCATTTAAAAGGACTTAACATCACCATTCCTTACAAAAAAGCTATTATTCCTTATCTCGATGGCATTCAAAAAGCTGCAAAGATGTCTGGTGCAGTAAACACTGTTGTAATCAAAAAACGCAAAAACGAAACGAAATTAATTGGTTATAATACTGATATTATTGGTTTTACACAAACCTTAGAAAAAATCTTACACAGGAAAATTCAATCTGCATTGATTTTAGGAGCCGGAGGTGCATCTCAGGCAGTTCAATTCGTTCTTCGAAGCAAGGGAATCGCTTTTACCGTTGTCAGTCGGGAGACAAAAAAGATGGATCAACTTTCATACGACACCATGAATCCGGTGGATATGCGAAATAACTTATTGATAATCAACACGACACCTGTTGGCATGTTCCCGCATATTGAACATTTTCCGAATATTCCATATCAATATATAACGAAAGATCATATCCTGATCGACCTGATTTATAATCCGGAATCAACTGAATTTCTTCGGAAAGGCAAGGAAATTGGTGCTTTTACAATGAATGGATTAGAGATGCTTCACGCGCAAGCCGAGGCGGCCTGGAGAATCTGGAATTCCAGATAGTTTAGGATATTTTCTCTCTCCAACTTCTCATTACTTTCACATTCTGAATCTAAATATCTGACTTTTTGGGTATAAAAAGTTGATCATTTTCGTCTTTTTGAATTTGCCTGTTATCTAACAACCATCGAATAGCTTCCATCACTTTCTCATCTGCATAAAAATCAATCTTCGACATCAATTCAGCTATTGGATAAGAACGTGTCGCCAACAAATTTTGAATTGCATTTCTAATTGTTTCAAACTCAAGATCATTCAGTGATAAACGATTGCGATTTATGCAAACATCACATTTTCCACAGCGCGTGTTTAGTTTTTCGCCAAAATAGGCCAACAATTGTATATTACGACATTGCTCACTGTTCGAAACAAAATCGATGACTGCCTGAATCCGTGCCAACGCGGCTTTTTTACGATCAGCGTAAGTCTCTTTGGTAAGTAACAAATCCTCCATATTCCTACGTTCGGTGATGAAGACGAGCTGAGGTTTCTCCTTATGCGGCGCATAACTCAGCACATTCAGTCTTTGCAGATAACCCAATGTTTCTTCCACTTTCTCGGGTTTGACATCCAATTTACGGGCGATATCTTTCTCATTCACAACCACAAAATCCGACATGATTCCCGGGTAATTACGCAGCATCAATTTAATCAGCGGATCCAGAGCCGGTTGCTCAACCTGAATGCGGTATAAATCTTCACGTTTAGCTGTCACAAAAATGCGGGAAGGCGAGGTGATACCATCGGATAACTGGATCATTCCATCTCTTTCGAGAAATCGCAATGCATGAAAAACCTCTAATGACTGGAATTCATAGTTTTTTGAAAACAGCGAAAGATCGAAATCATGGCTGGTGTCGCTGCCGGTGCCGACCGGGATTTGATAATAATTTCCGAGTGCCTGATAAATCGATTGAATCTGTTTCAGTGCCGGAAACGATGATTCGAAATTCATCTCTAACATGCCAACATCCTGATCCGATACCAATAAGTAGGCTCCTGACTCTTTTCCATCGCGACCGGCTCGCCCAGCTTCCTGAAAATAAGCTTCGACTGAATCGGGTAAGTCAAAATGAATAACCAGACGTACATCCGGCTTGTCGATGCCCATGCCAAAGGCGTTCGTAGAAACAATCACTTTGCACCTGCCAGCCATCCACAGTTTCTGCCTTTCATCACGCATTCTGGAGTCTAAACCCGCATGGTAAAAAGTTGAAGATATTCCTTTCGAATTTAAATAATCGGAAATATCCCGTGTTCGTTTTCTATTTCTGACATAAACAATCGCACTTCCTGATGTCGATTTCTGGATGAGCCTAAGCAAAATCCCAAACTTATCTGGCTCATATATAACATTATAAATCAGGTTTTTACGCTCATAACTTGTTTGAAATACATTGGGTTTTCGAAACTGCAGTCGCTGTTGAATATCATCAATTACTATTTTTGTAGCAGTAGCCGTAAGTGCTAAAACGGTTGCTTTTGGTAGAAAAGGGCGTAATTGTGAAATCAGTAGATATGGCGGACGGAAATCGTAGCCCCATTGCGAAATACAGTGTGATTCATCTACAGCTATCAAATTGACTTTCATCCTTTTAACAGCTTCCTGAAATTTTTCAGTCTGGATTCTTTCTGGAGAAATATACAGAAATTTCAACCTTCCGAAAACGGCCTGGTTAAATACGAGCTCCACCTCACTGTGATGCATTCCGGAAAATATAGCGGCGGCATCAATTTTATTTTGTCTGAGATGCTGCACCTGGTCTTTCATCAAAGCGATCAATGGCGTGATAACGAGGCATAAGCCGTCTTTCATAAGCGCTGGAACCTGAAAACATACCGATTTTCCACCACCGGTCGGCAACAAAGCGAGTGTGTCATTTCCTTCCAATACCGAGTTGATGATCTCCTCCTGCATCGGCCGAAATGCTGAATGACCCCAATATTTCAACAAAATTTTTTGTGCTTCGCTACTCATGGGTGGCTTTTTTATGGGCGCTGGGGATGGGGGCTGGGTGCTGGTTACTAATTACTATTCAGCCAGATTTGTATTTCCTTTTATGTGTTGTGGCCAATAGGGACAATGTCTGCAGCCGTTCGAACAGCAATATCCACGTTTGGTGAGGTAGGCTTTGGTCAATACCCTGTACCCCTTTTCCATATAGAAATCCTCACCTTCGATTAATTTGTTATTAAATCTTGTAAATCTGTCGTCCAAAAGATCTGCCATGGTTCAAATTTCATTTGTTACGAAAAAATCAACTTTAAAATCATCCAATAAAAACTGATCATTTGCCGGATTCCACACATACACTTTTACCTGAAAAACATCTTTATCCCAAGTCGAAACCTTAAACCCAAAATCTGCCTTTTTCCAAACATTCGTTTCTGTTTCTGGAAGTTGTAATAATTTAAAAGTCTTATAAAAGATGACTTCATTCTTTTTGTTTGTCGCGGCATACACGAGCAATGCTTTGCCTGCGGTATTTGGTTCTAACAAACGATAATAAACACTGGCTTTGATAAAAACAGGCGATGCAGTCTGAATGAGTTTTCCACCACCTAACACCAAAGTTGGGCTAAAGGTATTTATTCCGTTGAGTAAAGCCGCTTTCTTTCCGGAAAAACAATTTTCGGAAGGAACGACATCATTCGTCGTCCAATCGGATTGTATTGTCTCCATATCATTAAAAAACGAAAAGTTCATAATTGGCTCTGGTTCAATATAATATGGTTCACAAAAACTACCCAGAACATCTTTATATTTTGCATCTGTTCTCAAAAAAACATAACTGTATTTATTAAAATCCATGCTGTCGTGATGTAAAATTCCTCTTGTGTATTGATAGGTTTGAACCAAGTTGAATCCTATCAAAATAGATGACCAAATCAAAAAGAAAACGAATCCTCGCCTTATATTAACAAGTTTATCAATTGAAATCGCTAACAGGATAGCCAACAAAGGATAAAAATCGATCATGGCGCGCATTCCGAAACTATCGCCGTAGAACCAATTCCACCATGAAGAAAGGATGAAAACAATTGCTAGCAGAAACGCCAGTATTGCATAAAATCTGTATTTCGATTTCTTGAAAAGGAGATACATTGCTGGAATAATAGCGAGCATAACAGGTGTATATACGAAGAATCCCTTACGGAAACCGAATAAAAAATCTAAAATATGAGGATAGAAAAAGTCAAAACCTTCGTTTTTGTATGACCAAACAAAAACATTTCCTGTTTGCATATAATTGAATATGAACTGAATACACGGGAAAACCATGAAACAAAATGCGGATATGAAAACCAACCTGAGATGGCTCTTCAGCTGAAAGAATGCAGCCTTAAAATGCTGCCGATCGCCTGCAATAAAAGGTAGCGCACCCAATATCAACATATTCGTAGGGCGAATAAGTGCAACAAACCCAAAAGCCGCCGATGCATATATTAAATCTGAAGTTCGTAATGTAAGGAAGAATTTTCGGGCAAAAAGTAGAAATAGAGCGATTGCAGCAAACGAATACACATGCGAATGAGATGGATGCAACATGACGTAGTAGAAAAGATTTGTCCCAAAAAACAATACAATACTGACCAGCAAGGCAATGTGTTTTTTGAAGTCGAAAAGCTGCAGAAGTTTTATGATTGCGAAAATACCCAGAACCAGATAAAAGGCCGCAGCAAAAGCAACAGCAATCTGATACAGAATATTGTATCCATCCGTTGGCATCCCGAAGAAAGTAGAATACATAGATGCTGCCATATAAAAAGGGGCGATTGCCAAGGCAGTACCCAAATAATACTTATTAATCAACACATTACCTTCCCGATGAAAATAATGTCCGCTATAACTGAGGCTCTTTTGAGATTTCTCATACTCAAAAACCTGGTTAAAATCTGTAGTTTTGAAATGAAAAATTGTTGGCAGATAGGCATAATATCCGTTGCCATCGCCATCGATAATATTCTTTGCGCCTGCCCCAATGAAGAGCTGAACACCTAAAAAGAGAATCAAAATTGTACTAACAATCAATGTTCGCATGAAGACCTTGTACTATTTACGATGAATAATTGAGTTGTAAAGATAAGCAAGAAATTGACAGTTGAAAATGGACAATTGAAAATTATATAAACGCCTGATTTTTTGAGTTATATAGAAATTAATAATCTGTGCACTTAGCGAAGCGATCTCACCGAAGGTAATCTGATGCCCGAATTTGCCCTGACAAGCTAGAAAATTAATAATCTGTGAACTATTTTCATTCGCACCATTAACAAAAAAAACAATCACGCGAATAATCTTTGGCTCCAATTCCTTAATCTGTGCACTTAGATATGCGATTTCATTAACTCTTATAAAAACTAAAATTATGATGTTAATAATCTGTGGCTTTAACCTGTGGCTGTAATTCTTAATCTGGAATCACAAAATCGGGTAATCGCGTTCAAAACCGGCCTCTAATGAGATAAAAGTCTCGGTGAAAGTAATTTCAGGAATCGACTGAATCTTCTCAACGATCACCTGTTTGAGATGTTCGTTGTTGAGGGTGTATAATTTCACCAACAGCGAATATTTACCACTTATATGGTGACATTCAACGATTTCAGGGATTTCTTTTATTTTCCCGAAAACCTCATCATGCGTACGTGTAGAAGTGAGATTTACCTGAATCCCAATATAAGCACAGGTTAACAGACCCAATCCTTTGGCACTCAGTTTAAATTTTGATCCAACGATAACGCCGGCCTCTGTCATACGGCTTACACGCTGATGAATGGCAGCCCCCGAAACACGACATTTTCGGGCAATTTCGACGAAAGGCATGCGCGCATCGGCCAATAAATTGGATAATATCCTGCGGTCCAAAGTGTCAAGATGAAAGGAATTTTGCATGTTTTAAGAGTTTAACTTTCTAATTATTACAAATTTATACTTTTAACTTACATATTTTAAATAATTTGTTCATTTTCATTTCAATTATTCATTATTATTGACTATTTGATTACATACACATACTTTTGCAGGACAAATAAACCCATAATAAGATCACATCATGAAATTCGATCCAGCAAGCAATATTCAATACCTCCGACAATTTGGTGAATATGGAGACGTAAATCCATCCATCACCGATTCAGCTACTTACACATTTATGCAGGCCAAAACCATGGCCGACACCTTTCATGGTGAAACAGAAGGATGTTTCCTGTATTCGCGGCATTGGAATCCATCGAATAAATACCTGGCCGATGCAATGGCAGCTATGGAAGGCACCGAAGCCGGCTGGGTTACCGGCAGCGGAATGGGCGCTATCACAACAGCCATTTTGCAACTTTGCAGCTCGGGAGATCATATTGTTTCGAGCATGACTACCTATGGTGGCACTTTCGCTTTTATGCAAAACTGGTTGCCGAGGTTTGCTATTGGCGTAACTTTTGTTGATATCACCGACCTCGAAGCTGTTAAAGCAGCTATTCGTCCGAACACGAAAATTATTTATACCGAAACGATGACCAACCCAATGTTGCAGATCAGTGACATTCCGGCATTGGCCGATATTGCAAATACAAACGGTATAAAACTGGTCGTTGACAACACTTTTACCCCTATGATTGTTGCTCCTGCACGATGCGGAGCACATGTTGTTGTGTATAGTCTCACCAAATTTGTGAATGGCAAAAATGACTGCGTGGCAGGTGCAATCTGCAGCACACATGAATTTATCGGGCAGTTGATTGACGTGAACAGTGGCACCGCCATGTTAATTGGTCCGGTACTTGATCCCATGCGCAGTTCAAGCATCCTCAAAAATATGCACACCCTACATATCAGAATGAAACAACACAGTTACAATGCTATGTTTCTGGCCAAAAAGTTTGCCGAAGCCGGTATTTCGATTCAATATCCGGGACTACCAGCGCACAAAGGTTACGAAACCCTGAAAAAGATGATGGATCCTCAGTTTGGCTTTGGCGGCATGATTGCTATCGACCTCGGAACAGCTGCACAGGCAAGTAAACTGATGGAGAAAATGGAGATTGAGGATGTTGGGTATCTGGCCGTAAGTCTGGGTTATTTTAAAACACTTTTCAGTAATAGCGGCAAGAGCACCTCGTCGGAAGTACCGGCAGAAGTGCAACGTGAAATGGGTCTTTCGGAAGGGATGATACGTTTCAGCGTTGGATTAGACAACGACATCGAACACACCTGGGAAAAAATTTATTTGAGCCTGCAGGAGACGGGTTGTTTGTAGGTGGCAATTTGGTAATGTGGCAATTTGAAAATTTGGCAATTTGGTAATGGCTTGAGCTTTGTAGAATACATGATTTTTGAATTGCATTTTGCGTGATTTTTTTTACATTTGTTACCAATATCAGAGCTGCCATCTTTCGTTTACTGAAAAGTTCAGTTGAAACTATTGCAAGCCAGAACAAAAAAAGAGAAAAATGAAAAAGATTATTCAATTCGGAGAAGATGTTGAAGGATACAACATCCCAGTATTAAACGAGCGTGAAATACGTGCTGCTGCCGGCATACTTTTCGTAATGATGTTTCTCTCCATTTTGGTTGCCATCCTCAAAGGAGATTTTACCATGTTAAAGTATGCAATAGTACTTTTTCTGACCGATATTGTAATCCGTGTATTCGTCAATCCCCGGTTTTCACCTTCATTAATCATTGGGCGATTGGCTGTTCGAAATCAGGTTCCGGAATATGTAGGCGCACCTCAAAAAAAGTTTGCATGGATAATTGGTGTTGTTCTGGCATTAACCATGTTCATTTTGATGGTAGTGGTGAATTCATACAGCCCGATAACCGGACTGATTTGCCTTATTTGCCTGATATTTTTATTCTTCGAATCGGCATTTGGTATTTGTCTGGGATGCAAATTTTATCCTATTTTTTTCAAGGATAAAGTTCAATATTGTCCGGGTGAAGTTTGCGATGTGAAAACAAAACAAGAAATACAGAAAACATCTGTTGGTCAGATACTTATTGTAGTTGGATTTATCGCCTTCCTGTTCCTTCTAATCGTTGTATTTAATGATAATTTTAAGGAAAAACCCTATGACTTATTTGGCATTGAAAATTCAATCAATGCTGAAAAATAAAAGCAATTCATGGTGAATTCTAAACCGTGAATTGATGATCCATGCAATTTAACTTTGGCTTGGAATTGAAAAAAAAACCGGGTTAATAAAAGTGAATAGTGAAATAAATAATTCCACTTTCGATTGGTGTTAATAACGTCAAATTTAGTAGGTTTACAGCCAAATTCCTGCTCCATGAAACGCTTCCTATTGTGTATTGTTTTCGTCACAATGATTGTGAATATAAACGCCCAAACCTATTATGGGGCCGGCGGACAAATACCGGATGACGGCACTCCGATTTCGTTCGCGATAAACGTCAGCAATCTCAATCCGGGTATCTTAGATACCATTCATGGCTTGGCAATGGTGACAGTAAACCTGATTCATCCTTACGACTCTGATTTGCAGTTTTCGCTGGTGGATCCAAATGGCGATCGTGTGATGCTTACCTACGCAAATGGCTGGGATGGTGATAATTACATGAATACTCATTTTACCGATACGGCAAGTATTTACATTCTTCAGGGAAATCCGCCTTTTACCGGTTATTTCAGACCGCAGGAAATCATGGGAAATATGAACGATGGCCGCAATGGAAATGGAATCTGGAATCTCAGCATCCTTGATATGTATGCCTTTGCTGATCAGGGAACACTTATCAACTGGAGCATCACTTTCGGCAATGATCCCAGCGGGCCGTTTGTTTTTGAATCTTCCAATTTACCCATTGTCTTAATCAATACTGAAGGTCAGGATATCCCCGACGAATCAAAGATTCAGGTCGGAATGAAGATTATCGATAATGGTCCGGGAAACCGGAATTACGTGACCGATACGCCGGTTTATGATGATTATGCCGGAATAGAAATCCGCGGTTCGAGTTCTCAGATGTTTCCTAAAAAGAGTTATGGATTCGAAACCTGGGATATGATGGGAAATGAGCAGAAAGTGTCCCTGCTCGGCATGCCTGAAGAAACGGATTGGATTCTAAATGCAAATTACACAGATAAAACGCTCATCCGCAATACGATGGCATATCAAACATTTGCAAACCTCGACAATTATGCAACACGATGCAAATATGTTGAGATGACAATCAACGATATGTACAAAGGAATTTACATCCTTACCGAAAAAATAAAACGCGATTCGAGTCGTGTTAACGTCGCAAAATTGAAACCCGATCAAAATTCGGGAGATGAACTTACGGGTGGATATATTTTTAAGATTGACAAAGCCACCGGAGGTGGCGGTGATGGTTGGGTTTCTGACTTCCCTCCGCCGAATCACAACAACGGACAAACGATTTATTTTCAGTATGAAGTCCCTAAATCGACTGATATCACCTCCGCACAACAAAATTATGTACAGAATTATGTAAGAACCTTTGAAAATGTATTGAGCGGACCGGATTTTGATGATCCGCAGTTTGGTTTCAGACAATTTGCAGTGGAAGGGACTTTCATCGATTATATGATTGTGAATGAAGTCAGCAAGAATGTTGACGGCTATCGCCTTAGTACATTTATCCATAAACAGCGCGAAAGTCTGGGTGGTAAACTACGCATGGGACCTGTTTGGGACTATGACATCGCCTGGCATAATTCAAACTATTGTGGTGGCCCTGATTTTACTGGATGGGCATACCAGTTTCCTTGTGCCGACGATTTCTGGCAGATACCTTTCTGGTGGGACCGGATGCTGGAAGACGATCAATTCGCAAATAATTTAAAATGCAGGTGGCTCGAAAAACGTGAAACGGTTTTGAATAATGTCTGGTTTGATCAGTATATCGATAGCGTTGCCAATTTATTACAAGAATCACAACAACGCAATTTTCAGGTTTGGCCTATTCTGGGCGTTTATGTCTGGCCCAATCCAGAACCCATTCCACCGACTTATGACGCTGAAATCGCCTCACTGAAAGATTGGATGCACAGCCGTCTCGAATGGATCGACAACAATATTCCCGGCACCTGCAATAATGTTGGCATTGTTGACTTGAATAAAATTCAACCACTTTACGCCATTTATCCAAATCCTGCCATTGATTTTATTAATATCGAGTTAGCCGGTAAAGCTGATGTCATTAAGATCGATTGTATCAATCAGCTGGGACTATCTATTTCGCTAAACGATTATTCCATTTCATCTGGCGAAAACACTATCGTTCAAATGAATACCGAACAACTTATGAATGGAATCTGGATGGCTCGAATCAAAACTGATAAAAATACTTTTCAGGGTAAATTTGTGAAAGTGAAATAAAAAAAAAGTCGGTGAACAACTTCACCGACTTTTTTTTTAATATATTGTATTTCAATTATTTATTTCATATAATCTTCAATCGGTGGACAGGTACAAGTCAAATTCCGATCGCCAAAAGCATCATCAATCCGTGTTACAGGAGCAAAATATTTATCCACTGCCTGACTTTTCATCGGGAAAGCTGCCTTTTCGCGGCTGTATGGAAAATTCCATTCGGTAACAGCAACCATTTTCAAAGTGTGCGGTGCATTCGAAATCACATTATTATGTTTCTCAGTCTTACCTTGCTCAATCTCAGTAATTTCTTCACGAATGCTAATCATAGCATCAATAAAGCGATCCATCTCGCCCAAAGGTTCACTTTCGGTTGGTTCAACCATCAATGTTCCGTGTACGGGGAAAGCAACCGTAGGCGCATGAAACCCATAATCCATCAGTCGTTTGGCGATGTCAATGGCTCCAACATCGGCAGTTTTACTAAACTGGTTACAGTCGAGAATCATCTCATGTGCCACATGTCCGTTTTTTCCTGTGTATAAAATCGGGAAATAATCTTTCAAGCGCGCTTTGATATAATTTGCATTTACAATAGCCATTTCAGTAGCTGTGGTTAAACCTTCACCGCCCAACAATTTGATATAACCATAAGAAATTGGAAGTATCATTCCACTGCCAAATGGTGCTGCGGATACAGCTGTAATAGCTTTATTACCTCCGGTTTCAACCATGGTATGACCAGGAAGAAAAGGCACAAGATGTGATGCAACACCAATCGGACCAACACCCGGACCACCTCCGCCATGAGGAATAGCAAATGTTTTATGTAAATTCAAATGACAAACATCGGCTCCAATATATCCGGGACTTGTTAATCCAACCTGCGCATTCATATTGGCGCCATCCATATATACTTGTCCGCCGTTTGAGTGAATTATTTCGATAATATCTCTAATTCCATCTTCATAAACGCCATGTGTGGAAGGATATGTAATCATCACACAGGCAAGTTTCTCCTTATTTTCTTCTGCCTTAGTCCGAAGATCGTTGATATCAATATTACCTTTTTCGTCACATTTTACAACCAAAACCTTCATTCCGGCCATTACTGCGCTTGCGGGATTTGTACCATGCGCTGATGAAGGAATTAAACACAAATCGCGTTGGCTTTGTCCAATACTTTTCAGATAAGCCAAAATCACTAACAAACCGGCATATTCACCGCTTGCGCCCGAATTTGGTTGAAAGGACATCCCTTTAAAGCCCGTGATTTCACATAAATCCCTCGAGAGTGTTTCAATCAGTTCGTGGTATCCTTGAGCCTGATCAGCTGGAACAAAAGGATGGATATTGGCAAACTCAGGCCAACTGAGTGAAAACAATTCACTTGCCGCATTTA
The DNA here is from genome assembly GCA_947505205.1 of Bacteroidota bacterium. Lineage (GTDB taxonomy): Bacteria > Bacteroidota > Bacteroidia > Bacteroidales > F082 > CAJBPB01. Next base: position 15,941 of record CANNKD010000017.1, on the reverse strand, counting down.
GTTTCATGGTGCACGATCCCAACGGAATCATGCTGCGGTTCATCGCTAAATCACGATTTTCGAGCTGTTTCAGGTAACGCATCATCTCAGTTTCAGAATGATAGGTATTGAAAACCGGATGGGCTAAAAAAGTCGATTTTCTTGACAAAGTGTCAGGAATGGAAGTCATTAACTGGCACTGATCCGGAACACAAACATAAGCTGTGTGCTCAACATTCATCAGTCCGGCAACGAGCGATACAATTTTATTGACATCATTCAATGTTGTCGTTTCATCTAAACTGATACCAAATTTATCCTTTCCGATATACCTGAAATTCATTTTTGCTTCTGTAGCAGCCTGATGCAGGTCGTCCAGAGATATTTGTCCGGGAAGTTCAAAAGACAATGTATCAAAATAATTCGTATTAAGCTGTTTAACGCCAATCTTAACCATTTCCTTGTCAAGCACATTCGCCAAAATATTGATGTGGCGAGCAATATTTTTCAGTCCTTTTGGTCCATGATAAATAGCATAAAAGGCTGCCATAGAAGCCAATAGTGCTTGAGCTGTACAAATATTTGAAGTTGCTTTTTCGCGTTTGATATGCTGTTCACGCGTTTGCAAAGCCATGCGCAAAGCGCGATTACCATTTGCATCTTTCGAGACACCGATAATCCTTCCGGGAATTGAACGTTTGTACTTTTCCGAAGTTGAGAAATAGCCGGCATGTGGACCACCAAATCCCATGGGCACACCCAAACGCTGGGTTGAGCCGACAACAGCATCTGCATCCCATTCGCCGGGAGGAACCAATAAACTCAGACTCAAAATGTCAGCGGCTACAGCTACCTGAATTTCTAAGGATTTAAGCTGTTTAACCAATGCCGCATAATCCTCAATATTACCGTATTGATTTGGATATTGGATCAAAATGCCAAAGAAACTCTGATCAAAAGTGAAAGCATGAACATCACCGACTACCAATTCAATGCCTAATGGATAGGCACGGGTTTTGATTACATCCAGCGTTTGTGGAAATACAGATTCTGAAACAAAGAATTTGTTCACATTTTGCTTTTCCTGGCCACGGCTTCTCGAATTGAAAAACATAATCATGGCTTCAGAAGCAGCTGTTGCCTCATCAAGCAAGGAAGCGTTGGCAATCGGTAATCCGGTTAAATCACTCACCATTGTCTGAAAATTCAACAAGGCCTCGAGGCGACCCTGCGAAATTTCGGCCTGGTATGGCGTATAAGCAGTGTACCAACCGGCGCTTTCAAGCACATTTCGTGTGATAACACCCGGCGTTATAGTGTTGTAATATCCCAATCCAATATATGACTTATACATTTTATTTTTGGAACCGAGTTTTTTTAGATGCTCGATATATTCATATTCATTCATTCCCTTGCCAATATTCAATGGCTTTGTTAACCTGATATTCGCCGGAACGATTTCGTCAATCAATTGGCTAACTGAATTTACTCCGATCTTTTTTAAAATTTCGGTAATCTGCTCAGCTGAAGGTCCAATGTGGCGATGTGTAAAATTATTGGTTATCATATTGTTAGGTGATATATAAAGATTATAATAAGTGGAATTTCGCAACGAAAAGCATTCTATTTTGACATTGCAAAGGTAGAAATTGTTACTCAAGTAAGCGCAAAAAAAACGACTCATATCTGAATAAAATCTACCGGATTTTTAAAATTGAAATGTATTACTTTCAAAAATAAATCACAGTCAATGCCATTCCGTTCAAAAAACAACTAATTTTATTCCTTCAAAATTTGAGAAAAGAAACGCATGAATAAAGTCGCTCTTGAAATAGTCGGAATGTCATATAGTCAATCGCAAAGTGGTTCGTATGCACTCATTTTAATGGAATCAGGTGGTTCGCGCCGATTACCCATTATTATTGGAGGATTTGAGGCTCAAGCCATTGCACTCGGCCTCGAAAAAATGCAACCAGCCCGACCTATGACCCATGATCTAATGAAAAATATGATGATTTTTTTTGGAATTGAGGTGATTGAAGTGGTGATCAATAAGTTTAAAGAAGGTGTTTTCCATTCATTACTTGTGTGTAAACAAGGCGAAGAGTTAAGTGAGATTGATGCAAGAACATCTGATGCCATTGCCTTGGCAATCCGCTTCAATTGCCCTATTTTTACTTATCAAAGTATTATGAATGAGGCCAGTGTAACTTTTGAACCACCTGAAATCAAAGACACGAAGGCCGAACCGGAATCAGAGGCAGACGATAATGAGTTCTCAGAATACCTGATCACTGAACTGGAATCGATGCTAAAGCAAACCATTGAGAATGAAGAATTTGAGAAGGCTTCGCTTATCCGCGATGAGATTCAACGACGTAAAAAGAAATTCTGATCATTGGATGCCAAAAATCTATTTTCTTCAGTTTCGTCTAAAATTATCTTCAAAATTTATCAATTATCATCTCTGAAAAAATTTAATTAAGCTGTACTTTTTATATGAAACAATATATTGAACTTATACAACGTGTTCTGAATGAAGGCGTTAAAAAAGAAGACCGTACCGGAACCGGCACATTAAGCATCTTCGGCCACCAAATGCGGTTTAATCTTCAGGAAGGATTTCCGGCCATCACCACCAAAAAATTACATCTTCGTTCAATCATTCACGAATTACTTTGGTTTATTTCAGGTGACACAAATGTTAAGTATCTAAATGATAATAAAGTAACCATCTGGAATGAATGGTCCGATGAAAAAGGTGATCTGGGACCTGTTTATGGCGCGCAATGGCGCAACTGGAACAACGAAAAAATAGATCAGCTTGCGCAAGTGATCGAAAGTATTAAAAAAAATCCTGACAGCCGCCGTCATATCGTAACAGCCTGGAACCCATCGGTTTTACCACTTTCCGGCAACAGTTTTTCAGAAAATGTCGCCCTTGGCAAAGCCGCTCTCCCACCCTGCCATGCCTGGTTTCAGTTTTATGTTGCCAACAACCGGCTGAGTTGCCAGATGTATCAGCGAAGTGCGGATATTTTTCTTGGGGTACCTTTCAATATTGCATCATATGCACTTCTAAACATGATGGTTGCACAGGTAACCGGATTGGAACCGGGTGATTTCATCCTCACATTCGGTGATGCGCATGTCTATATGAATCATCTCGATCAGGTGAAACTTCAGATTAGCCGCGAACCATTACATTTACCAACAATGCGCCTCAATCCGGAAATAAAGGATATTTTTGCCTTCAAATATGAAGATTTCACACTCGAAAATTATCATTCACACGCGCATATCAAGGGTGAAATTTCGATCTAAATTTATCAAATGACAGATAATCACAGAACTACAATATCGATAATCGTTGCAATCGCACAAAATAACGCAATCGGGTTAAATAATGATTTGCTCTGGCATATTTCGAATGATTTAAAACGGTTTAAGAAAATTACGGCCGGCCATACTGTAATGATGGGTAAGCGAACACTCGAATCTTTACCTTCGGGGCCACTTCCAAAACGAAGAAATATCATTCTTTCTGATATTCCTAATGATCAGTTTGAAGGTTGTGAATCGGCAAATTCAATTGCTGAAGCTCTCCAACTTGTTGATAATGAACAAGAAATATTTATCATTGGCGGCGGATCCATTTACAGGCAATTCCTTCCCTTAGCCGATAAATTATACTTGACAATTGTGGAAAAAGATTTTGAAGCGGATACTTTTTTTCCTGAAATTCCGTTCGATCAATGGGAACTTATTGAAAAAGAAATCGTTAATAACGATCCCCAGAACGACTTTACTTATCGATTCGAAACCTATAAAAGGAAACTATAAAATGAAAAAAACAGTTTGGATGTTAATGGCATTCGTCATGCTTACCACAGTGTTTTCGGCCTGTAAGAAAAAAAATACAGAGATCAATTATCAGAATCAACTTAACAGTGTTCATAATATCAATTTATTACAGCATACTATTGCAGAGTTTTCAACAACTTTTGTCAAGGCTTTAGATGATTCATTGCTTTTGAACACAAACAATTCATTAATTGAAGGATGCTATGTTCGATTAAATACGCTGGGCAATAAGGACACACTCTTCATGGACTATGGAACCGGTAGTTTCGTTCACGACAGACGTATGGAAGGCATTATAATTGTTGAAATTGAAGGTGGATTAAATGAAATCGGCTCAATGGCAACTTTTAATTTCAAATCACTCAAATATGACCTTTTACCTCTTCCGGATTCAACCGGTTTAAATATTATTTCTTCAGGTTCCTTTAAACTTAGCTTAAATTCCAGAACACAAAATACGGTTAACTTTTCAGAGGATTTTGTGGACTTCATGACCACTGATTCTCTAAACAGAAACTGGGCTGCCATGACCGGTCAATCGACATATACGTACATAAAATACGGAAACTCAAATTATTACAGTCAGGATGATACCATAAAAATAACTATGGATGCAACCTACATCGATTACAATAACCGACAGTTAACAAATACCAGTATCATCCCTTCTCAATTAGGTAAAAATTGCTCTTACCTGATGCTTGGAACTACTCAAATTGATATTACAGCTCCAACTGTTGAATCAGGGATTTTGATTTTCAACGATACTCCAAAAGTCTGCATGTCGCGTTTCAAATATGAAATGAACGATAAACCTTTCGAATTTGAACAGGAATGGCTTGTAAAGTGAAAAACGGAGAGTGCTTGCCCGGCCTTGTCGGCTGGCAAGCCGGCTGCAAGACGGGAAGAATGATTTACGTTTTCTGTTTTTTCTTCTTGGCTGCCGGAAATAGCACATTATTCAGAATCAGGCGATAACCTGGTGAATTTGGATATAAATCAAGCTCAGTAGGCGGATCACCAACCATATGCTGATAATCTTCCGGATCGTGACCTCCGTAAAAAGTCCAGAAGCCATTTCCAAAAGATCCATGAATATAACGATCTTCATTTGCTTCCTTATTTTCACCTAAAACAATCACCGTAGATTTCACGGCCAGTTTATCAAAAGCTGTGGTCTGACCCATGAACGCATGAATGATTTTTTCATGATTCTGGGTGAGCATGGTCGGCACCGGATCCCATTTTGCCGAAAAATCAAAAAGTGTAAAAAAATCATTCTTTTCAGTCAATTGCTGCTGCCTGTGATTTGTAACATCGATGTTCGAAACTTCATATTCCTGTGGATTGGTTGAAAGATTGAAGTCGGTAAAAGCAAAGCAATTATCATAGTTTAATTTTTCGGGATCACCAGGCATGATCGGATCACCATCAAACATTACATCGCAGATATCTAAACCGGTTGCAGCCAATGCAATATCATAACTATCTGTTGCAGAACACATCGCGAACATATAACCACCTCCGGCGACAAATTCACGTGTCTTCAAAGCAACAGCTAATTTCAGCTCCGACACTTTTGCATATCCATGTCGTTTGGCCGCCTCTTCCTGCATCCTTACATCCTCCTGATACCATGGAAAACTGCGGTATCGCGCCCAGAATTTACCATATTGGCCTGTAAAATCCTCATGATGCAAATGAAGCCAATCGTACATCGGAAGCACTCCATCAAGCACTTCATCGTCATAAATAATATCATAAGGAATTTCGGCATACTTCAAAACGAGGGTGACGGCATCGTCCCAGGGAAGTTTGTTTTTTGGAGAATAAACTGCAATCCGCGGCACTTTTTGCAGTTGCATCTCGTCCATATTCACACCCGGATCAGCAATTTCCTGCAAAATTGCATTGGCCTGCGCATCGGCAATAACCTGATATAACACATTCCGAAGCTTACATTCCTTTTCGAAACTTTGATTATAAGGCATCAAATAACTTCCGCCCCGATAATTAAGCAACCAGCTAATCTGGACTTCTTGTTTCAAAACCAAGAAAGCAATACCATAAGCCTTCAAATGGTTCGTCTGGCTTTCGTCCATTGGAATCAAAATGAAAGCCGAAAATGCTTTCATAAAAGACAGCAAGATGATTATCAGTAATATGGATGATTTATGGCGATTAATTTTCATGACAATAATTCATTTTTCGAAAGGAATTTCGAGCGGTAAAAGTAAATAAATTGGCCATATCAAGCTGATCAATCGATGTAATATCGGTAAAACATGAATCTCATTTAAGATTTACCTATTCAAATAGAACATTATTGAAACGTCCAAACAACAAATTCCGTACTTTTACAGCAAAATTAATAATTGTGTAATTTGATTATAAATTACACATTCACAACACTTTATAAAACTTTACAATGAAATTAACTGCATTAAACAAAGTTCACCACGCGACAGGTGGCAAGATGGTTCCTTTTGCCGGATTTGAAATGCCGGTTCAGTTTGAAGGCGTAAATATTGAACATGAGACCGTTCGATTGAAGTTAGGCGTTTTCGATGTTTCGCACATGGGCGAATTCTGGGTTGAAGGACCAAAGGCATTCGACCTGATTCAACATCTGACAACAAACGATGTATCAGTACTTTATGATGGTAAAATTCAATATACCTGTTTCCCAAACGGAAAAGGCGGTATTGTGGATGATTTACTTGTTTATCGTTTCAATGCAGAAAAATATTTACTCGTTGTAAACGCTTCTAATATTGAAAAAGATTGGGATTGGGTGAACCAGAACAACAGTTTTGGCGCAAAACTCATCAACGCATCCGATGTAACGTCACAGTTAGCCGTTCAAGGGCCTTATGCACTGGAAGCCATGCAAAAACTCACTTCAACAAAAGTGACTGATATGGAATATTATACATTTAAAGAACTGGAGTTTGCTGGCGTAAAAGACGTTTTATTTTCTACCACGGGTTATACCGGAGCCGGTGGATGTGAAATCTATTTTAATAACGCTGACGCAGAAAAAATATATACAGCAGTTTTGGAAGCGGGTGCTGAGTTTGGTATCAAACCCATTGGATTGGCCGCACGCGACACATTACGCCTTGAAATGGGATTCTGTTTGTATGGAAATGACATCGACGACACCACTTCCCCCATCGAAGCCGGATTGGGTTGGATCACGAAATTTGTTGATGGAAACCAATTTGTTGACCGTGATAAAATGGAGAAGATCAAAGCCAACGGACCCACCAAAATGCTCAAAGCATTCGAAATTTCTGATAAAGGTGTTCCACGTCACGATTACGAAATCTGTAATGCGAACGGTGATGTTATTGGAAAAGTAACTTCAGGAACCATGTCGCCCATGTTGAAAAAAGGAATTGGAATGGGCTATATTGCAAGCGAATATGGAAAACTTGGCACTGAAATTTATATCAATATACGCGAAAAACTTATACCGGCAAAGATTGTAAAAATGCCTTTTTATAAAGGGTAGTTCGGAGTGAGCTAAAGTGCGGAGTGAACTAGAGTTCGGAGTGAACTAAAGTTATAAGCCTTTTACCAAAGTTTATAGGTTGATAGGTTGATAGGTTGATAAGGTTTTCATTCACTTTAGCTCACTTTAGTTCACTTTAGTTCACTTTAGTTCACTTTAGCCCACTTTAGCTCATTTTAGTTCACTTTAGTTCACTTTAGTTCACTTTAGTTCACTTTTATGTTAAAAAATGATTTTATCTGGCAAACCGAACAGTTTGCCGACATCAGAATACTCCGATACCGGATTGAAGGTTTCGAGAACCTGTCATTGAGTCAGAAGATTTTCGCCTGGCATCTGTATCAGGCTGCATTGACAGGCCGCGACATCAATATTGACCAGAATTATAAATATAACATATTGATACGCAAATGTCTCGAAGCCATAGTTTTGCATTATCGGGGCAAGCGGAATACCGAACCGTGGAATCAGTTTATAATTTATGTAAAGAAATTCTGGTTTTCAAATGGCATTCATAACCACAATTCGATGGATAAGCTGGTTCCTGAATTCAAGGAAAGCTATTTCAAGAAACTGTTTTTTGATATTTATGAGGAGAAGCTGCCTTTAGATGTTGGACAAACACAAAACGAATTATACAAATTCATTAAAGATCAGATTTTCAATCCCGAAGTTGCACCAAAGAGATTGCTTCAGGATGAAGGCGCAGATCATATTATCGGATCAGCCTGTAATTTTTACGAAAACCTTACCCAGTCTGAAGTTGAGGCATTTTACGCTTCGAAAATAGATTCAGATGATGCCACTCCGGTTTCGCATGGGTTAAACAGTAAACTCATCAAAAAAGATGGAGTGATCAAAGAATTGGTGTATAAATCGGATGGAATGTATGGAAAAGTCATTCGAAAAATCGTCATTCTCCTCGAACATGCGCATAAATATGCGGAAACAGAATTGCAGCGACAAAGTATTCAGAAACTGATCGAGTTTTATGAAACCGGAAGTCTAAAAGCGTTTGATGAATACAGTGTTTTATGGGTGCAGGATACAGAACCGGTCATCGATTTTGTAAACGGTTTTATTGAAGTGTATGGCGATCCGATGGGGTTCCATGGTTCGTGGCAATCTGTTGTTTCAATCCGCGACGAAGAAGCAACAACCAGATTTCAGAAAATCAGTCAGTTAGCAAGTTGGTTTGAGAAAAACTCGCCCATTGATGAAAAATTCAAACGCGAAGATGCAAAAGGTGTGAGTTATAAAGTGATACAGGTGATAACAGAATCTGGCGACTGTTCGCCTACCTCACCGATTGGTGTGAATCTTCCAAATGCCGATTGGATCAGGGCGACACACGGTTCTAAATCTGTTTCTTTGGGAAATATCGAAGATGCCTATGAAAACGCTTCAAAAAGTACCGGAAGCATCGAAGAATTCTATTTACCTGAACAACAACAACGTATCCGTGATTTTGGACCGCTGGCATCCAAACTACACACAGCTTTGCACGAAGTGATCGGTCACGGAAGCGGTAAATTGGCTGATGGTGTGGCAACACCCAAGGAATCGTTAAAAAGTTATTCGAACACCATTGAGGAAGCGCGTGCCGATCTGGTTGCTTTATATTATATTCTTGATCCTGAATTAATTAAACAAGGATTGGTTCCGGGCGATGAAGTTGGAAAAGCTGAATATGACAGTTTCATGCTGAACAGTATGATGCGTCAGCTAGTGCGCGTTGAGCCCGGACAACAATTGGAAGAAAGCCACGCCCGTAACCGCCAACTCATTGCACTATGGGCTTTTGAAAAAGGTAAACAAAAAAATGTGGTTGAACAATTGATGATCGATGGCAAAACATTTTTCAAAGTAAATGATTACCAAGCCCTTCGTATTATTTTTGGTGAATTGCTACGCGAAATTCAGCGTATTAAATCGGAAGGTGATTACGAAGCCGCCAAGGCAATTGTTGAAAATTATGGCGTAAAAATAGATCCGAAATTACACATTGAAGTTATCGAGAGATGGAAGAAACTCAATATTGCTTCCTTTGCCGGCTTCATCAATCCCAAACTCGAAGCAGTTATTTTTGAAGGCAAGATACAAGATGTTGTAGTGAAATATCCTGATGATTTCACCTCACAAATGCTTTACTATGCAGAAAACTATTCGTTTTTACCGACTGTTTGGTGAAATTATTGAACTTTCTTTATATCAAAATGCTTTTTAGGAGTATTGTAAGACACAAGAACACATCAATCTTGCCGTTAACTGATTTATTATCAACGAATATTTTTAATATCATTATCTTTGTCTTTCTCATTTTCACCACCTTCAAAAATGAAATATTTTGAAATATTTATCTGATTAAAACCTTTACTCAATGAAAAATCTATTCGCTTTTATCTTTTTCTTTTCAGTACTAACCTTTTCAGTTTCAGCACAATGGACAAATGATCCGTTGGTTAACACTGTGGTTAACAATATGTCCGGTTCTCAAGCCACACCGCTTATTGCGTATGATGCTTCCGGAAATTTCTATATCGGTTTTTTCTCTTCTGAATCCGGAAACTACAATATGCGGCTTCAATACTTCGATTTCGAAGGTATTGCACAATGGGCACCCGGCGGAATATTGGTCAGCAATCATCCGCAAAACACTTCGCTTACAATCTGGGATTTAATCACCGATAACACCGGTAACTGCATCCTCGTTTTTCAGGATCTGCGCAATGGAAGTGGTAATATGTACACGTATGCCATTTCTCCTTCCGGTACATTTCTATGGGGTGCCGATGGTATCGCTCTTACAAATTCTTCGGAATGGGTTTATCTTCCCAGTTTGACTGTTACCTCAACGAACAATATAATCGTGGCATGGCAAAAACCAGGCCCACCATACAAAAAGGTCGTCATGCAGAAAATAACACCAGCAGGCACTGTCAGTTGGGGAAGTACGGGTATTGAATACCAGAGTGGTTCATACAGTTATACTGCACCTCGTTTGTTAGGTGTTGAAAATGATCAGTTTCTGATGGCTTTTTATAAGGAGACGGGTAATTTCCCTGCTCTCACAAGACATATTTATGTACAAAAATTCAATGCCTCCGGCTCAGCGGTCTGGTCATCTGATGTATTGGTATCCAATTCGAATGGCATTTCTCCTTATGCATATTTCCCAACCGTGGCTTCAGACGGTGCCAACGGGATTGTGGTTGCCTGGACCGACGACCGCAACAGCGATAACAACATCAATGCTGCCGTTAACCGGGTTTTATCCAATGGCACAAGCACCTGGCCGGCTAATGGAACACAAGTTTCAACACAGAGTTCGAACAGTCATCAAAATCCCAGCATATTAGGCATAAACAGTAACAATGAGGTTTTAGTCACCTGGAGCAAGAAAACAGGGAACCAGGATCAAACAGCTATTTCTGGACAAAAATTTTCTGCTAACGGTGTGGCACAATGGACTGCCAGCGGAATCGACTTTGTCCCCATGAGCTCAGGTGTTTCAGGTAGCACAGGTGGTGCAGTATTCAACGAAACCGATGCTATGATCGTTTATGAAGAATACGGTTCAACTTCGGCTTATTCAAGTATTAAAGCATTAGCTGTTAATAATAGCGGCAGTATGATCTGGACACCGACAACAACCTTGATGGCAGGACGAAATACTTCGAAAATTCATATCGCACTTTCCGGTTTATATGACGAACAACTTATTGCTGTTTGGGAAGAAGGCGGCAACGATGATATTTATATGCAAAACATCTTTACAGATGGATCTATTGGTGTACCGCCTATTAGTCACGACGCAACTTTGAGCGATCTTCGCGTAAATGGAACGACTGTTCCGGGCTTTAATCCAGAGGTTTATACATATTCATATCCAATTCCGACCGGTGATCCGTTGCCCACAATTTCTGCAACCTTAAGCACACCACTTGCATCGATGGTAATTACACAGGCAAGCACTGTTCCGGGAAGTGCAACGGTTGTGGTAACAGCCGAAGATGAAACTACTCAACACACTTATACTGTAAACTTTTATGTTGCCGGAGTTATTGCAACTCTCGCTGATTTAACTGTGGATAATGTCACCATTCCGGGCTTTTCACCAACTGATTTTAATTATGATTATACTGTTCCGACAGGCAATCCCATCCCTGTTGTCGATGCCACTGCAACTGATATTCATGCCAATGTTGAAATAAATCAGGCAGTTGATTTACCCGGAGTTGCTACCGTTGAAGTAACTTCTGAGGACGGTCAACACACAAACATCTATACCGTTAATTTTCTTTATACACCTTCAGCAGTAGCAACCTTGGACGACATTTTGCTCAATGGCGCCTCACTCGATGGGTTCAGTTCGAACGTTTATGTGTATGATGTTGAGGTAGTGTATGATGATCCCGCACCGTATGCCATGGGCGTTCCAACCGATCCGAATGCTGCCGTTGCCGAAACGCAATGTTCAGAAATTCCGGGAGATGCGATATTGGTAGTGACAGCTGAAGACGGCACAACACAGCTGACTTACACCATTCATTTTACCTATACCAATTATGATACAAGCTTAATTGATCTGACTGTTGATGGCCTCACCATCTCAGGCTTTGATCCCAACACCTTATCATACCAATATCTTGTTGAGAATATCAATCCCATTCCGGTTGTGGATGGCATAGCAAACAATCCTTTGGCAACACTCACGATCATTCAGGCCACTGAAATTCCGGGCTCAGCATATTTAACAGTCCTTGCCGAAGATGGTTTGCATGAATCGACATACTCGGTGTATTTCTATACCATTTCAAATATTGCCACCCTGCTGGATTTAAAGGTTGATGGCGTTACGGTGGAAGGATTTGATCCGGCAATTAATTATTACGCCGTAAATGTAACCGTTGGCTCACCCGTTCCTGTAATTACCGCTTCGACAACCGATCCGGAGGCAACCATGGAAATAACGCAGGCACCGGCAGTTCCAGGTGATGGATTTGTGGTTGTTACAGCACAAGATGGCGTCACACAGTTTACTTATACCGTGCATTTCGACCTTGTTATAGGAATACAATCCGAAAAAGAAACAACCATTTCCATCTCGCCAAATCCTGTTACCGATCATATTCAATTAATGGACGTTACCGGAAAAGTCAGGATCGAAATCATGAATCTGCTCGGCAAATGCGTTTTAAATGCAGAATATTCAGATAACCCCAAAATTGACATGTCATTTTTAGGTCAAGGCATTTACTTTGCCAGAATCAGTCAGCAAAACGGAAAAATTATCAGCATTAAATTCATAAAAAAATAACAGCAATGGCAACACTTACCCAGGAAATGAAAGACATGATTGCGGCACAGCAATGCTTTATCGGGACTACCGATGCAAACGGAATACCCAATGTCGCGCCAAAAAGATCGACACGGGTATTAGCTGACGATTCACTCATTTTTAATGAAGGAACCGGCGGAACAACGTTTGCAAACATCCAACGTGGATCGAAAGTAGCGGTTGCAGTTGTAAACAGAGAAGTTTTGGATGGCTATCGGTTTATGGGAGATGCGACAATATTCGAAACCGGAGAATTGTATGAACAGGCCGCTGCCCTATCAGTAAAAATGGGTTTCCCGAAACCAAAGGCTGTTGTGACGATAAATATAACCGAAATTCATTCGCTCAAGCCAGGACCAATGGCGGGTAAGAAGATGGGTTGATGGGTTGATAAGTTGATAAGTTGATGGGTTGATAAGTTGATGGGTTGATGGTTGCCCGTCTTGCAGCCGGCTTGCCAGCCGACAAGGCCGGGCAGGCATTATCAATTATCAATTATCTAAAAACCATGATTAAAACCGAAATTATTGTTCACCGCGACCAGCTGAGGATCAAGCTCGATTTCCCTTACGATAGTAGCCTATCCAATAAAATAAAGCAGATTGAAGGGGCTGTTTCGCAAAAAAACATCAACCATAAATAAATAGAAAGCCCATAGCTTGGCGGCACAGTCCAACTCGGTTTTATTCTCCATTCTCCTGCCTTTTTCATTTCATTTTCAAATAAATGCTGATAGTCAGTTCATTGTTATTATATTTGCAGGAGAACGGTGAATAAAACGCTATATGTTATATGCTATTTCACCAGACAACATAGATTACAAATGGAAATACCAAAATTTGATGATACCTTCATTCCAATTCTCGAAATTCTTGGAGCTGGCAAAGTTTATAAGACAAGAGAATTGATAGAAGAAGTTAAGACAAAGTTCTATTCAGGGTTGACAGAAGATCAATTAAAAATAGAAACAAAATCTGGTGACTTGCTAATTGACAATAGAATAGCCTGGGGAAAGTCTTATTTAAAAAAAGGTGGATATGTATTTTTTCCTGAAAGAGGACTTGTCCAAATTACTGAGAAGGGAATAAATCATTCTTCAAATTTGTCTGTAAGAGATTTGGAAAATGAGAGCACTTTATTTGAGTTTTACAAGCAAGAAAACAGTTCAGAGTCGGAACATAAAAAAACTGAACAAAATATTTCTTCACCTCAAGACCTAATTGATGAGGGATTTAACAGAATAGAAAGCGATGTAAAAAATGAACTTTTACAAAAGCTGAAAAATATTGATCCCTATTTTTTCGAAAAGGTAGTTCTTCGACTACTCAAGAAAATGGGGTACGGAGAGTTTATTGAAACTGCAAAATCTGGTGACGGTGGAATTGATGGAATTATAAATGAAGATAAACTTGGTTTAGATAAAATATACATACAAGCAAAACGGTTTAATGAGGGAAAGGTAAGGGAGAAAGACATTCGTAATTTTATAGGTGCTATGAGTGGAGACACAAATAAGGGGGTGTTTGTTACAACTTCTGAATTTGATGAAAAAGCAATTGAGAAAGCTCGCTCTGCTCATCATAAAATAATCTGTATTGATGGCAAAAAATTAGTTACACTTATGCATGAATATAACGTTGGCATTCAGATTAAACTGACATATGAGATAAAGCAAATAGATGAAGACTTCTTCGATGAACAATAAAAAACCGCATATAATAATTAGGACTTCATGTGGACGGCACTGCCTGTCCCGAGCATCGGGAACCCAGCATGAAGTCCCTGTTGAACGAAATCCGTACCTTGCACTTTAAATGAAAATTGGATTGGGTTTTGGTTATGATTAGGCTTGGTCGATAAAAAAAAGTGTTGTGAAACAAATCCAAAAACAAATCAGTAAATTTGAACTTAATCCGGAAGAATTAGAATTTGGCAACTCGCTGATTATGAATGTGGAAATTTGACGTTAGTCAGAATTATAAAACCAACAATATGACAAACATTGAAAATAAGAAAAAATCCATAGCAAGAAATTTAATTTTGATACTTCTGAGTTTTCAAATCTCGTCTTGCAATGGACAAGTGAAAGAAAAATCGGTTAATAGTATAATAGAAAATGAAGTAAACACCCAACCGCTCATTTTAAATCAAAGTACAACATTTCCGCAAATTCACACCAATTTAAATGGAATGGTCACTGAGTTTGTAAGGGCAATGTATCAAGACAAAAAAGGGACCTATTGGTTTGGAACAAATACAAATGGAATTATACGGTATGATGGTAAATCACTTGATAAAATTACAATTAAAGCAAACCAAAAAGGTGTTTCGGTAAGAGAAATTGTTGAAGACAAGCTTGGCAATGTTTGGTTTGCAACTTCTTCTGGACTAGTAAAATTTGATGGAGAGAAATTTGCAACATACTCGATAGAAGTCGGTCTTCAAAATGAGGAAATCTGGAGTATTTGTATTGATAGAAAAGGTTTGATTTGGGTAAGTACTGGCAAAGGCGTCTGTCATTTTGATGGGGAAAAATTTACACCTTTTATATTACCTGAAACAAGGGTCGAAAATCCACAACCTATGTTATCTGATAAATTGGTTTTTCAATTTTTAGAAGACAAAAATGGAACGATGTGGCTAGTTACCGATGGAAATGGAATTTTCAAATACAAGAATGGCGAATTCATTCATTTAACTACAAAAAATGGACTTACTGATAATAATGCTGCGGATATTTTAGAAGACAAGCAAGGAAATATTTGGATTGGTACTTTTAATGGTGGGGTGAGTAAATATGATGGAAAAATCTACATTAACTTCACTAAGAATGGTATCATTGAAGGTATAGAAACCTATAATTTTTGTGAAGACAGGCAGGGGAATATTTGGTTTTCGGCAGAAGGTTATGGCGTTTACCGATATGATGGCAATAATTTCAAGCAGTACACCACTGAAGATGGCTTGACATCTAATGTCACGCAGAGTATTTTCGAGGACAAAAAAGGACAAGTTTGGTTTGGAAGTTGGCAAGGACTATGCATTTATGATGGAGAAAAATTCGTGAATGCTAAAGACAAGGAACCTTGGACGAACTAAAAATAACTGTTGCTAACATATAGACGAATAGCCGAAAAGCCCTACGAGAAAGCCCGATAATCAACGAATTGTTTATCGGGCTTTTTGGTCTATTCGGTGTTCAGCGCAACCCCTTTAGGCTTTAGGGGATAAAGTAGGATG
>CANNKD010000016.1 GCA_947505205.1 Bacteroidota bacterium | reverse complement strand
TTGAATTAGTCGATGATTCCCCATTTCATTTTATCACCATTTTGCCTGTTGTAGTGGTCGAAATACCCTTTGATTATACGCAAAACATTTCTGTAATGAATGGTTTTTAATGTTAAAAATCTTACTTTTCGTCATCAGGTCTAGTTTTTAATCGTTTCTTGTTTTGAAATATAAAAATTGATAATCCATGGTGCTTTGTAAAATCTCAGATGGAAATACGGTGAGTTTTTTCCATCAAAACGAGCCAAACCTAATTCGATAAAAGTCAGCTTTTTCTTTCAGATCCTTCGTTATATATTGGTTGAAATGACTGTAAAAAAACACCAAAAAAACAGAAAATTCAGTAATTGGAAAGTCATTGTTCTGAAACTTAATAAGGTGTCTCGCTTCCGATATAGCATAATATTCCGGCATCATTGAATGTTGCTGCAACCTGCCTCAATTGTTCAATTGTCGGAACTGGGAAATGGTTTCCTTTGTAGTCAATCCCAAGCATTTCGTACTTTTCTCTTCCCAGATGATGTAATGGCAAAACATTGATTTCTTTCGATCTGATATTTTTCAGAAAGGCAATGGTTGAAGTAATATTCTCGTCAGTATCATTAAAACCCGGTATCAGAGGAAGCCTGAAAATTAATCTACCTGTAAAATGGGTCGAAAGTAAACAAGCATTTTCGAGAATCAACACATTTTCTGCTGATGTAGCTTCTTTATGTTCAGGCTTGTTTGTATGTTTCAGATCGAAGAAAATCCAGTCCAAATATGGCAGAACCTCCAGGAAACTACTCCACGGAACATTACCACAGGTTTCAATAGCGGTATGGATAAACGAATCGTGACACCTTTTTAGAATTTCTTTTACAAAATCGATTTGTAAAAGTGGTTCTCCACCAGTGAGGGTGATACCACCGCCACTACCCCAATAATTCCTGTCGCGCTGAATAATACTGAAAAGCTTCGAAACTGAAATTTCATAGCCGCCTAATTGCAGAGCGTCCGTATAACATTCTTCCAGACACACATTTTTTTCGCAATGGAGACAGTAGCTGCGATTTATGCGATGCTGATTCCCTTCAATTTTGATGGCATTATGCTGACAGGCTTGAACGCAATTACCACATCGAATACATTTTCTTGAAAAGTAAAGCAACGACGGTTTGCCGCTTATTCCCTCTGGATTTGAGCACCAAAAGCACTTTAATGTGCAGCCACTCAGGAAAATCAGTGTTCGGCAACCGGGACCATCATGCACCGATAAACCCTGGATATCAAATATATATCCCTTATCTTCTTGAAAATCAGTTTTGGAAATCATGACAGCTTACAGCATTCATTTCGGGATAGGCATCGTACTTATTCATGCAGGTTCCCAACTCGTCAGCAGTCAATTTAAAGTTTAAACAATATTTGCACTTCTGAGCCTTTTCAAAATGTTCGCAAGCAACATCATCAGCCAAAATCAGGTTTTTATCTCTTTTGCAAATACCTTTAAAAACATCGGTAGCAAGGTAAAATTTACAATCGTAATGGTTCATGGTTTTGTTTTTAAGTTTCTATTATCGTTTTTAAGTTGATTAGAAGTCAGAAGACCGAAGTCAGAAGTCGGAAGATGAAATCTCAACTTAAATTTTGCAGTTTCCACTTTTCCTTTCACTTTTCACTTATTAACCAATCTGTTCATATTCCGTTCGTGCAATCACCTCATCCTGTATCTGTTTCCCGAGTTCGACCCAATACTGCGTGAATCCGGCAACGCGCACCATCAATCCCCGGTAGTTTTCTGGATTTTTTTGTGCATCTTTCAACATCCTCGAATCGACCACATTAAATTGCGCATGAAAAGCACCTTTGCGCAGATATGCTTTTATCATTTCGAGGAATTTGCGTGATCCTTCTCTTCCGTGCACCACAGATGGATGAATTTTCATATTCAACTGCGAATTTTGTGACAGAGAATGATCGTAACACGTAGCTGAGTTGAATAAGGCATATGGTCCGTTTTTGTCGGTACCCGGATAGGCCGACACAGAGCCATCGGCAAAGGTTGTACCACAAAGTCTGCCATCGGGCGAAGCCAAAGTAACTGCGCCCATTGGTGCATGCGTCGAAACTGAAATCTGGCATGAATATAAGGGTTCGTTGTACAATGAAAGGTAATTTTCGCACATTTTACTGAACCAGAGTTGCCATTCTTTAAAAATTTCGTCAACAAAACTATCGTCATTCCCGTATTTTGGTGCATCGAGACATCGTTTATGAATTTTAATCCAATCCATAAAACGATCGCTTTTCACCTGTTCAATCAAACTATACGAACCGGTTTCGAGTGCCGAATGATACCCGAAATTAGCATCAATGGCCGCTTTTAGTTCCTGCAATGTGAAGTGATTCTCATCATAAATATTTTTTTTGATTGATGCCAGTGAATTCACCAGATTGACGCCACCACAGATTTCAACATTGAATGTGCGGTTATACCGGCATCCTTTGTGGCTGATGTCTTTTCCGACTTCGAGGCAATCGGGTTTCAGCATGCTGTTGATGATCGAAGGCGAAACTTTGCCCCAAATGTCATGTTGAATATTATTCGTTAGCGTCAGTACTTCAACTGTCAGGCTAAAATATTTTTTAAAAACAGCCCAGATTTCTTCATAAGAATCCAGTTTTGAGCCATGGGTCGGATAAACCCGTCGTCCGGTTCTTTTGTCCAGACCATCGAAAAGAACTGCCTCGAGAACTTTGGGCAATGAGATAAAATGCACACCAACACTGGTTGCCGGAGCTGAGCCACCGGGAATAAAGTATGTTTGGCCATTGAATTCCAATGGCATCCAGCTTCCTGGCGAAGTTTCCAGACAACCGCCTATGGCCCAGGCCCTTGCTTCCTCGAGAGCCATTCCTTCTTTTTTAAAGTTATTAAGCAAAAACTCTATCGCAACACGATTGTTTACCCATGCCGGATAGCCTGTTCCAATTTTTGTGCATTCGATACCTTTCATCAAGAAATCTTCGGGTAATTTTTCGTCAAAAAGCAGGCTGAGTGTGGGCTGTGGTGTATCGCAGGTTATTGCCGATTCCAGAATCAGCATCTCGAGTTCGTTCGCCGCACTGTTTCCTTCTTTGTCTAATCCACCGATGCACAGGTTGTTAAAGGTGTTTCCACTCAAAACGCCACCTACCACACCCATCGAAGCAAAACAATCTAATTCGGTGAATTTCATTCGCATACTTTCGAGTAATTCGAGACTGCTTTCGCGGTTGATGATGCCTTTTTCCATATCATGTTTCCAAAACGGATACAGCACCTGCCCCAACCGACCAGGCGATAAACCCGAAATAGCATCCTCGTTTAGAACAGCCACATGAAATATCCAAATCAATTGCAAGGCATCGTAAAATGATCGTGGTTTATTTTCGGAAAGCCATTCGAGGCGTTCAGCAATATCAATATACTCTTCTTTCTGGATTTTGCCAGCTTCGAGTAATGCCATGAAACGTGCTTCTCCGGCATAATTCAAAATCCATTTCTGCAGCCCTTCAAGCATGGTGTGCACGGCTTTGTAAAAGTACAGTCGATCCATTCCGGGATAACCGGCTGACTGATTTTGCTTTTCTACACATATGCTTTTGATGCCTTCGATGCCAAACTGAAGCGGATAATAATAATTCATGACTTCGCGACCCTGCGGTAGTGTATAGCCCGAATCGAACATGCAGATTACTGCCCGCATGATTTCTTCTTTTGTCTGGTAGCCCGGGACAAGTTGTTCATATTTGTGGCCTATATCATCAACTGATTTATTAAACCATTTTTTGGCTGTTTTCAATAAAACAGGCATTTCTTCTTTGCGAAAACCAAATTTTCCGGCAATTGAAATAACATTTCCGACGCTTTTGGTAACATTTCCACCACCTTGTCCCATGGTAGTTACTTCGTCAGCACTGTTTTTTCCTGATTTTTGGGCTTCTTTATACAATTCATCTTCTTTGGCTAAAAAAAACGCTTCAGAAAGCCAGGGCATCGGATAGGAACCCCGCAAATAATTTGCTTTGCGCATTGCCAGTAATTCGCCGGGTAAAATTGCCGGAGTCAGGTGCGAAAAACCGGCTTTTAAAGCCTCTGCCCTTCGAATAATAGGGATTTCACCTTCAAGCTCCTCCCATCGGCGCGTGTACCAATATGGAAATTCAACGGAAGCCGATGATTTTGTTTCGAAATATCGTTGACGCAATTGTTCAACTCTTTTCGTTGGGTTCTTTTTTGTTTCTCTTGGCTGAATTTCACCAGCTGGCTTTGTTCCGTAATAATTATAAACGTCGGTTGCACATTGCAATATATCTGGATTTTTAATCATATTCAAAAATTTATAGAAAATGTAAGTTTTATAATTATCTGTTTTATAGTAATTTAAAAGAATAATTCCTCATAAATATCATTGTTGGGTTCACTTTTTAAAGTTGCCGCTATATTCGATTTAAATTTTTGTGTTAAACCTGTTCAAAGTTACTATCTATCGTAGATTAAATCAACTTTTCTTTTAAGAATTTCCTCGTCAATTATGCTCAGGTTCGAGTTTAAGAAACGCTTATGCCTTATTCTTCATAATCAGGTTCGAACAAATTTGCAATTCGTTTGTTTATTATTCAATTGCCTTGAAATTTCACAATAGAGGTCGGATTAATATTTTATCTGTAATTTATTGTATCTCAACTTTTAAGCTGATTCTTTACAAAATTTTTCTTTAATAAATTTATTTTCATCATGATTTCACCAGAATTTGCAAAACCATCGAACACTTTTCATGCCGAATTACGAAAAAGGGTAAATGCGTATTTCAAAGAAGTAAAGTTCAAACCAACCGGCAATTACAAGCTTTATCTCAAGGCTATTGTCATAACAGTTGGATTTTTAGCTATTTACACGCACCTCATCTTTTTCACCTCTCAAATCATCTGGTTAAGCCTGGTTGAATGCGTTGTGTTAGGCGGTCTCACGGCTGCCATCGGCTTCAATATCATGCACGACGGAGCACACGGAAGTTTCAGTACCAAAGAATGGATCAATGATTTAGCCGGCATGTCGATCAATTTTCTAGGTGCCAATGTTGGTTTATGGAAAACAAAACACAATCTTATTCACCATACATATACGAATATCGAGGGCGTGGATGATGACATTGATGCACGTCCTTTCTTACGCATGTGCGAAAGCCAGAAAAAACACAAGATTCACCGTTTTCAACATATCTATTTTTTATTCATCTATTCCTTATTATTTCTCTATTGGGTTTTCTTTACCGATTACAAAAAATATTTTACTGGTAAAATAGGTGATCGACCCATTAAAAGGATGAAAATAGGTGAACATTTCACCTTTTGGGGTTTTAAAGCAGTTCATCTACTTTTATTTGTTGCCATACCAATGTTTATGGTAGGATTTCTTCCCTGGCTAATAGGATTTTTGGTTTATAACCTTTTTACAGGTGTAGTTTTAAGTGTTGTATTTCAGCTGGCACACACCGTTGAAGACACCTATTTTCCAGTTGTTGAAAAAGATTCAATGCAAATTGAGGATGAATGGGTGATCCATCAGCTGAAAGTGACCGCCAATTTCGCAACACATAACAAATTGATTTCGTGGTTTATAGGTGGATTAAACTTTCAGATTGAGCATCATCTTTTCAAGAAAATATCGCATATTCATTATCCGGCTCTGAGCGTTATTGTGAAACAACTTTGTCTGGAATACAAGATTCCGTACATCGAATACCCAAGATTACATTTGGCGTTCGCCTCACATATTGCTCATTTGCATAATGTTGGAAGAAAATAGAATATTCCTGCCAGCAAACAATATCTTCATAGGATTAGGTCTGATCTATTGAATTATTTGATGCAGATATAGTTGCAGATAATCGAATTCTTTTGAAAGCCTGTTTAACAGATCTGATAATCCTGCTGTATTATCCGCACCGCATACTTCTATTTCGGCGGAAATATTTCCTATTTCAACGCAACTGATGCTCAAGGCTGCACCTTTAAGTGCATGGGCGTTTTTTCGTATTTTTTCAAAATCTTTTTTCAGGAAAGCAATTTTCATTTCCTGAATATAACCCGGAAACGTTTCCAGGGCTGTCATAATGAGATCGTTAAAAAGAGCCTTATCGCCTTGAAGAGTAAGATACAATGCTTCTTTATCAAAATGAACAACTCGCACTGTTTCAGTATATTTTATCGAAGATTCGATGTCCAGGTTGTCTTTTACCAGCCATCTTTTCAAAATTCGGCTAATGGTTTCCTCAACAACAGGTTTCGAGATATAATCATCCATTCCGGCCTCTCTGCACCGCTCGTATTCACCTTTTACAGTTCCGGCAGTTAGTGCAATGATAGAAACATGTGTATCCATTTCCAGCTCCATTTGCCTGATTCTTTCGGCCGCTTCATAGCCATTTAATATCGGCATTTGAATATCCATTAAAATTAAATCTGGTCTTGATTTGGCATAAATATCAATTGCTTCCTGCCCGTTATTGGCTTTCAGAATGGTTGCTTTTGGTAATAAATTTGTAACGATCGTCGTTGCGAGCATCATATTGATTTTGTTGTCTTCGGTAATCAGTATTTTAAATTCGCCAAAAGAAATCTCCTTGCTCTCTCTTATTTCTACCGGTTTAATTATCGCAGGGAGTATTCCTTCGACATGAATTTTTGAAAGTGCGTCAAAAAGTTGATCCATTTTTACTGGTTTCAGCATCGAAGCTCTTACACCAAGCAATCTACCTTCTTTGTAAATTTTTTCATCATCTGACGAACTGTGAAGAAATATAACCGGTTGTTTATCAACTGCAGTACTATATTTCTCGCGTATCAGGCGGATTACTTCTAAACCATTCATATTAGGCATATTGTAATCCATAATGATCACATCATAGTGTAAATTTTTATCAATCATAATCAAAGCTTCAACTCCATCTGCAGCCTGATCGACTTGTATATTTTTTGTCCGAAGCATGTGCTTGAGAATCGTGCGGTTGTTGGCGTTATCATCAACCACCAATGCGGTTTTAACACCCGGAATATCATTGTCCGAACGATGTTCACCAATTTCAGCCTCAACCTCAATGGAAAAATAAAAGCGACTTCCTTTGCCCTGTTCACTTTCCAGCTCGAGCACACCGCCCATCATCTCAACTAATTTATTAGAAATGGTTAATCCTAAACCTGTACCACCGTATTTGCGGGTTGTTGTTGTATCTGCTTGTGAAAAAGAATCAAATATTTTCCGTTGTTTCTCTAATGGAATTCCGATTCCGGTGTCTCTAACTGAAAAAGTATAATGTGATTTATTCGATTCTCTAGTAATTGGTTGATATTCAATGCGAAGCTCTACTTCACCGTTTTCAGTAAACTTGAATGCGTTCCCCAATAAATTGACCAATACCTGTCGCAATCGCACCGAATCGACATAAATAAATCGTGGCAGATCAACTGCAATATTGAGCAGCATTTCGAGGTTTTTTTCATCGGCCCTGAATTTAAGAATGTCCGAGATTTGTTCTGCGAGTTCAATTACATCAGTCTTTTCGGGATTGAGTTCAAATTTCCCGGCTTCAATTTTCGAAAAATCGAGAATATCGTTGAGCAGATCGAGCAGCGAATTGGCAGAATAATACACAGTTTGCATATAATGCAATTGTGTTTCGTTCAATTTTGTCTTCATCAACAGATCCGAAAATCCAATAACACCGTTTAAAGGTGTTCTGATTTCGTGGCTCATATTGGCCAAAAACTCCGATTTGGCATTGCTGGCCGTTTCGGCGACTTCTTTGGCTCTGATAAGTGCTTCTTCGGCCTTCTTTAACGAAGAAATATCGACAAATGACTCAACCAAACTTTTTCTTCCGTTAAAAATGCTGTGCACAACAGATTTCAACACTGGAATGCGTTCCTTGTCTGCATTCAAAAATACTTTCTCAGCCGATTTAATGATTGCATCGGGGTTATTCAAACTGCACTCTCCGAAACCTGTTGGACAAATAAACAGATGACAGGATTTGCCAATGATTTCTTCCTTGTCTCTGCCATACAGATCGGCTCCTTTTTTATTGATGAATGAAATATGATGCGTTTCGAAATCGATTATCATCACTCCAACATCTTGCGAATCAAGTATTTCACTTAGATATTTTTCACTGTCCTTTAACGATATCTCCATCTGCTTCCGATCTTCAATAAGCTGAATGAGTGAATCGAATAAATAGTTGTTATCGGTATTATCAAGGTTCGTTTCGTTTATAATATGTTGTCCTTCAGGTGTTAAAGCAAATATTGCACTTTTTATTTTATCAATTGTATGCTTCTGATCTTCAGCATTTATCTTTTGCAACATATAGGCTTCGCGCAGTTCACTTGAGCTAATTTCAATTGCGTTCTGGAGCAAATTGGTATCATCCTCAAAGTTTTTATATGAATCACTGATATCTTTAATGAAGCCAGTAAGTGACTCAGGTACAGCATCAACCGATCCGAAATGTCGCTTGATCTGTCGTAACAACAGTTTATTTTGAATATCCATAAACTTAAATATTTAGTTCTCCTTAAACAGCGTAATTGTCATGGTTTGGTTGTGTAATTCACAATGTTGTTCGAAAGCTTGTGTCGGACTTATCTCTCCATACGAATAAAAGCCTGATATATTTGCGTGCATACCTAATTCTTCACGAACAGCATCAAGTTCTTCTTCAACACGTTGTTTCATAACCAGTTTTCTGCCAACGCAACTGATCAAAATGGCTAAATCTGGCATCGTATCCTGCAAACTGGCAAGTGCCATTTTAGCTGCGCCATAAGCTCCTTCAACCAATTTATCGATATTTGTTTTCATTAACCTAACATACTCTCCCTGAGGTATATCACCAGCAAATACCATGCTTCCATCAGCTTCATTTACGCCGAGTACAGTGCGCACCAATGAAGTTTCGGAATGATTTTTTAAAATGCTTAATGGGAAAAGCAAAGCCGACAAAGGCAAATTATCGGCATGATGCCCCAGATATTTCTTATATAATTCAAGCGCAGGCTGATTATCGAGTTCATAGAGAATATTTCTGTCCGATTTTGTGATTAGCCTGTCAACTCCAAAGGAATCCCAACCACCCATTGATCCACACCCAACTTTGATATTTTCACCATAAAACCCAATCGCCAACACGAGATTTTTTTTGCCGGCACCATTATGAACTATTACCGTCTCGGAAAAGTTATCCTGATCACCAGCCAAACCGCCTGAAACCGAAATCTCATCATGCGTACTCGTATTAATTCCACTAATCAGTTCGCTACCATTGATATTCAAGCCTTCGGAAAGAACCAGAATGTGCGCTAACTGTTCGCCCATCAACGAATTTGCAAGCTTCTCGCCTATTGAAAAGCTTTCTTCCATGGAGCCAATTTGTTCTTTGGCAATTTGAATTCTTGTCTTCTCAAACCAAATAGCGGTACAAATAATGTTGTTTTCAAATATCTCTTCACCGGTTATCTCTCCTGAGGTAGAACAACCCACAACTTCTGCGGCAGGATATGTGTTTATGACAAAATCAATATTCTGTTTATTTTTAAGCAAATCTTTATTCCCGAACAACAATATGAGCTGGGCTTTCGACTTCAGTTCCAATGCTGATTTCGAAATCCATCCATTTGTTTCGGAAAAGACAATCTGTTCAGTCTTCATGGTGTTTAGGTTAATTCAAATAGTACTAATTTTTCTTCATCATCCTCCATTCAAATCCCCTTAGATTATAAGAGAGAATGTAATCCATTTAACTTTCAAAACCTTTTCTTACAAGATATTTTATCAAAAAATAAAGGCCATAGTCAATGACAATCTCATTTGAATGTCTTGATTATTAATCTTATGATCGTTCAAATGTAATATGCTTTATTTGAAAAACCAAAAATTTTATTGAATGACAGGTAAAGTTAAAAAAAATCCTACTTTCGAGAATGAATCGAAAAATTAAAATACTTATTGGTTCGGCATAGGAATTGGATACGTATTCTAAATTTATTCCTAAAAACAGGTTTTTTTTCTTTTTGCCAACCTTATCAGCCTCAGTATCTTAATGAAATTGCACAAATTTTCCTTTTTGTAGTATCCCGATTTTTTTCCGGGAGCCAAATTTCCCCCATTTGACAAAACTTGTTATCAAAAAGTAGTAAATTTACGATTACAAATGCTTATTTTTGACAGATCCTGATTTCATTTCGGGACTTGTTCATTGGTCAAAATTATTGTATTAACAGCATTGTTTTTTGATATGAAACTATACTGCTGTTTTAAAATAACAACATATATAATATTTATAAAGTATGAAATATCAGGAAGTTAAAAATTTTATCAACGGTGAATTTGTTTCATGCAACAACGCAAGAATCGATATCGATAGCCCATTGACAGGCGAAGTAATTTCAACGGTACCATTGTCAAAATACAGCGATGTGGATTTAGCCGTTAAAGCCGCAAAAAAAGCTTTTCCTGCATGGTTAGCCATGACATCGAAAATGCGTTCACAGATTTTATTCAATTACCGGCAGCTTATCGAACAGAATGTGGAAGAGCTGGCAGCCATTATCCACGAAGAAAATGGCAAAACCATGGATGAAGCCATTGCCGAAGTCCGCAAAAGCATTGAGCTCACCGAGTTTGCCTGTTCAATCCCACAAATAGCTGTTGGTGAAGTGCTTGAAGTGAGTGTCGGTGTAGAATGTCGCACCGAATATGCACCTTTGGGCGTTGTTGCCTGCATCAACCCGTTTAATTTTCCGCACATGGTTCCGCACTGGACCGTGCCAAATGCCATTGCATTAGGAAATTGCATCGTTTTGAAACCATCTGAACTTACACCCATAACTGCAATGAAAATGGCAGAAATGTTGAAACTGGCCGGTTTGCCCGATGGCGTTTTCAATATTGTAAACGGCACAAAAGATGTGGTGGAAGCCATTTGTGATCATCCCGAAATCAAAGCCGTTTCTTTTGTAGGTTCAACACCGGTGGCGCAGATTGTTTATCGCCGTGCCACATCAAATTTGAAACGTTGTCTGGCCCTGGGTGGTGCAAAAAATCATTTGATTGTGTTGCCCGATGCAAATCTGGAACTTTCGGCTTCCGATATAGCCGCCTCGATGTGTGGTTCTGCCGGACAGCGTTGCATGGCTGCGTCTGTGATGATTGCAGTTGGAAATGTGAATCCGATTATCGAGAAACTTTGCGTTGAAACCTCGAAATATATTCCCGGCGTAAAAATGCCACCGATTATTTCAAAGCAATCACGTGAAAATCTGATAAATTACATCAAAGAGGCAGAAAATAAAGGAGCCAAATTGTTGGTTGATGGTCGAAAATTTGACAACGATTTAACTGCCGATCCAAATGGATATTATTTAGGACCAACCATTATCGACTGGCGTGAATCAGGATCGAAAATGCCTGATAAAGAGGTATTTGGGCCAGTATTTGAAATCATTTCAGCGCAAAGTGTTGAAGAAGCCATTTCGATCCAACACGAAAGTCCTTTTGGAAATGCAACATCTGCTTTCACGCAAAACGGCGCTATCGCCAAAATGATTGCGCAAAATGCCAGTGCCGGAATGATCGGAATCAATATCGGCGTTCCGGTTCCGCGTGAGCCATTTTCTTTCGGCGGATGGAATGCATCCAAATTTGGCTCAGGTGATATCACCGGGAAGAGCTCTTTGGGATTCTGGTCGCAATTGAAAAAAGTTACTTCCAAATGGGCAAAACAGGAAATTACGGATTGGATGAGCTAATAATTGACAATGGACAATTGACAATGCCTGCTCGGCTGCAAGACAAAGACAATTGACAATGGACAATTGAAGGTGAATTTATATTTTGAAAATATTAATATAAAAGAAATGACTGATAGAGAGCAAATTATAAAGAATAACCTGGATTACACCTTTTTTTCATGGTCGAAACAGGCAGGATTGAATCCGATAGCGGTTAAATCGGCGAAGGGTGTGTATTTCCATGATTATGACGGGAAGAAATACATTGATTTTTCATCACAACTCATGAACGCCAACGTTGGTCACCAGCACCCAAAAGTAATTGAAGCATTGGTGAAACAAGCTGAGCAGCTTACGTTTATCACATGCTCGATGGCGACCAATGTGCGGGGCGAATTGGGAAAGAAATTAGCTGAAATCACACCCGGAAGTCTAAAGAAAACACTCTTTACACTTGCCGGCTCCGAAGCCATCGAGAATGCGATAAAACTGGCACGATTATATACAGGGCGACATAAAATCATCTCGCATTATCGTTCTTATCACGGAGCTACTTATGGTGCTTTTTCGGCTGGCGGCGATCCCAGAAAATTTCAATTTGACAATCAGGGAGTTCCAAATGTTGTGCATGTCGAAAATCCGTATTTCTATCGTTGCCCTTGGAAAAGTGAAACCATTGATGAATGCGGTGTTAGAGCCGCTGAAAATCTGGAAAGAATCATCCAGCTTGAAAATCCTGGAAGTATCGCTGCCATACTTTTTGAAGGAGAATCCGGAACTTCAGGCTGCATCAAATACCCGCCTTTTTACTGGAAAAAAGTAAAGGAAATTGCCGATCGATACGGAATTTTATTGATTGACGACGAGGTGATGAGTGGTTTTGGCCGCACCGGTCAATGGTTTGGAATTGACCACCACGATGTAACTCCTGATATCATGTGCGTTGCCAAAGGTTTGACTTCAGGTTATGCGCCATTGGGCGGCATCATCGTGAAAGAAGAAATTGCAGCTCATTTCAATGATATTCCACTTCCATTAGGCTTAACCTATTCGGCACATGCGCTGGGATGTGCCACAGCCTTGGCGTGTATTGGCGTTTATGAAGAGGAAAATTTGGTGGAAAATGCCGCTTTAATGGGCAGATATATGGAAGAAAAAGTGGCAAAACTAGCTGAAAAACATCCATCAATCGGCGATTTCAGAAATACCGGCTTACTTGGCGCCATTGAATTAGTCAAAAACCGTGATACCAAAGAACCACTCACACCATTTAACGCCGCTGCCAAAGACATGGAACCTACAAACAGAATGGCTGCAAAACTTCGTGAATTGGGATTATTTACCTTCGTCCGATGGAATTGGATTTTCATTGCGCCTCCGTTGATCATTAACAAAAGTCAGATTGACGAAGGCCTTGATATTATCGAAAAAGCCATTGAAATTGCCGATGAATATTATCATTAATTAAAAACAAATGTTATGTCAATATTGATAAAAAACGGCAGAATTATCACTGCCACAGATGATTACACCGCTGATATTTTTATCGAAGGAGAAACCATTTCAGCGATCGGGAAAAACCTGAAAGTTACAGCAGAAACAACCATCGATGCGGCAGGAAAACTGGTTATTCCAGGCGGAATTGATCCGCATGTGCATCTCGAAATGCCATTTATGGGTGCATTTTCGAGCGATAATTACGAAACCGGTACTCTGGCTGCCCTGCATGGCGGTACAACAACGGTGATTGATTTTGTGATACAATCTCAGGGAAAATCGCTGTTTGATGCTTTGCATGAGTGGCAGGGTCGGGCAACCGGAAATACCTATGGCGATTATGCTTTCCACATGGCGGTTACCGATTTTAATCCCGAAACCCAACTCGAAATCAAAGATCTGATCGAGAAAGAAGGCATTTCTTCATTCAAAACTTTTATGGCTTACAAAGGTGCGTTGATGATCGACGACCGGCAGATGGTTGGCCTGATGAATGAGGTAAAAAAATATGGTGGAATCGTTACCGTTCATGCTACAAATGGCGATATCATTGATTATCTGGTTTCTAAAAACAAAGCTGCTGGCAATCTTTCACCTTTGTATCATTATTTGTCACAGCCTGAAATAACCGAATCAGAAGCCACCGGAAGGTTTATTGATATGGCATATCAGACCGGATCAAAATCTTACATCGTTCACATGACCAGCGAAGGTGGTCTCAATAAAGTACGAGATGCACAGAAAAGAAATCAGCATGTATTTGTCGAAACCTGCATTCAATATCTGGTTTTGGATGCCTCAGTGTATGATCGTGGTTTTGAGAGTGCAAAATGGGTGATGAGTCCGCCAATCCGTGAGATAAAAGACCAGACTGCGTTGTGGGCTGCTATCAATCAAGGCGTTGTGCAGACACTTGCTACCGATCATTGTCCGTTTATGTGGGATGATAAAAGAAAAGGCGAACATGACTTCACAAAAATCCCCAATGGCGCACCCGGCATTGAACACAGGATGGAATTGATTTTTTCGGAAGGTGTGAAAAAAGGGAAAATCAACCTGAATAAAATGGTTGATATCGCATCCACCTCATCAGCAAAAATATTTGGCATGTTCCCCAAAAAAGGAACCATTGCCGTCGGTTCCGATGCGGATATCGTTATTTTTGATACCGAAAAAAAACATATTCTGTCGGCTTCAACACATCACCACCATTGCGATTATTCAGCTTATGAAGGCCACGAAGTAACCGGAAAAGCAGAAACTGTGCTGTTAAGAGGGAAAATTGCTATTGACAGTGGAAACGTGAAAATCGGAAAAGGATACGGCGAATTTATTAAGAGGTCAACAATGAAAGATGTTTTATAAATCTGGAGGCTGGTCACTAGTTGCCGGTAGCTGGTTACTCGTTGTAACCATCAACAAGCAACCATAGACCAGTAACAAGTATCCATAAATTTAAATTTCAAACTATATAAAGAACAAATATCATGGCACGAAAAGTAAAATCAGGTTTGATTCAAATGTCAGTTCCGATTTCGGAAGGCGAAGGAAGTATTGCACAGATTAAAGATGCAATGATCCAAAAACATATTCCATATATTGAAAATGCAGGCAAACAAGGCGTGCAGATTCTGTGTTTACAGGAGATATTCAACGGACCGTATTTTTGTCCGGGCCAGAGTAATGAATGGTATCAGGCTGCCGAAACAATTCCCGGAAAAACAACCGACCTGATGCAGGGATTGGCCAAAAAGTACAATATGGTTATCGTTGTTCCAATTTATGAACAAGAAATGCCGGGTGTATTGTATAATACCGCCGTGGTGATTGATGCCGATGGAACAATTTTAGGGAAATACAGGAAAAACCATATTCCACAGGTGGCTCCAGGTTTTTATGAAAAATACTTTTTCAAACCGGGTAACCTTGGATATCCCGTATTTCAGACAAGATATGCCAAAGTGGGCGTTTATATTTGCTACGACCGCCATTTCCCGGAAGGTGCGCGTGAACTGGGATTAAACGGTGCCGAAATTGTTTACAATCCTTCGGCAACTGTTGCCGGACTTTCACAGTATTTATGGAAGCTCGAACAACCGGCGCATGCCGCCGCAAACGGTTATTTCATGGGTTGTATCAACCGTGTCGGCGTTGAAAAACCATGGAATATTGGCAAATTTTACGGTTCATCTTATTTTGTTGATCCACGTGGACAAATATTTTCCCAGGCATCGGAAGACAACGATGAACTTTTGGTAGCCGAATTTGACTTGGATATGATTAATGAAGTGCGTTCTGTTTGGCAATTTTACCGCGACAGACGACCAGAAACTTACAAAGGAATTGCTGCGTTTTAATTGACTATTTCGTTGAATTGAAAGGTTGAAGAGTTGAAGGATTGAAATTCAATAAAATATAAAATCATGTTTTGCTTATCATAAATGGATTAAAAAGATTATTGAAAAAGCTATGACTTTGCGATTCTCTGCAAAAAACCTCTGCGATTCTATGCGTTTAAACTTTTTTAACCGCAGAGTTGCGCAAAGCAGGCGCAAAGGAACGCAGAGTAACTATCCCTTTTATGGTTTAGGTATGCAAAACAGTTACTAAGATTAAAATATAAATCAAATTAATGACTAAATCAAAAAAAACAAGCTATGCAGGATAATGAGAAAAGATTTCCACAGATAAAACCCCTGATGAATTCGTCGGAGGCTTATTACGAAAGTTCAAGATGCTTGTTTTGCTACAATGCACCTTGCACAATTGCATGTCCAACCAGTATTGATATTCCATTGTTTATCAGGCAAATAAATAATGGAAACCTGACTGGTGCAGGCAAAACAATTTACGATTCGAATTATTTGGGAAATACATGTGCCAAAGTTTGCCCCACCGAAGTACTTTGCGAAGGAGCCTGTGTTTTTACCAAGGTGAATATTAAAGCACTTGCTATCGGCCGTTTGCAAAATTTTGCAACGAATAATGCCATTCTAACGAAGCAAAAATACTTCGAAATCCCAAATCCAAACGGGAAGTCGGTGGCGATCATTGGCGCTGGTCCAGCAGGAATTTCATGCGCCTGCGAATTGCGAAAGGCCGGATATCAGGTTGATATTTTCGAGGCAAAAAGCAATCCTTCCGGTTTGGCTTTGCACGGTGTCGCACCCTATAAAATCACCAATCGGGAAGCGTTGATGGAGGTGGAATATCTGCGTGAACAGTTTGGGTTCAATATTATTTACAATACCCGTATCGCCAACATTGAAGATGTACAGAAACTGGAAACGAAATATGATGCTGTTTTTCTGGGTATTGGCCTCGGAAACTCGGCAGAAATCAAAATAAATGGAGAGGATAAACCCGAATGTATCGGCGCCACCGAATTTATTGAGCAAATTAAAATGAATCCATCTGAAGAGCCGATAGCCAGAAAGGTAATTGTGCTTGGAGGTGGAAATACCGCCATGGATGCAGCTTCAGAATGTGCCCGATTGGGCGCTGAAAAGGTTATCGTGGCTTATCGCAGGTCGGAAAAAGAAATGAAAGCCTATTATTTTGAGTATGATCTGGCAAAAGTTACCGGAGTTACGGGTATGTTTAATATTGCTCCGATTGAGATAGTGGGTGGAAACAACGTTGAAGGGGTAAAATTTATCCGAACCGAGCATGTTGACGGAAAACTCAGAAATATTCAGGGAAGCGAATTCGTTTTGGATTGTGATTTGGTCATCAAAGCAACCGGACAAATGAAACAGAAATCGCTGATAGCCAATATTTCGGGAATTACAATGGATGAAACCGGACGGATTTTAGTCAATGAAACCAGCGGTCAGACTTCAAATCCCAAATATTTTGCCGGTGGTGATGCTGTAAATGGCGGTGCTGAAGTTGTAAATGCCACTGCTGAAGGAAAAATTGCGGGTATTGGAATACATCTTTTTTTATCAAGATAATTGGCAAGACCTGCCCAGCTGCAAGACGTAAACAATTGACAATGGATAATTAATCTATTGATATTAAATGATATGTGTAAATTAATATTGAACATTAGGTAATTTTAATACGAATTTTTATGGCAAATCTAAAAATAAATTTCGCAGGCATTCAAGCACCAAATCCATTTTGGCTTGCTTCCGGACCACCGACAAATTCGGGATACCAGATTATGAAAGCATTTGATCAGGGTTGGGGCGGTGCAGTGTGGAAAACACTCGGAGTGCCTGTGGTAAATGTTTCGAGTCGGTATGGCGCAATCAACCACCGTGGAAACAGGGTTGTTGGGTTCAATAATATTGAACTCATCACCGACCGCCGCTTGTGCGATAACCTCCGCGAAATGGAAGAAGTGAAAAAATATTTCCCTGATCACGCGGTCATCGCTTCGCTGATGGTACAAACCAAAAAGGAATGGCAACAGATTGTGCAGGATGTTCAAAATGCTGGAGCTGACGGAATTGAATTGAATTTCGGTTGTCCGCATGGTATGTGTGAGCGCGGCATGGGTTCTGCTGTCGGGCAGGAACCGGAAGTGCTCGAATTGATCACAAGCTGGGTGATGGAGGTTGCTAAAATTCCGGTGATTGTGAAACTCACACCCAATATTTCAGACATCACCGAACCGGCTCAGGCTGCCCGTCGTGCCGGTGCCAATGCAATTTCCTTGATAAACACCATTCAAAGTCTGGTGGGCGTTGATATTGATAAATTTGTCACCTACCCGATCGTAGAAAACCACAGTTCCAACGGCGGTTATTGCGGACCTGCCGTTAAACCGATTGCATTGAATATGGTCAAAAATTGCGCCCAGCATCCTTTGGTTCAAATACCGATTTCAGGTATTGGCGGCATTGAAAACTGGCGCGATGCAGTGGAGTTTCTATTGCTTGGTGCTTCATCGGTGCAGGTTTGCACGGCGGTGATGCACTATGGCTTTGGTATTATCCGTGACATGACTGCCGGGCTTGAGCAATATATGGATTCGCATGGTTTTGAAACCATCGATCAGTTTGTAGGAAAAGCATTGCCGAACGTAAAACATTGGGAAGATCTCAACCTCAAATACAGTATCAAAGCATCAATCAACGAAGAAAAATGTATTGGTTGTCAGTTGTGTTACATCGCCTGTGAAGACGGAGCGCATCAGGCCATTGACCTGAACGATGACAAAAACAACCGTATCCCAAAAATAAATGAAGAAAATTGTGTCGGCTGTAATCTATGTTCCTTGATTTGTCCGGTTGAAGATTGCATCACCATGGTTCGCAAAGACGATGGAAATGAGCATCTTACCTGGAGACAACGCACCGAAGCTAATGATGTTCCTACAACTTTTGATGATGCATTAGCCGGTGGAAATTCACACACAGTGCCGACACCATTGGAGGCATTAAAAAGATAATTTCCGGAATAATTGAAACTTTAAACTTTCGAAAGCGCTTCAAGGATTCTCTTCGGCGTCATGGGTAGTTGAAAAAGCCTTGCACCGGTGGCATCGAATATGGCATTGGCAATCAATCCTCCCATACAGATGATGGCTGGTTCGCCACCAGCCTGCATCGCTTCTTTTTTATCAAGAATCACCGTTTCGATTTTCGGCAACCACGAAAATTGCGGTATTTGATACGTTCCAAAGTTTGCAGTTCTGATGTCCCCTCCTGTAAATTCAACCTCCTCGGATAAGGCATAACCCAATCCCATCATAATACAACCGTCCATCTGCATTTTGGCTCCATGCGGATTCACACAAAAACCCATATCCTGGGCACAGGCAACACGCACAACCTCAACAAAACCCGTCTTTTGGTCAACTTTTACTTCAGCCATATGCGCAACATAACTTCCGGCATCAAAACCACAGGCAATCCCATAACCTCTTCCGCCTGGGAATTTCGCCGGTTTCCAATCAAAAAGTTCAGCAACAGCTTTGAGCACACCGATCATCCGTTCATCTTTCAGGTTCTTCAATCTGAATTCCAATGGATCCATTCCGGTTTTTGCTGCCATGATATCAATCTGCGATTCCCGCGCAAAAGTGTTTGTATTGTTTCCGGGTGCACGCCAGGCACCAACACTAAAAGGGTGCACATTTTTAGCTGAAAAGCTTGCTGTGCGCTGATCCTCGACATCATAAACGGTATCTGATCCTCTTGATCCGGCAAAATAAACTTTGTAATCCCACAGCGATATCTTTGCCTGATCATCCATTCCGGAAGACAATTTAATAACTGCGGCAGGTCTGAAAGTATCATTGAAAAACTCTTCCTCCCTTGTCCAGTGAACCATCACCGGTTTCCCGGTCAGTTTTGACAGTCGGGCAGCTTCGAGTGCCTGCTGTGCCGGTGCTTTACCTCCAAAAGCGCCACCAACAAACGGCGTAATAATTCTAACTTTTTCGAGAGGCAAATCAAGCTCACGGGCAATCATATCCTGCACGCCGAAAGGAGATTGCGTGGAAACGATGGCGATCATTTTATCCTCTTCGAGGTAGGCCAAAGCCGTATGTGTTTCGATGGGAGAATGGGCGACATAACTATTGTAAAACGTGCTTTCAAATACTTCTTTGGAAGCGATTCTGCCATTTTTAATGTCACCCTTTTCGTTGACTACTCTTTCTTCAGTTTCAGAATTTAGTAAATAATCGAAAATAGATTTATCATCGACCTGCTTTTCTTTAAATGTATATACTGCTTTGATCAATCGCATTGCCTTTTCAGCCATTTCGGGATCCTTGTGTAAAACAGCTATAAACTCACCATCTTCAATCAAAATAACTTCTTCAATATTTCTTACGTCAGAAATATCTGCTGAAACGAAGCTTGCCCCATGTGAAGGCGGACGAAGAATTTTAGCGTATAACATGCCTGGAAGCCGGTAATCGCCTGCATACAAGGCTTTCCCACGCACTTTTTCTGTGGCATCTGTCCGAAGAATCGATTTCCCCATGATTTTATATTCGGAAAAATCCTTGGTTTTGGTCGGGGAATCCAGCAATTTCTCAATACGGTTTCCTTTTGTCAACTGGCCATAAGTTACAAAAAGTCCGGTTTTTCCTTTCACTGAAATTACACCTCCCTGAGCATACAATTGATCCGTCGTAGTTCCCAATTTCTCAGCCGCCAGCGAGATTAACACTGATTTTGCTTCAGCGGCGGCGGCAAGCAGCGACGGTCCAAACACGCGGACGGAGAGAGAACCCCAGGTTCCGGCATCGTAGGGACACAAATCTGTGTCGCCCATCACCATCTTTACACTTTCGAAAGCAACATCCAGTTCATCGGCAAGCATTTGAGCCAATGAGGTGATTACACCCTGTCCCATCTCAATTTTGCCGGTGAAACAGGTCACTTCCCCATCTTCATCAATTCTCAGGAAAGCATTGTAATCTGTCGGAAGGGTTCTTTTCTGGTCGGCGGCAAGCAAATCGAACGATCCGGTCCGGAAGAAAACAAACAAACCGCCGAGACTTGCTCCGGTGAGTTTAATAAAATCCCTTCTTTTCAACCTGTTTGTTTCGCTTTCTATGTCTAGATTTTCTTGTAAAATTTCGCTTAATTTCATGATAAACAATTGTTTACTGATTAACTTATTTTATTTGATTAAGCTTTGCTTCATTCGAAACAGATTCGACAGCATCCACAATCTGGCTATGCGCACCACATCTGCAATAGTTGTTGTTCATGCCTTCGATGATCAGTTTTCGAGAAGGCGAAGGATTTTTGAGCAACAAACCATACGCATTCATGATCATTCCGGGGGTGCAGTAACCGCATTGCATGGCATCATGATCGACGAAAGCCTGCTGAATCGGATGCAGCTGATCCGCTGGCGCCAGACCTTCGATGGTGGTGATTTTTTTACCTTCCACATCCGCCATATAAATAATACACGACCTGACAGGCTCATTATCCATCAAAACCGTGCAGGCACCGCAGAAACCAAGCCCGCAACCATATTTTGTACCGGTAAGATTAAAATGTGTCCGCAATGCCCAAAGAAGCGACTGGTCTTCCCTGAGAGGCATCTGAACCTGATTGCCATTTAATTCGAATTGAATGATTTTTTCCATAATGATGTGTATATTTTGAATATGGACGTTTAGATTTTGCTCAATTTCTCAACATTTAGCAGTGACAAATATACGTTTTTACACCGTCAGGAAAAAGATTTTTCGCTTCCGGCCAAACATAAAAAAAGGGTCACGGTTTATAACCATGACCCTTTTACTTTCAATGCTTTTTATAGACTTTAACTCATAACCCTGTTCAGAAATTCAGGTTGATTTATCGAATTTTTTGTTAAATATCAATGTTTAAAAAATATTTCATTGTTGTCAGGTAAAAATAATATTTCGTCCCTGACGGGACTTCAAATCATTTCTATCATCTTCTCTACCAACATATTGTCCCTAAAGGGACAGTCCCGTAGGGACTTAATATCGGCAGAAAACAAATGTAAACCCCAATTTACAAAAGTCCCGTAGCGTCGTTATATTTCAAGGATTGCAGGGTTCTCATATTGCTTTTTCCAGACAATATTGATTTTGTATGATTCAAATAAGTAAATCGTTTACGATTCCCTTTTGATGATCATGGCAGTTGTTACGCCACCACCACCGCAGATGGAAGCAACGCAATAAGTCTTACCAAGGCGTTTGAGTGCATGATATCCAGTAAGCAGGATTCGGGCGCCGCTGATGCCGGTTGGATGACCCAAAGCAATGGAACCGCCATGAACATTCAGTTTTGACTTGTCCCAACGCAATTCCCTTTCATTGGAAAGTACCTGTACAGCAAAGGCTTCGTTCACTTCAATGATGTCCATTTCGTCCAAAGTCATGCCGGCATTTTCTAATGCTGCCGGAATAGCGTATGCCGGTCCTTCGCCCATGGTCGAAGGATCAACGGCAGTCTGGGCATAAGATACAATGGAAAAGAGTGGTTTTATGCCCAGTTCAGCGGCTTTCTTACGACTTGTAACGATCATGGCAACAGATCCATCACTCAAACCACAGGAATTACCGGCTGTTACCGTTCCGTCTTTCCGGAAAGCGGGTTTGATGGTGCCGAATTTTTCAACGTCAATGCCATACCGGATGGTTTCATCTTTATCGAACAAAATAGCCGGTTTTCCTTTACTTCCGGGCAGTTCAACAGGTACAATCTCTTCGTCGAACCAGCCATTTTTCTGCGCTGCCGCTGCCTTTTGATGACTGCTTATGGCAAAGGCATCCTGCTCTTCACGTGAAATATGGTATTTATCAAACAGATTTTCGGCAGTCTCGCCCATTCCCTGACCAATCAACGGATCGATGCTGTCGCTCCAGCCGTCTTCGAGGGTTTTATTTCCCATTTTAAATCCGTCCCAGCGGGCACCTTTCAACAAATATGGAATGGAACTCATGCTGTCGAATCCACCAGCAACAACGATTTCGGCTTCACCAAGCCGGATCGATTGCGCAGCCATCATCACAGAACGCATTCCCGAAGGACAAGCCATGTTTAAAGTTACAACGGGAGCGGAAGTGGAAACTCCACCACGAACCGAGGCAGTTCGGGCTGGGTTCGGACCATTTCCCGCCTGACGACAACTGCCAAGTATCACTTCATCAACCTGATCGCCAGTTAGATTTACCCGTTTGAGTGCTTCGCGGATGGTGATAGCTCCCAAATCGAAAGATGAAATATCTTTCAGTGAACCCCCAAACTTGCCCATCGCTGTGCGACAGGCAGAGATAATTACAATATCTTTCAGATTCATATAGTTTTCTTTCAGTGATAATTAGATATATTGTCCGCCATCCACTTTGATGACTTCACCGGTGATATGCTGCGCCAGATCTGACGATAAAAATGCCACCAAATTCGCGATGTCGTTGGGTTGACCCAATCGTTTCAGCACGATGTCTTCGAGCGCGGCCTCACGAACGCTTGTATCTGCATTTTTCATCATATCGGTCTCGATCAGGCCGGGTGCGACTGCATTTACATTGACATTGTATTTGCCTAGTTCTTTGGCCACGGTTTTCGTAAGGCCGATGATCCCAGCCTTGGAGGCAGCATAGTTTGCCTGTCCGAATTTACCCCGTAAGCCGTTGATTGAAGTGATATTGACGATTTTACCGCTTTGTTGGTCGCGAAAGATCGGTGAAACAGCGCGGATATAATTGAAATAGCCTTTGAGATTGACATTCATCACTTTGTCCCACTGCTCTTCGGTCATCTTCCAGATTACGCCATCCCAGTTGATTCCGGCGTTATTCACCAGAATATCAATCTTTCCGAATGTCTCAACCACCGTTTTTACACATTCTCCGGCAGCTTTAAAATCAGAAATATCGACTTGTATAATCAGTGCTTTGCGGCCCATTGCCTCGATCTGTTTCACAACCATTTCGGCTTCTTCGCGGTGCGCTCTTGCCACGATGACCACATTTGCACCGTAAAAAGCAAGTTTCAGGGCAATGGCGGCGCCAATTCCGATATTTCCACCTGTTACGATGGCCGATTTATTCTCAAGATTCATCTCCTAATATTTACTGATTTGAATTATTTTGTTTATCTGTAAATTTACCACAAAATAAAATCGATTAATAAAACAATACTTATTCATAAAAAGCCACTACTATCCTTCTAAATTTTGTTAATCCGCTACGCG
Source organism: Bacteroidota bacterium (assembly GCA_947505205.1). Taxonomy (GTDB): domain Bacteria; phylum Bacteroidota; class Bacteroidia; order Bacteroidales; family F082; genus CAJBPB01. The sequence continues at coordinate 5,559 of CANNKD010000016.1, read as the reverse complement.
GAATAAGGACATTTCGATAATCATTGTTCTACAATACTATATCCACTACGTGGAATTCGCTATAGGCGACATGGTGTTGTAGAACAAAATTGACCAAAAAAAAATTTTATCCCTCGTAGAGGAATTCGCTCTAGGCGATAGAGTATTGTAGAACAAAAAGTGACCAAAAAAAATTTATACCTCGTTGAGGAATTCGCTGTAGGCGATAGCGTGTTGTAGAACAAAAAGTGACCAAAAAAAAATTTATACCTCGTTGAGGAATTCGCTCTAGGCGATATGGTGTAGTAGAACAAAATTGATCAAAAAAAAATTTTATACCTTGTATAGGAATTCGCTCTAGGCGATAGAGTATTGTAGAACAAAAAGTGACCAAAAAAAAATTTATACCTCGTTGAGGAATTCGCTGTAGGCGATAGCGTGTTGTAGAACAAAAAGGGACCAAAATAGATTTTTATACCTCGTAGAGGTTAAACTAAACAAGACAATATACCAATGAACTACCTCGCCGCAAGCGGCTGGGAATTTACCCAAAGTGATCAACTTAGTTTCAATACCTCAAAACTCCTCTTCAAAAAAACAGTGATCATTTCTTTTCGGTAGGATTTTGAATATGTATCATTGTCAATAATTCTGGTTTTTGAAACAGACTGGCTGATCAGGGCATTCAGATCATCACCGATTGAACCATCTACAATCACGGGCTTTGCATGAACACCACCCAATGCAATCCTGAGTTTGCCATTTTTACGCAAAGTAACGGCGGTTGACAGGGATGTGAAATCGAGGGTTTCGCGCTTCCGGAGTTTTTTAAAAACAGAAATGGAATCTTCCAGCAAAGGAATCTGTATCGACCTGATGATCGCTGTCTTGCTTAACTGACGCGGATTTACACCATCGCCTGTATAAATATTTTCGAGTGGAATGATCGAAATACCTTCGCTATCAATCACTTCAATAGTTGCGTTTAGACTTATCAGAACCACGGCAGTGTCGGAAACAAATTTGGAAAAACAATTTTTATTTCCACCGCTGGCCAGGCAAGTTGGCCCATTGCATTTTAAACAATGACCGGCAGCTTCACGCCACCATGCACTTTGGTTGTAGAAAGTACAGCGGTTTTCGCAGAGCAGGTTACCACCGATAGTTGCAGTTTTCCGGATTGTCGGAGATGCAACAGCATTGGCAGCTTCAAGCAAAATCGAAAAATGCAGCGCAATGATTTGGTTTTTTTTCAGATCATCGAGGCAGGCCGAAGCACCAATTATAAGATGAGAATCCGTTGAGGAAATATCTTTTAATGACTCAATATCAGAAATATCAATCAATAAATCAGCCTCATCATTACCCTGAAATTTATTCACCATCACATCGGTTCCACCGGCCAGATAACGAAAACTACCGCCACTCTCATTTGCCAATGCAAGTGCATGTCCGACCGATGTCGCTTTAATATATGTTTTTGCTAAAATCATCTAACCGTTCATTTTTTCGCTAAGTAATCTGTTCTCTTTCATTTTTGCCAGAATATCTTCTACGTTGATTGGCAATTTGGTAATCCGCACACCCACAGCATTGAAAACTGCATTGGCAATGGCCGGAATCACCGGATGGATGGCACCTTCGCCGGCTTCTTTCGCTCCAAAAGGCCCTTCCGGATCGATGGTTTCGATGATGTTGGCATGAATATCCGGCGTATCAAGACTCGTCGGAATTTTATAATCAAGGAAATTATTATTGAACAACAAACCTTTATAATATTTCATTTGTTCGCTAACTGCCTGACCCAGACCCATATGCCATGAGCCTTCCAGTTGTCCTTCGACAGCCAATGGATTGATCGCTTTTCCGCAATCGTGTGCTCCCCAGATATTGGTAACTTTCACATAACCGGTTTCTGTATCCACATCTACCTCTGCAACAACCGCTCCGAATGAATAGGACGGACTCAATCCGGCGCCGGCACCTTTGAAATCACCACCCAATTTAGGCGAAATATATTTACCGCTTACACTTACGGCACCACGATTAGCAGTCAGTATATCAACGACTTCCAACCATGATAAATCAATTTTTTTATCATAGCTGAAAATGCGATTATCAGTAAAATTCAATTCCTCAGAATTGATATCTTGCTGTTTTGCCAAGGCTTCAATAATCTCCTTTTTCAGGTTTTCAGCTGCATCTTTCGCTGCATTACCGACCATAAAAGTCACCCTGCTCGAATAACTACCAAAATCGACCGGCGTCAACAAGGTATCCGCAGCCAATACAAATATTTTATCCAAACCGATTCCAAGAACTTCGGAAACAATGATAGCAAGCATAGTATCGCTGCCTTGTCCGATGTCGCTCGAGCCGGAAGTTATCAAAACCCGGCCATCAAAATCGAGTTTTAAATGCACCACAGATTGTGGTAATTCGTTCCAGATAATTGGTAACGCGCTTCCGCTGATAAAGAAACCACAGGCAACGCCAATGCCCTTGCCTTTCTTCAGTTTCCCAATGCGTTTTTTCCATTCCGACTGTTCCATCACCTTTTCGAGTGATTCGCGGCTTCCGTTTGACGTGATACGATATTGACCAACTGTAAGTGTGTTCGAATCAAGGAAATTATTCATCCGCAACTCACATGGATCCATTTTTATCTGAAACGCCAGATCGTCGATCAACGATTCCACAGCAAAACGTGAATTAACTGCTCCATGTCCGCGCATAGCACCACATTGCGGCTTGTTGGTGTAAACGCGATAGGTGCGAAATCCGAAATTATTGAGTTTGTATGGTGCTTGTAATAAGACTCCGTTGTAATAAGATGTAACGACACCGAAACTCCCGTAAGCACCGCCGTCAATGGCGATATCGGCATCCAGCACTTTTAGGATTCCATCTTTGGAAATGCCCATCTCAACAGTCATTCTGGACGGATGCCTGCCATGGTTTGTCAGAAAAACTTCTTCGCGCGACAAGCGCACTTTAATCGGTCTTCCGGTTTTGCGTGCAAGATGGGCAACAATGATTTCGTGCGGAAAAGGATCGCTTTTACCACCAAAACCACCGCCTAGATAGGGTTTTACCACGCGGACACTGCTCAATGGTACTTCCATCACCTTGGCTAAAGCCCTGTGAAGATAATGCGGAACCTGTGTTGCCGTGATAATAGTGAGTCCGTTTTCGTCCCAACTGGCAGTGGCTGCATGAGGTTCGGTAAATCCGTGATTTATTCCATCAAACTCAAACGACATTTTGCCGGTAACATCCGCTTCACTGATTCCTTGCGGCTGATCGCCAAAACGCAATTCAGCCTTTTTGTGAATGTTATTATTGAACTTTCCGTAGGTGTGGATCTTTTCATTTTCGCCAACATCATTCAATGAATCATCAATACTTAAAAATGCTTTAATCGGTTTGTATTTAACTTTGATCAATTTGCATGCAGCGACAGCAATTTCTTCAGTGTCTGCTGCTACGGCAGCAACAATTTCGCCAATATACCGGACTTTCTCGATGGCTATTGCCGTTTCGTCCTGCGAAATGGGTAGAACGCCAAATTTAACGGGCAACTCTTTGCCTGTGGCGATATAATGCACGCCTTGCAAATTCAGAGCATCCTGAAAATCAATATCTTCGATCAGCGCATGCGAATGAATGCTGCGCAGAAATTTACAATGCAATGCGTTTTTTGCCATGATGTCATCGGCATATTCAGCTGCACCCCTGACCTTTTTTTCAGCTTCGATGTATGGGCGAGGCACACCAACAGCACCTTTCAAAGTTTGCTTTGTGATGACTTCTATTTCATTAATTTGCTCTTTATCAGTATATTCCGAGGCATATTCAACCACGGCTTCAATAATTTTTTTGTAACCTGTGCACCGGCAAAGATTTCCCGATAATCCTTCTTTAATCTGAAATAAGAAAGAATCTTCACCTTTTTCTTTGGTAAGCGTTGGTGTCAGACTCAGGGCCGTCATGACCATTCCGGGAGTACAAAATCCGCATTGAATAGCACCTTTTTCAACGAATTTTTCTTGTAGTTTATGCAATTTTCCGTCTTTGGCGAGCGCTTCAATCGTAGTGATTTCTGCATTGTCACAGCGCATGGCAGGCGTGATGCAACTCAAAACAGCCTTCCCGTTCATCAAAACAGTACAGGCACCACAACTCCCCTGCTCACAACCCACTTTTGTGCCTGTCAACCCCACTTTTTCGCGGATTACATGCGACAACATTTCGTGGTCGTCAACCAGAAGATGGTATTGTCTGCCGTTTATTTTTAAGCTGATTTGTTGCATGCTGCTATTTCGTATTCCTGTTAATCGAACAGATTTGAATAATTATTCTCCCAACCCGGTAAGGTACCCTGAACTGTGAGATCGGTTGCGGGATTCTTTCCTCCAATGTTCAGCAAACGCAATAATGCGGTTGAGATATACGGATTTTTCGCCGGATTGAAGGTTTCGCCTGTTTCACGGGTCAATCTGTCATCATTGCAACCTTCCGCCAAAGCATTCCTTTTTTGCAGATTATACAGTGCAACTGCATAAGGAACAGCATATTTCTGTTTCAATCTGGCTAATTCAAAAGCTTTTTCGAGTAACTCATATTCATCTTCACTAATTCCGTTAGAAAGTCCCAACTCGTAAGCACGGTTTGCAGTCAGTCCCTGAAGAAAAAGTTCATCGATAAGCGATTCTCCAAATCCAAGACGCACCAATTCCTGAACAGCGCCAAAGCCACCCAGAATTCCGTATTCAATTTCAGGCTGGTTGTAGTTCTTTTTAATTTTGAAAATATTTTTCCTTTTAAGTGAATCAAATTCAACGCCATGTAACACCAGATCAAAACGTTGGTTCAGGAAATAGGTGAATTCGGCACCGCCACCCCATTTCTCACCAAAGGCTCCAATAGTCCAAACAGGCATTTCCTGAATAAACCTGAATAGTTTCATTCCTGCTTTTGTGAAATAGGAAGCGTCTTCCTCACCAAGGAATTGGTAGCCGGCTTTTGCGTCGAACCAGCCTTTGTTAAACTGTCGTGCATCGGCACCGAGCATACGCATTCCCTTTCCGGAAGCGGTAAAAAGCAATGCGCCCAACTCTCCTTTTTCAAAAAGACCGACCAAAATACCAATTGCATGATCGAGTTGATCGAGTGTATTGCGGTTCCAGACGTTTCCTCGAAGCGGATTATCGAAAATGATGGAGGCAACCCTGTCCTTTTTGGAAGGATAAATGAAACGTAAATCGTTGTAATAAAGATCTATATCGCCGGATGTGAAATTCCGCTGACTAACCGGTGTGCCATAGATTCGGCCATAGCCTAGCAGGTTGGACCAGCCATTTTTCTTCATTGTATGAAGTAACGATGGATTATCCTTTCGTGGACCAATCTTGCCATCCAAATCAAAAAGCTCAGTTCTATCCGGGTTTTCAAGTCCCGATTTTTTCACTAACGCCATAAAACCATCAATACCAAAATGGTCGATGAATTTGTCTATGATTTCGCATAAACCATATTTAAATCTCAGTCCTACTTTCGTTGAAGAATCAATATCGGCAG
>CANNKD010000015.1 GCA_947505205.1 Bacteroidota bacterium | reverse complement strand
TAATGTGGACAGTGCTCAGTTATGATTTTGATAAGGAAACATTGCCCGAAGTATGTTTAAGTTATGTGCTTAAACATGCAAAAGATGGTTCAATAATCGTTTTTCATGACAGTGAAAAAGCGAAGAAAAATATGCTTTTTGCTTTGCCACAAGTGCTGGAAAAATTTACCAGACAAGGATTTACATTTGAAAGACTTGATGGTATAAACTAAATTCAAGAATATTTCACTTCAATTTCACTTCTGTGATACCATGACCTCCCGATTCAAGGCGGGCATCGGCAAACGATACAACATTGGATTGTGTGCTTAAAAATTCCCGTATAACCTTGCGTAAAATACCGTTTCCTTTGCCATGCAGGATGCTCACTTCTTTGATACTCAGCAATAAAGCTTCATCAAGATATTTCGAAACCTGTTCAATTGCATCTTCCACCCTTTTTCCGCGGAGATCGATTGTAAGTCGAAAATGTGCCACTTTTTCATTGATATCCGAACCTACACCACCTGTATGAGAACGAATATTGGTTTTTTCCCGTGAGGTTGATTTCTTAATATCCTTTTTGCTGATTTTAACCAATTTTTCGGGAGAGGTTCTAAATTTGATCGAATTGAAACTTATAACGGCTTCATGATCATTAATATGAATGAGCTCACCCATGATATCCATTTCCTCTATGCGAACCATATCGCCAATTTTCAGTTCAGTGTTTTCAGGTGTTTCATGCTCGCTGATTGGCGCTTTCTCAATAATTTCTTCAGTTTGTTCGTTGAAAATTTCTTTTGTGGCAATAAGCTGCTCCCGCAGTTCTTTTGTTTTTCCCCTGTCAGCCTGCGATTCTTTAATTTCTTTAATTGTATGTTCAATCTGTCGGTTAGCTTTGTCAATCAGCGTTTTAGCTTCCCGACTCGCATCACTTAGCAATGTTTTCTTTCGTTCTTCGAGTTGTTTAAGTAGTTTTTGGTATTTCTCAACGACTTCGTTCAGCATGATATCAGCCAAACGCACTTCGGTTTGTTTCTTCGCAAGTTCTTTCTTTTCAATATCGAGTTGTTGAAGCTGCTGTTCAAAATTCAATTGCGAGAACCCGGTTATACTTGCTGCAAGGGCGAGCGTTTGTTCAGGGAAACCAATTTTTCGGGCAATCTCAAAAGCGAATGAGCTTCCCGGATTACCGGTTTGCAAAACAAATAGCGGCTGCAACTTACGCGTATCGAACAACATAGCTCCATTTATAATGCCTTCATGCTGATCGGCTATCAATTTCAAATTTGCGTAATGCGTAGTTACAACACCAAAAGATTTCTTGTTGTTCAATTCGGTTAGAACGGCCTCGGCAATGGCGCCACCCAATTGTGGCTCGGTTCCTGTTCCAAATTCATCAATCAGAAAAAGCGATTTGCTGTTCGCATTTTCGAGAAAATATTTCATATTCAACAAATGTGAACTATATGTACTGAGGTCATTCTCAAGCGATTGTTCATCACCAATATCAATAAAAATATCTGAAAAAATGCCACAGACTGACTCGGGCTGCATTGGAACAAGCAAACCACATTGAAGCATATATTGAAGCAAGCCTGTTGTTTTGAGACAAACTGATTTTCCGCCGGCATTTGGGCCGGAAATAACCAGAATTCTGCTTGTCTCATCCAGTGAAAGGTCAAGTGGTACAATGGTTTTCTTTTGTTCGCGCAACGAAAGATCGAGCAAAGGATGCGTTGCCTGTTTCCATTGAATGACGGGTTTGTCAACCAAAATGGTGTTTTTTGAACGAATCTTTTGGGCAAACATCGATTTTGCACGAATGAAATCAAATTCGCCAAGCAAATCGCAGGACTTCAATAAAATTGGAAGAGGCGGTCTGATAAAAATAGTGAATGTACTCAGAATACGTTGAATTTCACGTCGTTCGGCATATTCAAGCTCTCGTATTTCGTTGTTTGTATCAAAAATTTCGGTGGGCTCAATGTAAACAGTTTGGCCGGTTGCCGATTCGTCATGTATAAATCCTTTCAGTTTTCGCTTGTCAGCACTTCTTACGGGTATGACCAACCTGCCATTGCGTATCGTAAATTCAACGTCACTGTCTGTCCAGCCTTCACTTTTGGCTTCGCCTAATATTTGCCTGATTTTACGCTCAACAGTTCCTTGTTTTCTTCTGATATCTGACCTGATTTCTGCCAAATTCTCCGAAGCATGATCCGGAATATTCCCTTTGTCATCTGTCAATCGGTTCGTTTCTGTAAAAACCGTTTTGGGAATTACAATTCCATCAGTGAGACTTCTGAGCGATGGATATGGTAAACTTACTTCAGAATCAGTAAATTTCAACATCAGATTTACTGTGTTCAATACCGTTTTTAATCTGAATAATTCTTCAAGCTCAATAACAGTTCCATCAATGCGAATTCGGTGCAGTTCATGACGAATATCAAAGAAATCTCTAAACGGAAATGGAACACCTGATTGCAAAAGTGATATAAATTCTTCAGTTTGTTGGTGAAGGATTTTGATTGCATCAATGGAGTCAGTGAATTGTAAATCAGCAACTTTCTCCATTCCCATGTGGCTTATACAGGCATCCTGAAGCATTTTCCGAATGTTCGAAAAACCAGTTTTAAGTTCAAAATTAGAAGGATAAATCACATTTATAGAATATGGCACAAAGGTAAGAAAAGAATTGCGGGCTTTCGAATTTCAACTAAGAGTATCATTTTTTCATGCCTTAATTGGAACGAATTGCTGTTCATTTCGTCTCATTTATTGATATTTTGATCTGAAAACAGAAAAAAGTTCTATAAAAAAATGAAAATTGGCAAATAGAATCGACTTTTGCATGATATTTGCATCGGATTGCATGTTGAAAACTTAATACAATGAAAAAGATTCTACTTTCTTTCGGTTTAATGATGATAATGGCGATTGGTTTTGCTCAGCAGCCGATCATCATATTTCAAAATAATATTCAGCTCGAGAATGATGCTGTAATTCAAATTGATTCGTTGATGCGTGTAAATTACTACAATGAAGCCATTTCTTATGTTGAAGTAAAAAATAATACTGCAAGCGAAATGAATGTCAGGGTTAGACGTACGGTAATTGATTCTGTGCCAAACTCTTTGAATCAGATATGCTGGGCTGGTTTGTGTTTTGCTCCAAGTGTTTGGGATTCTCAAACGATGGAATTGCTCGCTCCCGGACAAACATCAGATCATGAAAGGTTCTCGGGTCATTATTTACCGGACATTTACCTTGGAATGACAGTTATCCGATATACTTTTTACAATGATGCAAATCATAATGATACTGCTTCGGTGATCGTTAAATATAATTATTCAGGGTACGTATCAGTAAACGAAATTTTAGCAAAATCGGTAATTAACAATCCTTATCCGAATCCTGCAAAATCAAAAATCAGTTTCGATTACCAGTTGCCTTCACTGGTGAAATCTGCATCAGTTAAATTGTATAATATTGTAGGACAGGAGGTTAAATCTGAAAATATTATTGTATTTTCTGGCAAGCATGAATTACAGCTGAACGATTTACAAGAAGGTGTATATTTTATGACACTTTACCTAAATGGTGAGGCTGCAAAAACAAACAGAATTATTGTAAAACGATAGTTGTATCGAAAGATATTGAAAAACCGGCAGCATTGTTTAGCCGGTTTTTTTTATTGCTTGTTTTTTTTTGAGACCTCCAAAGTAACTAGAAAAACTATCGGGTTTTATCCAAAAGTTGAATTCTAATCGCCAAAAGGTTTATTTATGAACAACACAATAAAGCGTAAGCCATACTATATCAAATAGTTGTCGAATATCCAAGCTTATCTACCAGAAATGGCTATGAATTATTCAGTTGCTATTTTTATTAATTAGATTATTTTTGCAATTAACAGATAGGTTAATCTGAATCAGTTGATGTCGTAACATTATGACAGCCAAATATTTAGGATAACTTATCTATTTTCGTCTTATTGTGAAACTAATTTTGACCGTCTTATGAGTATTAAACAAAAAAACTCTGATTTGTTACGTCGCATGCGCGATGCATTGATGGGAGGAGGCGAAAAAGCCATCGAAAAACAAAAATCGATCGGAAAACTCACAGCAAGGGAGCGAATCATCGCTCTTCTCGACCCGAAATCTTTTCATGAGTATGACTTATTTGTTGAGCATGCTGCCAAGGATTTCGATATGGACAAGAAATATCTTCCCGGTGATGGTGTTATTACTGGTACAGGTACTTTAAGTGGTCATCCGGTTTGTATTTATGCCCAGGATTTTACTGTTGCAGGCGGATCATTAGGATGGATGCATGCCAAGAAAATTACAAAAATCATGGATCATGCCATGAAACTGAAAGTTCCAATCATAGGGATCAATGATTCTGGAGGGGCACGTATTCAGGAAGGAGTGAATTCATTGGCGGGTTATGGTGAGATTTTTTATCGTAACACACAGGCTTCAGGTGTTATTCCTCAAATCTCTGTTATTTTAGGCCCATGTGCTGGTGGGGCTGTTTATTCACCTGCGCTCACCGATTTCGTTTTCGTGGTTGAAAATATTTCGAAGATGTTTATCACAGGTCCCGAAGTTATCAAAACAGTTCTTGGAGAAGAAATTTCGATGGAAGAATTAGGTGGCGCACGGGTTCATGCTGAAATTACCGGCAATGCTCATTTCTTTTCAACAAGTGAAGAAAATTGCTTCGATCAGATCAAAGAATTGGTAAGTTACATCCCCTGGAACAACAAGAAAAAAGCAGAGCGTTATCCTAAGAAAGCTCCACTCACACGTCAATATAAAATAGACGCAATACTTCCAGCCGATGCACGCCTGCCATATGACGTCCGAGACATCATCAAAGCACTTGCTGATAATTCTGAGTTTTTGGAAGTTCAGGAGCTCTTCGCTGCTAATATTGTGATTGGATTTGGCCGTATAAATGGTGATTCAGTTGGTTTTGTTGCCAACCAACCCAATGTTTTGGCTGGTGTACTTGATGTTGACTCATCGTGTAAGGCTGCCCGTTTTATTCGTTATTGCGATTCCTTTAATATTCCATTGGTTACCTTGGTTGATCTTCCGGGCTATTTACCTGGTGTTGATCAGGAGCATGCAGGTGTTATTCGTCATGGCGCCAAAGTACTGTATGCATATTCGGAAGCCACCGTGCCAAAAATCACTGTTATTATGCGGAAAGCATATGGTGGAGGTTATATTGCCATGTGTTCAAATCACTTAAGAGCAGATTTTGTTTTTGCCTGGCCAACAGCCGAAATAGCTGTTATGGGTCCTGAAGGGGCAGCAAATATCATTTTCCGTAAAGAAATTATGGGTGCTGAAAATCCGGATGAAATGCGGCAGAAAATGGTTGAAGAATACAAGACGAAATTTGCAAATCCTTATGTAGCAGCAGCTTATGGATATGTTGACGCTGTTATTGAACCATCAGAAACGAGAAGGATGTTGATGCATTCACTCGAAATATCAAAGGATAAATTTGTTGATGTTCCTATAAAAAAACACGGTATTCCTCCATTTTAATCTATAAGCAAATGAGTGATCATAAACATATACCAGCAAAAGAATATGAAACTTTTGTGTTAGATGGTGTTGAATACCAGACTTATACTACAAAAAAGTATAATCAACGCAAACCATACCAACCGATAAACCACGGTTTAATACTTGCCTTTATTCCCGGTTCGATTATAGAGGTGATGGTAAAGGTGGGTGATAAAGTGAAATTGGGCGACACATTAGTAGTTCTGGAGGCAATGAAAATGCTGAACCAGCTAAAAGCTCCCTTTAATGGCGTTGTTACAAAATTGAATATGACAGTAGGAGAAAAGGTTGTTAAAAGCCAGATTTTGGTTGAATTACAGCCTGAAATTGTTGATTCTGACGAGTAATAATTTCTAATATATCATCCTTTCCTTTGCCGGAAATGGCTGATGTTGAAACAATTATAGGCAACTCCTCCCAGTTCTGGTGGAGTTGTTTTTTATATATGGCTATATTTTTTTCACTTGATACATTGCCTATTTTATCAGTTTTGGTGAAAACCAGCACAAAGGGTAGGCGAGCGTCTGCCATCCAATCAATAAAACCAAGGTCAATTTTTTGAGGCTCAAGTCGCGAATCAAGCAAAATAAAAGTATAAACAAGATTTTCGCGTTTCTTCATATAATTATGCAACATTTTGTCCCATTTCTCGCGTTCTGTTTTCGAACGCTTTGCAAATCCATAACCCGGTAAATCGACGAGATACCAACTTTTGTTGATTAGAAAGTGATTGATAGTGATTGTTTTACCAGGTTTCCCTGAAATTTTTGCCAATCCTTTTTTACCTGTGATTGTGTTAATTAGTGAGGATTTCCCTACATTGGATCGGCCGATAAAAGCGTATTCCGGAAGCTTTGCCTCGGGCAATTTCGACATTTGGGTATTACTCTGGATAAACTCAGCACTTTCTATGATCATGAAAGATGTTTTGGTGTTTGATTTGGAATGAAAGATTTTACATGACGATCTGATTTTGCCGGATAAATATCTTCCATTGTTACGATAATACCGGTTTCTTCAACTTGTCCGAATGATGCATTCAAAGCGGTTCCAAAAGTCTTCATCGTTGACGATAGATTCATATATGCGTTCACAAGCGGAGGAATATTTTCGTTGTGAAGTCTAACTTCATGGTTTAATATTTTGTAATCCTCCTTATAATTATTGCCGGCTAAAACACTGTTAACTAAGTCGATATGAGTTGAAATATGGAGCGGATGGTGCGGCCTGACCAATTTTTCTGTATCAGGAAAATATTTTAACATGAATGACAAAATTAAATCGCGGGCATAAACATTAAAATGACCATACATGGTAACCTTACCAAAAAAATATTTTGTCTCAGGATATAATACAATTAATGCGCCAAGTCCATCCCACAGATTATCAAGGGAATACATTCCATTTCGGAGATTTGTAGATGGCTGATATTCAGGCTGAACAAACGACCTTCCAAGTTCAATTGTATAAGGAATATAATCTTTAACGAATTTTTCAGAATAGTGAAACAATTTGGCAGTTGGCGTTTGAACCTGCCCATTTTCATCTATTTTGAGATTGTTACAATCGATAAACCTATAGCCACCCATAATCTGTTGACTGGTGGGATTCCAAACAATAAGTTGCTTGAAACCGTTTTCGCCTAAATCGTATTTATCAATATCAACTTCTTTGCCTGTGCCGCCTCCCGAATGACGGAAAGTGAGTTCTCGTAAACGGCCAATTTCAAGCATTAAATTCGGGGAATCATGCTCTGAAAATATGTACAATTCGTTGTTTCCTTTGTTGGTACGGCGAAGGAAGCGTTCCTGAGTTAATTCAGATAAAATGACTTTTGTTGGTATAGCGGGAATTAAAGGATTCATGCTTAACGTAATTTGAAATCAAAAACTAATTTACTTAAATCTAAATACAGCATCTTCATTATCAGCTAATTCATAGCAAAACAAGCGCAGTTTTTCGGCCCATATAGCATCAGAATAACGATTATCGAATACTTGCCATGGAATAGACTTACCAAAAATAATGCGCATCGTACTGTTTTTTTGTTTGTGAAATTCATCGGAAAGATACAACATTTCGAGATTGGCTTTGATGCCTAATTTCTTTCGCGAGTTGCTAAGATTATAAAAAAAGTCAGAGTTGCGGCCTTTGATATGCGTTGGAATAATATCGCGCTGAAAGCTACGAGCCTTGGTGACAAAGGTTTTCTTCCATTCAAGGTCTTCAATTTTTCCGTTTTTTCGGCGAGAAACCAAGCCAAAAGGAAAATAACAAATCAGGGCATTTCCGGCAAACGTTTCGTTAAATATTTGAAGGTTTTCAGCATTACTTCCGTGCTTATTAACCGGAATAAAAAGCGGTTTTAGGTTTTCTAAAAGTAGTAAAATGTCATTTACCGGAAACTGAATATCTCGCCTCACTCTGCCAACTGCCTGCATCAAACCAACGCCATCAATACCGCCTAATGGATGATTTGAGGCAATAATTACACGACCTTCCGGGGGAATATTTGAGCCTCCTCTAACATCGATGGTAATATTATATTCCATCATAATTGCATCTACAAAATCGAGGCCGTACTTTTCCGAAGCCTTGTTGATCATGCTGTTCACCTCATCCTGGTGCAAAATACGTTTCAGATAATTGATGATAAAACGAGGTAATATTTTGGCTAAACCCGGATTTTTTTTTGCCAGAATTCCTTCTACATCAATCGTCTTTTTTTGAAGAATCTCAATATTTCGTGTCATCGCAAATTACTCGAATGAATTTCAACAAAATTAGTGAAAATGCCATTTACCAACCACTATTCCGCAATTTTTAAGTGCTTAGGTCATCTATTTAATAATCAGATAATTAGTAGGAGATAAAATCTATTGTTGATAACCCTTCAGGAGCAAGGGTATTCATGCCTGTTGATAAATATTTTTCGTCTTTTAAAATACATAAAATCAAGTGTTTACATGAGTCATTTAAAATATTTATGGTTAAAATGTAACATTTGATAACTTTTAAGGTAAAATATGGGATAATATGGGAAAAAATGCAGTATTTTTACAAGATTAATTTTTAATATTTTGAGTTACCCAATAGGACAATATCACTGTAAGTTAGATGCTCAGGGGCGATTGATGGTTCCGGCCGACTGCAAAGAACAACTTGGCGATCTCGCCAAGGAAGGCTTTGTGCTTCGTCCCGGTCTTTTCAGTAAATGTCTTGAGCTCTACACAATGAGCGATTGGGTTCGCACACAGGATAAGCTGAAAACGCTGAACCAGTTTGTGCGCTCGAATGTTGAGTTAGTTCGTAAATATAATGCCGGTGCCAAATTGGCAAAGCTTGACAGCACCGGACGACTGCTTATCCCAAAAAACCTTATTGAAGAAGGTGGTTTACAGAAGGAGGTGATTCTTACTTCTCTGACAGTCAAGATGGAACTTTGGGATGCAGAAGCTTACCAAACCGAAATCAATCGAATTGACGAAACAGAATTCGAAAAATTGGCAACGGAGAAATTAGGAAACATTGACTTTGTAAACGAATAAACCATGTATCATCTTCCGGTTTTACTCAATGAAAGCATCAACGGTTTGAATATCAAACCTGATGGGCTGTATGTGGATGTTACCTATGGTGGCGGTGGTCATTCAGCTGAGATTTTGAAAAAACTGGAAAGTGGTCATTTGTATGGCTTTGATCAGGATAAAGATGCTGAAGCAAATATCCCTGATGATGAACACTTTACGTTTATACCACAAAATTTTAAATATTTAAAAAACTTTCTTTCACTCTATGGCGCCAAGAAAGTGGATGGTATTTTTGCTGATCTTGGCGTTTCTTCTCATCAGTTTGATGTGGCCGACAAAGGCTTTTCAACGCGTTTCGAGGGAAGGTTGGATATGCGCATGGATCAAAATAATCCGATGTCTGCCTCCTTGATCGTGAATTCATATTCTGAAGAAAATTTAGCCGTCATTTTAGCAAATTATGGTGAATTGCAAAATGCACGCCGGATGGCGAAATCGATCGTCTTTGCAAGAAATATCAAACCAATCAATACCACTTTCGAATTAAAGGAGGCCATAAAAAGTCTATTGCCTAAGTTCAAGGAAAACAAAGTGTTAGCTCAGCTTTTTCAGGCTTTGCGCATTGAAGTCAATCAGGAGATGCAGGTTTTGGAAGCTTTTCTTTCGCAATGTGCTGATTTACTGAATCCGGGCGGAAGACTGGTTGTGTTATCTTATCATTCACTTGAAGACCGGATGGTGAAAAATTTCCTGAGATCAGGCAATGTCAAAGGTGAAATTGAAAAAGATTTTTTCGGAAATAACTTATCGCCTTATGAACTCATCAGCAGAAAAGCGATTGTTGCTTCTGATGATGAGATTTCCCGAAACAGCCGTTCGCGTAGTGCGAGATTACGAATTGCAGAAAGAAAATAGTATGGAAGCGCGCGTAAATCAACTAATCGAAGAACCCGTTGTTGTTGAGGTGATTGAATCCAAACCGGTTCCGCCAAAAAAATTAGGTCGGGTAGGAATGATTCTCAAAGATGTTTTGGGAGGTGATTTCCTGGCTTACGACTGGTCGAAACGGCAACTGAACTTTATTGTTTTTCTTGCAGCGATTGCGGTTTTTTATATTTCGAATAGTTATTATGCCGAATCGGTTATTCGCCGAATTGATGATACGAACCGTGAATTGAAAGAATTGCATTATGAATATATCTCCGGAAAGTCGAAGGTGATGAATTTAAGTAAGCAATCGGTGTTGATTAAAAAGTTAGAAAAAACAGGTTTGAAGGAATCTATTGAGCCCGTAAGAAAAATAATTGCCAACAAAAACGATCAGTAGTGATGGACAGCAAGAAGGTAATTATTTGGAGAGTATACATACTTACGGCATTGATGTGGGTCTTTGGCCTGGCTATCATCGGACGTATTTTTTATATTCAACAAGTTAAGGGCACACAGATTTTGGCTAAATCACTCGAACAGGAATTCAAAATTTTCACTATCGATGCCCTACGTGGAAACATTCTATCTGATGATGGTTCGCTTCTCGCAACCTCAATTCCCATTTTCGAAGTCAGGATGGATGTCGGTTCTCCAAATATCGATCAGGAAACCTTTGACCGTGAGGTAGATGAGTTAGCCTCAAAACTTCATGACTTATTTAAAGATAAATCAAAACTAGAATATTTGGCTGAATTGAAAGGTGGAAGACGTGAAAACAATCGCTTTCTGCTCATCCATAACAAAGTTACTTACGAAGATTTAAAACAACTCAAAAAATTTCCAATATTAAAGAAGGGCAAATATAAGGGAGGATTAATTTTAGTTCAACACGATAAACGCGAAAAGCCATTTCAGGAATTGGCCAGCCGAACTATCGGTTATCAAAATAGTGTTGAAGATTTATTTGTTGGTATTGAAGGTGCGTACCATGATCAACTGAAAGGTATTGAAGGAAAGCAACTTAGACGAAAAATTAATCATGGTGACTGGAAACCGGTTTTCGATGCGAACGAGCTCGATCCTCAAAATGGAAAAGATATCATGACAAGCATTGATATTATCATTCAGGATGTTGCTGAAGGTGCTTTACGGCGCAATCTAACTGAGAATAATGCCAAACAAGGTTGCGCTATTTTGATGGAAGTTGCTACCGGACAGATAAAAGCGATTGCAAATCTGGTTCGGGACGATAAAAGCGGAGAATATTTTGAGACTTATAACTATGCTGTTGCTGAGAGTGTTGAGCCGGGTTCCACATTCAAGTTGGCTTCCATGTTAGCGTTGCTCGACGATAAAAAAGTTGGTATCAATGATCGCCTGTATATTGGCAACGGTCAAACAACTTATCATAACCGTGTGATGAAAGATGTGCATGGCATTCGCGATGGAAATATCACTGTGGCTGAGGCTTTTGAGCAATCTTCGAATGTGGGAATTTCGAAATTGGTAACTACAGCTTACAGAAATAATCCGGAAGATTTTATAAACAAACTGTACAGTTTTGGCATTAACAAACCGCTGAATATTGAACTACAGGGCGAAGGAAAACCTTACATCAAACATCCTTCCGACAAAGAACATTGGTATGGCACCAGTCTTCCATGGATGTCGATTGGTTATGAATTGACAATCACGCCATTACAGATCCTCACTTTTTACAATGCAGTCGCAAATGATGGTAAAATGGTGAAACCCATGTTTGTGAAAGAAATCAGACAAGGTGGAGTTTCAATAAGCACGATTGAACCGGTTGTATTAAATGAAGCAATCGCATCAAAACAGGCGATAGCATTGGCAAAGCAGCTTTTGGAAGGAGTGGTTGAGCATGGAACCGGAAAATCATTAAAGAATAATTTGTATAAAGTAGCCGGAAAAACCGGTACAGCTCAGATTGCCTCCGGTAGTGCCGGATATAATAAAACCAATTACAATGCTTCTTTTGTGGGTTATTTTCCAGCAAATAATCCTAAATTTTCCTGCATTGTGGTTGTGAATAATCCTTCGATGGGTAAGATTTATGGTGGTGCGGTGGCGGCACCTGTTTTCAAAGAGATTGCCGATAAAATTTATGCCACACATCTCGATATTCATAGTAATGAATTGAAAAAAGACACAATTCCAGATTCGATTCCGTCCTACAGAGGTCCGGCGTATTTTGAAGATATTCATGATTTATATGCCCAATTGAATATCAATTTAGATAATCGTGCGGCAAACAATGAGTGGGTAGTTTCACAGCGTACACCAAATAATATTAAGCTCGAGACATTTCAATCGTATCCCGATTCAATTCCCGATTTCACAGGAATGACGGTGAAAGATGCTGTATATCTTATTGAACAAATGGGACTTAAGCCGGAATTTGAAGGAAATGGCCAGGTGGTTTCACAATCTGTTCCGAGTGGATCACCTAGGATAAAAGGTCAGATTATTGCTT
The DNA here is from genome assembly GCA_947505205.1 of Bacteroidota bacterium. GTDB lineage: Bacteria > Bacteroidota > Bacteroidia > Bacteroidales > F082 > CAJBPB01. The sequence goes on along the minus strand of CANNKD010000015.1, from coordinate 17,530 downwards.
TGAAAATGGATAATTTATAATGAAAAAATTAGCCGATATATTACAAAATTGTGCTGTAATCGAAACGATTGGTTCACCTGATATATCGATTTCAGCACTGGTTTTTGATTCGCGCAAAGCACATGAAAACTGTCTGTTTTTTGCCGTAAAAGGTACCGCTAACGATGGCCATATTTATATAAATCAAACCATTGATAATGGTGCTGTTGCCATCGTTTGTGAAGAATTTCCTGAAACGATTTCATTAGCTTGTACTTATGTAAAAGTCGATGATTCAGCACTTTGTCTGGCGAAAGCGGCTGCGGCATTCTTTGATTTTCCGTCAAACGATGTAAAATTGGTGGGCGTTACTGGTACAAATGGAAAAACGACCATTGCAACCTTACTATATCGTTTATTCTCATCTGCAGGATTTCAATGTGGTTTGCTTTCGACAATTGAAAATAAAATTGGTGATAAAACGATTGCTTCAACGCATACAACTCCCGATCCAATTGCTCTGAATACCTTACTTCATCAAATGGTTTTGGCCGGTTGCACATATATTTTTATGGAAGTGAGTTCACATTCAATCGATCAAAAACGAATTTTCGGACTTCATTTTTGTGGCGGAATCTTTACCAATCTCACACACGATCATCTCGATTATCACAAAACATTTGCCGCATATCGCGATACAAAAAAAACATTTTTTGATGAATTGCCAGCTTCTGCTTTCGCTATTGTAAATGCAGATGACAAAAACGGTCGTGTGATGATTCAAAATACAAAAGCCCGGATTTCTACTTATTCGTTGAGCGGCGATGGCGATTACAAAGGGAAAGTGATTGAAAATCAGTTTGATGGCTTGGTTCTTTCAATAAATGGCAATGAAGTTTTTACGCAGCTAATCGGACGATTCAATGCATATAATTTGCTCGCTATCTATGGCGCAGCCCAATTGTTGGGATTGCCTGATGTAGAAATTCTAACCCAAATTAGTTTATTGAAAAGTGCTGAAGGACGCTTCGAATTTGTGCGCTCGACGGACGGAATTGTTGGAATTGTTGATTATGCGCATACGCCGGATGCGCTCGAAAATGTTTTAAAAACCATTCAGGATATTCGCTCACACAACGAGCAATTAATCACAGTTGTCGGTGCTGGTGGCAATCGTGATACAACAAAACGTCCGGAAATGGCACGCATTGCAGCTGAAATGAGTGACCGTTTAATATTAACTTCTGATAATCCACGAACGGAAGATCCGGCAACCATTCTTCAGGATATGCAAAAAGGTGTTCCGGCACATAGGTACAGTAAAACACTCACGATTGCCGATCGCCGCGAAGCCATCAGAACTGCAGTTGCCTTGGCAAAAGCGGGCGACATCATTTTATTGGCAGGGAAAGGACATGAAAAATACCAGGAAATTAATGGAGTGAAATATCCATTTGATGATAAAAAAGAACTTTTCGAACTCTTAAAATCTCATTAAGCCATGTTGTATTATTTATTTATGTATTTACAGAAAACGTTCGACGTTCCCGGTGCGCATGTGTTTCAATATATCTCATTCAGAGCAATAGCAGCAGTAATTACATCCTTATTGATATCATTGGTTTTTGGCAAAAGGTGGATTAAATATTTGAATAAGAGGCAAGTAGGCGAGTTGGTGCGAGATCTGGGACTCGAAGGTCAAATTGAAAAACAAGGAACCCCAACTATGGGCGGATTAATTATTATTGCATCTATTATTGTACCAACCTTGCTTTTCACGAAATTAAATAACAGTTATATTCTTTTAATGATATTTACCACTGTTTGGCTTGGTGGTATTGGCTTTTTCGATGATTATATTAAGGTTTATAAGAAAGATAAAAGTGGTTTATCAGGTAAATCAAAAATAATCGGTCAGATAATTTTAGGTTTGGTTGTAAGTGCCGTGATGTATTTCGATACTTCTATGGTGATTAAGGGGAAACTGGAAGAAAATACAGAGGTTGGATCTGTGAAGAATGAGCTTGGATATTACTCATTTACAGAGGCTCACGCAACGAAAACAACCATCCCTTTTATCAAAAACAACGAGTTTGATTATGCAGTTTTATTGAAATGGATTGGAACAGGTTATGAGAAATACGCATTTTTAATTTTTATCCCAATTGTAATTTTCATTATTACAGCAGTTTCAAATGGCGCAAACTTAACAGATGGCATGGATGGGTTGGCGGTTGGTGTTTCGGCGATTATTGGTGCAACGCTTGGGATTTTAGCCTGGGTTTCTGGTAATATGATTTTCTCCGACTACTTGAATATCATGTATTTACCGAATACAGGTGAATTAACAATCTTCATTAGTGCGTTTGTAGGTGCCAATATTGGCTTTTTGTGGTACAATTCATATCCGGCTCAGGTTTTCATGGGCGATACAGGAAGTTTAGCACTTGGTGGAATCATTGCCGTTTTTGCCATCATCATCCGTAAAGAACTTTTGATACCGATTTTATGCGGAATTTTTCTGACCGAGAGTCTTTCAGTAATCATTCAGGTTGGCTATTTCAAGTACACCCGACACAAATATGGCGAAGGTCGGCGCGTATTCAAAATGGCACCGTTACATCATCATTTTCAAAAATTAGGTTATCCGGAACCTAAAATTGTGTTTCGCTTTTTAATTGTGAGTGTTATGCTTGCACTTGTTTCAATTATTACTCTCAAACTTCGATAGGCTGATGCATCCAAACCGTTACAAATACGAAAAAATTACCATTTTGGGTGGTGGTGAAAGTGGTTGTGGAGCTGCTTTGTTAGCCAAAAAACATGGCATTTCGGCTTTTGTGTCGGATAATAGAATGATAAAACCAAACTATAAGGCAGTTTTGATAGAAAATCAGATTGATTTTGAAGAAAATACCCACACCCAGGGTTTAATCGCTGAAGCCGGATTAATCGTAAAAAGTCCCGGGATTCCGGATGATACGCCTATTATAAATTATTTGCAGTCGATAGATCGTTTGATCATTTCAGAAATTGAATTTGCTTCTTGGTTTACCGATGCAAAACTGATTTGTGTAACCGGCAGCAATGGAAAAACGACCACAACCTTACTCATTGGCCATGTTTTAAAAGATGCCGGATTAGATGTCTGTATTGCTGGAAATGTTGGACAAAGTTTCGCGTGGCAGCTTTCGATCAGCGACCACGAATATTTTGTTCTGGAAATAAGTAGTTTCCAACTTGATGGCATTCTGCATTTTAAGGCAGATATTGCCATCGTCACAAACATTACACCCGATCATCTCGATCGGTACAATCATTCGTTTGAAAAATATTCAGATTCAAAATTCAGGATTCTGAATAATCAAACCGAAAACGATGCCTTTATATTTTGTGCTGACGACACAGAAACCATGCGTCAAATTGGAAACAGGCAAATCAAAGCGAAACAATATCCTTTCTCATTCAAAACGTATGCTGGCCAAGAAGGCGCCGCATTGGAAGAAAACAAAATTATCATAAACATACAACAAAACCTATTGACTATGACACTCGAACAGTTGGCTTTACAAGGAAAACACAATGTTTACAACTCGATGGCAGCGGGTATTGGAGGGAAATTGCTACAAATCCGCAAAGAAACAATCAAACAGGGACTTTCTGATTTTCAGAATGTTGCCCATCGGTTAGAGTATGTGGCAAATGTTCATGGTGTTTCGTATTATAACGATTCAAAAGCTACCAATGTCAATTCTACTTGGTATGCACTCGAAAGCATGAATCGTCCTGTAATCTGGATTGCCGGTGGTGTTGACAAAGGTAATGATTATGAAATTCTGTTGCCCTTAGTGAAAGCTAAAGTAAAGATAATCATTTGTTTAGGGAAGGACAATTCGAAATTAATTGAAACATTCAAAGATTTGGTTGATACGATATATGAAATTAAATCGATGGAGCAGGCTGTTTTTGTCGCTTCGGAAATTGCAAATAATAATGATGTGGTGCTGCTCTCACCTGCTTGTGCGAGTTTCGACCTGTTTGATAACTACGAAGAAAGAGGCGTTAAATTTAAAGATGCTGTGAAAGGATTGTAATATGATGAAGTCGTTTGCTGGTGAAATTAAAGGGGATAAAGTGATTTGGGTGGTTGTGCTGCTTCTGTCACTGGTTTCATTATTGGCAGTTTACAGCTCGACAGGCACTTTGGCTTATAAAAATATGGGCGGTAATACTACGCATTATATGGTAAAGCATGGCCTGATTCTTTTGTTGGGTTTGGTTTTGATGTATCTGTTTCATAAGGTGAAATACCTTTATTTTTCGCCCATTTTGAAAATTTTCTTCTGGATAGCGATTCCATTATTGTTTTTTACACTCTTTTTTGGATTAAATATCAACGAAGCCAAACGAGTGTTGCCTTTACCTTATAACCTCACTTTTCAAACAAGTGACCTTGCAAAGCTTACGCTCATAACCTATTTAGCTAATTTATTAACGAAGAAACAGGATAATATCAAAGATTTTAAGTCTGCTTTTGTACCCATTATGATCCCGGTTTTGTTGGTCGTAGCTTTTGTTCTTCCTGCAAATCTTTCAACCGCAGCGATGATTTTCTCTACAAGTTTGGTGTTGATGTTTATTGGAAGGGTCAATTTGAAATACATCTTCTCATTAATCGGAATTGGATTGGTTCTGCTTACGATCTTTGTGGCAGGATTAATGCTGATGCCTGTTGAGAAACAAGGTAGGCTGGGAACTTGGAAAAATAGAATTGAAAATTTCACAAATGGAGAAGGTGATAATTTTCAGATTGAACAGTCGGAAATTGCCATTGCAGGTGGGGGTTGGTTTGGCAAAATGCCTGGTAACAGTACGCAAAGGAATTTTCTTCCTCATCCTTATTCCGATTTCATTTTTGCCATTATCATCGAAGAATATGGTCTCATTGGCGGTTCCATCGTCGTCTTTTTGTATCTCATTTTGTTATCGAGGGCGGTGATTATCGTTACGAAAATGCCACAGACTTTTGGGTCTTTTTTATCCATTGGCGTAGCTTTTAGTTTGGCATTTCAGGCAATGGTAAATATGGGCGTGGCGGTTGGCTTGCTTCCCGTAACCGGGCAACCACTGCCATTGGTTAGTATGGGTGGTACATCCATTTGGTTTACAAGTATTTCGCTCGGAATTTTATTAAGTGTGAGCAAAGAATTAACAATTAAAGAAACTATTCAGGAACAAATAGCTGATGAAGCAATCGTTGCGGATCATAATTAGTGGAGGTGGAACCGGTGGCCATATTTTTCCGGCCATCGCCATTGCAGATGCAATCAAAAACTTGCGTCCTGATGCTGATATTTTATTTATTGGCGCGAAAAATAGGATGGAGATAAATCGTGTACCTGCGGCTGGTTATCCGATTAAAGGATTGTGGATCAGTGGTTTTCAAAGAAGTTTGAGCTTTCAAAATTTGTTATTTCCCTTTAAAGTGATTTTAAGCTATTTCAAAGCACGGAATATTGTAAAAAAGTTTAAGCCTGATTGTGTAATTGGTGTTGGTGGCTATGCTAGTGGCCCAACCTTACGGGCGGCTATCTCATTGGGCTGTAAGACCTTGATTCAGGAGCAGAATTCGTTTCCGGGCATGACAAACCGAATCTTGGCCAAAAAAGTCAACCGAATCTGCACAGCTTATGAAAAAATGGATAAGTGGTTCCCAACGGAAAAGACTATTCTAACCGGAAATCCACTACGAAAAAGCGCAGTGCATATTGAAGGCAAAAGAACAGAAGCTTTTCATTTCTTTGAACTATCAGCTGACAAAAGAACATTATTGATAGTTGGTGGTAGTCAAGGTGCACGCGCTATCAATCAGGGAGTTATCGCCAATTTGGAAAAATATATTGAATCTGGTATTCAATTAATATGGCAAACCGGAGAATCTTTTTATCCTGAAGCGATTGCAAAAATGAATAGCTTATCAGCAAACAATGTTATCAAAGTTCACCCTTTTATTCAGCGTATGGATTTTGCCTTTGCGGCTGCTGATTGCATCGTTTCGCGTGCCGGTGCAAGTTCAATTTCAGAAATGGCAGTAATTGGTAAACCGGTAATTTTTGTTCCACTTCCGACAGCTGCCGAAGATCACCAAACCCAGAATGCAAAACGTCTGGTAAACTGCAACGCTGCAATCATGATTCACAACAACGATACAGGTGAAGTTCTTTTGAATGAGGTGATTACACTGATTAATGATCCGGTGATGATTAAATCACTCTCTGAAAATATCGTAAAGTTTGCCCTTCCAAATGCTGATCAAAAGATCGCTAATGAAATCCTAAAACTCATTGAATCATGAAATTAGGGAAAGGAAATAGCGTTTATTTTGTTGGAATCGGCGGCATCGGCATGAGTGCGCTTGCGCGATATTTTCATATTCAAGGCGCTGAAATTCATGGTTATGACCGTACACAAACTTCACTCACATTACAATTGGAGCAGGAAGGAATGCACATTCATTATCACGAATCGATTAATCTCATTCCTGATAATTTAGATTTAGTGGTTTATACACCTGCCATTCCAAAATCGAATATTGAACTGCAATTTTTATTGGAATCAGGAATTAAAATATTAAAACGTGCCGAAGTGCTTGAACAGCTGACCAACGATCTTTTCACTATCGCCATTGCCGGGACTCATGGAAAAACTACGATCACTTCGATGACTTCGTATTTACTGAAACAGGGAAATTTGCCTTTTAGTGCTTTCATTGGCGGAATCAGCAATAATTTTGGCAGCAATCTTGTTTGTACGCCAAACAATGAAATAATGGTTGTGGAAGCCGACGAATTCGATAAATCGTTTCTACGGCTTCAACCTTCCATTTCCTTAATCAGTTCGATGGATGCCGATCATCTTGATATATATCATGATCACAATCAATTGATTAGCACTTATAATGCATTTGCTTCAAATACAAAACCGAGTGGTTATATTTTGTTGCGACATGGCCTTACACTTATAAATGGAAAGCAATTTGAAACATACGGTATAAATCCAGATGCAACAGTTCGGGCATCAAACATCCGGGTTGAAAACGGTTTTTTCGTATTCGATTTGCAACTGCGAAAAGGTTTTGTGAAAAATATTTCGATGCTGCTTCCAGGGCGACACAATATTGAAAACGCACTCGCCGCAGCCTCAATAGCCGAATTAATGGCTGTTGGTATTGATCAGATTGCACGTGGAATATCGACATTTGCAGGGGTTCAACGGCGGTTTGATTTTAAAGTCAGGAACTCAAATATTGTTTATATCGACGATTACGCCCATCACCCGGAAGAGTTAAGAGCTTGTATTTCAGGTGTTAAAGAATTATTCCCCAATAAGCGAATCACCGGAATCTTCCAACCTCATTTGTATAGTCGCACGCGCGATTTTATGGACGGCTTTGCCGAAAGTTTATCAATGCTCGATCAACTGATACTTCTCGAAATTTATCCCGCCCGTGAAGAACCCATTGAAGGCATCAATTCAACTGCACTTCTTCAACGTATATCATTGAACAACAAACAATTGTGTTCAAAGGAAAATTTGTTATCGACCATCGATTCACTTAAGCCAGAAGTGCTGCTTACGCTTGGCGCAGGTGATATTGATCAATTTGTGAAACCTATACAAACAATGCTTGCGTCATGGTAAAGAAGATATTCACCATATCAACCTGGGTGTTAAGTTGTTTTGCCATTATCGCATTATTCGCTTTTGCACGCATCGAGCAGTTAAGTAAGCCCATAAAGGACCTTCGATTGACAATAAATCGACCGGCAAATGGGGGGTTTCTGGAATATAAGCGCACATTTTCAATGATCATGAAACTCACTGATTCCATACCAGGTAAATCACTAAGTCGACTTGATGTTTATAAATTGAAAAACAATCTTAAATCCAATCCATATGTGGCTGGTGTTGAGGTTTATACGACACTTGAAGGTTTATTAAAAGTAGATCTGGAAGAAAGAGAAGCTCTTGTAAGGGTTTTCGATAGTACAAATCAAAGCGCATATATTGATACACGTGGCTATCTGATTCCGCTTCATCCCGATTTTAGCGCACGTGTTATCATAGCAAATGGGTGTTTCGATTATCCTCCGTTGATGCCAAATAGTAATGCAAGGTTAAGCTCGAAACTTTACAAAACTTCGAAATTAAATGAAATTTTTCGCTTGTCACAAAGTCTTGTTGCAGACAAATTCCTGAATGCATTTATCGCTCAGGTATACGTTGATAGCTTGGGCGAGTTTGAACTTACGCCAAGGTTGACGAATACAAATATTGTCATTGGCAAGCTCGATGATCTGGATGTGAAACTAAAGAATTTGAGAATCTTCTTTCTGACAAAAGCAGAAAAAACTGAGTTAAATGATTATAAGACAATAAGTTTAAAATATAAAAATCAAATAGTTTGTATCAAAAGACAAGGATTATGAAAAGTTCTGAAATAATTGTCGGATTGGACATCGGCACAACAAAAATCGCTTGCATCGTGGGCCGCCGAAACGAGAATGGTAAGATTGAGATTATGGGTTATGGCAAAACCGAATCGATTGGTGTGAAAAGAGGCATCGTTTCAAATATCGAAGACACCGTTAACTCCATAAAGAGGGCAGTGGATGAGGCCTCTTCCCGATCGAAGGTTGATATTAAATACGTAAATGTCGGTATTGCCGGTCAGCATATCAAAAGTCTTCAACATCGAGGAAGTTTGATTCGCGAGACAAGTGAAAAGGAAATCGATAAACTAGAAATCGACAAACTCATCAACGATATGTACAAGTTGAATATGGCTGCTGGTGAAGAAATTATCGACGTTATTCCGCAGGAATATATCATCGATGGTGAACCGGGTATTAAGCACCCGATTGGCATGAATGGAAGTAAAGTTGAAGCGAATTTCCATGTTATCATCGGACAAACGGCTGCAGCTCGTAATATCTATAAATGTATAAAAAAAGCTGGTCTCGAAATGGTGGATCTCATCCTTGAACCCATTGCATCCGCTGAATCGGTGCTTGGAGAGGAAGAAAAGGAAGCTGGTGTCGTTTTGGTCGATATTGGCGGAGGCACGACTGATATCGCTATTTTCCATGATAAAATTATCCGTCATACGGCGGTTATTCCTTTTGGTGGTGATATTATCACTGACGATATTCGCGAAGGATGCACGATTATCAAAAAACATGCTGAAGAAGTGAAAGTTAAATTTGGATCTGCTTTGGCAAGCGAAAATCGTGATGATGAAGTTGTCTCCATTCCCGGAATCCGTGGACGTGCACCCAAAGAAATTTCATTCCGAAATCTAGCTTCCATCATACAGGCGCGTCTCGAAGAAATCATCGAAAATGTGTATTATGAAATCAAAAATTCATCTTTTGAACGTAAATTGATTGCAGGAATCGTGATTACGGGCGGTGGTGCACAAATGAAACATATTGATCAACTCACCGCATTTATTACAGGAATGGATGTTCGAATTGGGTATCCGAACGAACATCTTGCCTCCGGAACTGCCGAAGAACTTACGAGCCCAATGTTTGCCACCGGAATTGGTTTGGTGATTGAAGGAATACGTCGTCACGACTATAATCTCGAAATCGAGGGATTGAAACAACCGGCAATCAATAAGGTGATTTCGAAACCGCAAAAGGGAAAAAACATCGATGAAAAGCCCAAAGCACCTGGTTTTGCCTATTTCGATCGCATCAAACAATATTTCGAGCGCGATATGATAGAATAGGCTTCGCTATTAACTATATTATGTTGAAAACTCATCAGAAAAAAAAACTTTGGCTTTATTCAAGTAACTAATTTTAAAAACTCAAAACATGCCTGAAATGTTAAAATTTGAACATCCGAAACAACAATCAAACATCATCAAAGTTATCGGAGTCGGTGGCGGCGGAAGCAATGCTGTGACTCACATGTTTAACCAAGGGATCAAAGGTGTTGATTTCGTGCTTTGCAATACTGATTCTCAAGCACTTGACGTGAGTCCAGTGCCCAATAAAATACATCTTGGTAATCGTAATTTGGGTGCAGGAAACGTTCCTTCTGTGGGACGCGATGCAGCGATTGAAACCCGCGATCAGCTAAGAGATATCCTCGAGCCGCATACTAAAATGTTGTTCATCACTGCCGGAATGGGTGGTGGAACCGGTACAGGAGCTGCTCCGGTTATAGCCGAAATGGCACGTGAACTCGATATTCTCACCGTAGGAATCGTTACGCTACCGTTCAATTTCGAAGGTCGCCGTCGTCGTCAGCAGGCACTCGAAGGTATCGAAGAACTGAGGAAATATGTCGATGCTCTGCTTATCATCAGCAATGACAAACTGCGCGATGAATATGGCAATATGAAATTAACAGAGGCTTTCAAAAAAGCAGACGACGTTCTCACTACAGCTGCCAAAGGAATTGCCGAAATTATTACAGTTACAGGATACATCAATGTTGACTTTGAAGATGTGCGCACCGTGATGAGACAAAGTGGAAAAGCGATCATGGGATCGGGTCATGCAGAAGGTGAAAACCGCGCCACCAAAGCCATCGAAGATGCAATGCGTTCACCGTTATTGAATGATTCAAATATTTCAGGAGCTAAAAATATACTGCTTTATATTACTTCCGGACGTGAAGAAGTGAACTTTGATGAAGTAAAAGATATCACCGATTATATTCATACAATTTGTGGTAATTCCGCAGAAGTTATCTGGGGAAATGGTACAGATATTACTCTGGAAGATGAGATTGCTATTACCATTATTGCAACCGGGTTTGCGGCAGATGAAGATGGTATTTTAATTAAGGATCTGTATGACGAAAGAGCTACCATCAATCAACGTTCACAGAGAAATGTTACTGTTCATACCATTGGAGATCAGGTAAATGAAGAAGTAAAACTACACACTGAACCTATCGTTCGTCAACGTCCTTTCGAAGCAATACAAACCGTTTCAGCTATAAAACCTGTAAAAGTGCATTCCTTATTCGAGCCTGAAAAAGTTGCGGAAAAGGAAAGTGAAACCGAAACCGAAAAAGAAACTATTACTGAACTTTCTTCTGTATTTGAATCTGAAATTGAAGAGGAAACCGTGATGGAAACCACGATGGAGGTTGATCATCACGAACCGACAGCTGAAATGGAAGAAGTGGTGATGGAAGAACAAACTTCAGGTCGTGAGGTAATTTTCGAAATTGCACAACCAACAGCTGAAATTCGTTATGAACCTATCATGCGATTTGTAGATGAAAAAGCTGAAAGAATTGAATTAGATCGTGCTGAAATAGATCGCAAGTCAGCGGAACGTCAATCACGCCTGAAAGCTATGAGTATGCGATTGAAAACACATGAAGGACTCGAAGAACTGGAACAAGAACCGGCATTCAAACGGCGAGGTTTGCAATTAGACGAAGGAAATCAGTCGAATGAAGTTTCAAGATACAGTATCAATCCAAATGATCAGCGCCCTGGTTTGCGTCCCGATAATTCGTATTTGCACGATAATGTTGATTAATAGTTAGAAGCACAAAGTTGGAAGCACGAAGTTAAAAATTAAAATTGCTGTCAGCCTGAGCGAAGTCGAAGGCAGATAAGAGATTGAAGTCGGAAGACCGAAGTACGAAACCGGAAGTCTATTTAATAAATCTTAAAAGATATATCTATGTCATTAGAAATATTGATTAACAACGATATAAAACAAGCCATGCTTGCCAAAGATGTTCGGAAATTGACAGCTTTGCGTGCGATTAAAGCTGCTTTATTGCTCGAAAAAACAGGGAAAGATGTTTCAAGCGGCGAGATACCGGAAAGTGTTGAGTTGAAACTGCTTCAAAAGTTAGTGAAACAACGCAAAGAATCGGCTTCAATCTATGTCGAACAAAACCGTCCTGATCTGGCCGAAAACGAAAATTATGAGTCAGCCATTATTGAAGCATATTTGCCTGCACAATTGAGTTTGGAAGACCTTAAAAAAATTGTTGCTGACGTTATTGCTTCAACCGGTGCTACCAGCGTGCGCGATATGGGCAAGGTGATGGGATTGGCATCTAAAGAAGTCGCAGGAAGAGCTGATAACCAGTTGATTTCGAGTGTTGTAAAAGAGATGTTAGGAATTTAGTTTCTAAACTTTATGCAAAAAAAAAAGGAGCTCATTCGGGCTCCTTTTTTGTTTAATGGAATTTTCAAACTTATTTTCTAATTGTGAAATCATCAAGTAGTACAGAATTACATTTCATATATTTCAGCACAATTGCTTTGCAACCGCATTGGCGGCTATCATTACAATCGTAATCCATTAAAAACTCAATTGTATCTGTTTCAGGCAATCCTATGTATCTGATAAATAGAGTAACAGGTTCGAAGCTGAATTTTTTCTGATCTTCTGAATTAGAAATTGAATAAGTTGGACCACGAGATAACAATCCATCAATGGGAAAAACTTCCTCAAGACCCATGCCATTAAGATATGTAAATTTTGGATAAATTTCTGTTTCAGATAACGGTTTTCCCTCTTTCAAAATACCGATATAAAAGGGAGTGATAAAATGATCATCACAGCAAGCTGTAATTACAAAAAGAATAAAAAGTGACCTTATTGTTTTCATAGGTTTATGGTTTTATATCAACAACAATTTTCATATTTGCATTATTGAATACAGTACCACCACCAGCATAGCTATTACTAAGGCCATACCAGCCATTATCTAGTGCATTCCAGCCCCAATTCATAAACACACAATCGTAAACCGAACACGTTTCACTAACATATTCTTTAAGCCCTTCACATAGCCAAATATGAGCGTTCCAAAAACAAATATCACAGTTACTACCCGAGAAAATAACAGGCTTTCGTAATTTCAAATTATCTATGAGTCTATCAAAATTGCCTGAGTAATCAATTTTATTTCCGGAATTAGAATATCCAAAGTCAGCAAAGGTTTGCTTAATTTTGTTCGGGTGAAGTGCGGTAGCTGATTTTGACGAATAATAAAATGGAACAGCAACTGTGAAACACCATAGTTGAGCATATTTACCTGATGCATATCGAAGTAATGAAGCTATTTCTTTTTCATCTATACTTGGATTGGCGCAATTTACATAACCCCAGTAAATACTGTCAGGCATAATATTATATATTGCTGTTTTATTTGTTCCATTGGCATTATAGTTTATGGGTCTTTGATAATACTTCATGATCATTCCAATCGCCACCGGCCCACAACCGGCAGGATATTTATTACAAAAATAATCATGTGGTTCGCAATAGTCTGGTGCCATATAATGATTAAAACCAGCTGTTTGACCCCATTTTAATCCGGTAAAACCAAGGTTATTATTTCCAGGATATGCCCAAATATTGTAAGTTACTGTACATCCTCCGCCCGGGTCTGGAGGTTCATTTTTAAGATGATTTAAGCTATCAGACAAGTATTTAATCCATTCATATTTTATGGCATCAGATTGAAAAATATTATTATTGTCCATAAAATCAATCTGCTGGAAAATATCATCAACCCAATATTTAAGACCAGGATTTAAACTTGTATCTAATTTGGAATTACCTTCAGCATTATAGGCTAAAACGGGAAAGAAACGATTATCACCTGATATGATGTTCCAACCTTTGTTGTCTAAATATCTGAAAAAATAAATTGCATTTCTACCTTTTTTGTCTTGTAAAATAAAAGAAGTATCAATAAATGGCATTTCTTCATTAGTTGTTTTCTTAATCACTTCCAGATTTAGTTCGGGATGCAATTTTTGAAAATTTTGGATGGCAATTAATTTAACTGACTGTAAATCAACACTAACATGGCTATCGGTTTTATTTGAAATCGGTTTATCCTTATGACAGGCATAAATCATTACGAAAATAAATGCAATACTAATCAGATGGAAGGAAGGAAGGAAGTGATTTTGTCGTTTGCTTTTCATTGTTTTATTTTTTGGTCTAGACAAATATACTGCTAATTTTTGTGTTTTCAATAAAACATGAAAAACGTTTTCTAAATTCAACAAATTTGGGTATGAAGAAATTGTTTCTGATTTGTAAAGTTTGTTGGACGAGAAAAAAAAAGGAGCCCAAATGAGCTCCTTTTTTTTATGTGGTAAGTTAAAAAACTATCCTAAAGCAACTCTTTTAAAAGCAACAACAGTTAAGTCTTTATCAGCATCGGCAAGATATTGGCGAACAGTTTTTTTGTTTTCCTTGATAAAATCCTGATTTAGCAAGGTGCTTTCGCGGTAGAATTTATTCAGTTTACCACGGGCAATTTTTTCGAGCATATCTTCAGCTTTACCTTCGTTGCGTGCTTGTTCCATGCCTACTTCAATCTCACGTTGGATAACATCCTGTGGCACATCGTTTTCGTCTAATGCAACCGGAGCCATAGCGGCAACCTGCATAGCAACTTCGTGACCTAATTGATCAACATTGGCAACGCCGGCTTTACTCAAAGCAACGATCGTGGCCAAACGGTTTCCCGAGTGAATATAAGCTGCGGTAACGGCTGATTCAACCTTACCAAAAGCACCTAATTCAATCTTTTCGCCAATTTTACCCGTTTGATCGATAATAGTATCTGCAACAGTCCGGCCATTTAAGTCGAGACCTAACAAAGTTTCGGCATCAGCAACCCTGTTTGTAACAGCTAAGTTAAGCACGCTATGGGCATAAGCAATAAAATCTTCGTTTTTAGCAACAAAGTCAGTCTCGCAATTGATTTTAACAACAGCTGCGTAAGTGTGATCGGCACTGGTTTTTGAAACCACAACGCCTTCAGTTGCATCGCGATCGGCACGGTTAGCAGCAACTTTTTGTCCTTTTTTACGCAAATAGTCAACAGCTTTTTCCATATCTCCTTCACTTTCCACAAGAGCTTTCTTGCAGTCCATCATTCCGGCACCGGTAACCTTACGTAACTCATTTACTTGAGAAGCGGTAATATTCATTTTAATATTGTCTGTTAGTTATCTAAATTATTTCTTTGCAACGGGGCGGCGTGGTCGTTTGTTTTTTGATGGACCTTCGTCTGCGCTTTTCTTTCCGGGAACGCCTTTTTTGCGTCCACCTTCTTCTTCTTCATCTGCAAAACGTGATCTGCCGGTCAATTCGTCATCTTCGTCCGTGTCTTTATCGTCCTGACCTTTGTCTTTCGATAGTTTGCGGTCATTCATGCCCTCTTCAATAGCAGCAGTCATCAAACGTACGATGAGTGCAATTGATTTTGAAGCATCGTCGTTACCCGGAATTGGGAAATCGATGAGGTTTGGATTTGAGTTGGTATCAACAATAGCAAAAGTTGGGATATTGAGTTTGCGTGCTTCGGCAATCGCGATGTGTTCTTTCAACACGTCAACGATGAAAAGTGCTGAAGGTAAGCGATTTAAATCGGCAATACTACCTAAGTTCTTTTCGAGTTTTTCGCGTTCGCGCTGAATCTGAAGTCTTTCTCTTTTCGAAAGATTGAGGTATGAGTCACTTACCATCAATTTATCGATATTTACCATTTTGCGAACAGCCTTACGGATGGTGGCAAAATTGGTCAACATACCACCTGGCCAGCGTTCGGTTACATAAGGCATGCCTACTTTTGAAACTTCTTCGGCAACGATGGCTTTGGCTTGTTTTTTTGTAGCAACAAAAAGCACTTTTTTGCCTGAACGGGCTAACTGACGCATGGCGTTTGCTGCTTCTTCAATTTTAGCCTGTGTTTTGTATAAGTCAATGATGTGGATTCCATTGCGTTCCATAAAAATATATGGCGCCATATTTGGATTCCATTTGCGGCGAAGGTGACCAAAGTGTACACCAGCGTCTAATAATTCTTCGAAAGTTACTTGTGACATAGATTTTTGATTAATAATTGTTTACATTCACTAAAAAACAATTGCTGAGTAGCTCTGCAAAGAGAAGTCTCAACAATTTGGATACTAAACCATCCACAGCGGGTGCAATCTTAACGTTTGCTGAACTGGAATTTCTTACGGGCTTTTGGCTGACCTGGTTTCTTACGTTCAACCATACGTGGGTCGCGACGCATCAATCCTTTTGCTTTTAAAACAGGACGATATTCAGCATCTATTTCAACCAGCGCACGGCTAATGCCAAGGCTTAATGCTTCGGCCTGACCGTTGATACCACCACCATCTAAGTTTACTTTGATATCATATTTGCCAACATTATTGGTAAGCATAAGTGGCTGTTCAACAACAAATTGCAAAATCCCGGTAGGAAAGTACTCTTTATAATCCCTTTTGTTAATAGTGATAGTGCCGTTACCTGCTTTAAGATAAACGCGGGCAACTGCAGTTTTCCTTCTGCCTAAGGCGTTGATTACTTCCATGGTACTTATTTAATTGAATTAAGATTAATTAATTTTGGCTGTTGGGCTTCATGTTTATGCTCTGGACCGGCATAAACATACAAATTGCGGAACAATTCGGCACCTAAAATAGTTTTTGGAAGCATGCCTTTTACAGCTTTTTCGATTACTACTTCGGGTTTGCGTTTCATTTGTTCAGCAAAAGTCCTTACTTTTTGTCCGCCGGGGTGACCCGAATGACGGATATAATATTTTGTTTCTGCCTTATTGCCTGTTAAAGCAATTTTATCGGCATTGATAACGATCACGTTATCACCACAATCGCTGTGTGGAGTGTAGGATGGCTTGTGTTTTCCTCTGAGGATCAATGCTACCCGTGATGACAGCCTGCCTAAGATTTGACTCTCGGCATCGATGACAACCCAACCTTTGTTTGCGTTCTCTTTGTTTACGCTAACAGTTTTGTAACTCAATGTATTCATTTGACTCTTAATGTTTCTTGTGACGTATCAGTACGTACTTATCCCAAAACGGGGGTGCAAAAATAGAAACAAATTATCGTAATAACAAATTTACGAACAATAATTTGTTAATATTTCTTAGATGCTTTGCAGTAGAGTTCTTTAGATGTTCTAAAGTTGCTCCTAAAGGTTGGCAAATGTAGTCTATTATTGGAATGAACCAGATAGATGTTTTTAGGAGGTTTTAACTTATTGCAAATTGAGATTAACCTCTATTTGCCTACTTTTGCAATCAAATTCATTTCAGACATGTCGGTTTTAGTTGAAAACATTACCAAACTTTATGGCGAACAAAAGGCTCTCGATTCGGTAAGTTTCGAAATAAACAAAGGTGAAGTGGTTGGGCTGTTAGGCCCTAATGGTGCAGGTAAATCAACGCTCATGAAAATTTTATCCTGTTTCATTCCACCGAGTTCCGGAAAAGCCTCCATCAATGGCTTGGATGTTATTGAAAATTCCATAGAGGTGCGGCGGTTAGTTGGTTATTTACCTGAGCACAATCCGCTTTATATTGATATGTATGTGCGTGAATACCTTGAGTTTAGCGCCGGTATTTATCAATTAGGTAAATCGACAAAAGCACGCATTGACGAAATGATCGAACAAACCGGCCTTACTGACGAACGACACAAAAAAATCGGCGCACT
>CANNKD010000014.1 GCA_947505205.1 Bacteroidota bacterium | reverse complement strand
TCCAAATGCGGCCATTATCGTTCCAGGAATGGTATATCAACCTCCATTGATTGGATTTAAACAATTGCTCAACTTTGGAGCCTATTCAGTTCCGGATATCGGAGGCTGGCTAATGGTTTTTAGTGGATTAATCATGATTTTTGTCGTGTTACTCGAAAATAAAATCATCAAATGTAAAAAGGCAGGGATAGCCTGTGTTTCAACAATCGTATTGTTGTTATCAGCATCATGCGGGCAAGCCGAACCACAACCGATAAAATTGAATGTGGATAATTGCGATAACTGCAAAATGACAATAACCGATATTCGATTTGCATCGGAATTAATTAGCTCAAAAGGAAGAATTTATAAGTTTGATGACATCAGCTGTCTGGTAGCTTATAAAACCACTTCAAAACTTTCAAATTCCCGATATTTTGTATCAGATTTCAGTGTGCCAAACAAATTAATCAATGTCGAGATCGCTGTGTTCATAAAAGGTGATAATATTGCAAGCCCAATGAGAGGAAATATAGCGGCTTTTAGCCAGGTGGATAGTGCTCAAAACAACAGAATGCGGCTGCAAGCCAACGCAACCTCATGGGAACAAATTGAAAAGTGAATTTAAGCTTAAATTACAAGGTTATTTCTTTTTGAATTCGGTTAATACAATATTTTAACACGCTTCGCGGCATGCTTACTATTGAAAATGAGGTTAATAAGTATTTTTTTTCTTTCTCTTGCCTTTCCTTTATTACTTATCAGCCGAACAATTTCGGTTGGAGAAAGTAAGTTGTTTTCCAAACTTCAGCTCGCTTTCGATGCCGCAAATGATGGTGATTCAATCATCGTTTTTGGGGGATTTTATGTCGAAGGAAATCTTATTTTGAAAAAATCAGTGCATCTCATAGGCAAAAACCTTCCTGTTGTTGATGGTCAAAAAAAATATGAAATCCTTTCGGTAAAAGCCAATCATGTAATTATTGAGGGATTTCGGTTTCAAAACTCAGGTTTCAGTTCGATGACCGATCCGGGTGCAATCAAAGTATATAACAGTAAATTTGTAACTGTCAGGAACAATGTTTTAGATGATAACTTTTTCGGTGTTTACCTTCAATATTGCAAAAACTGTGTTATCGAAAATAACACGATAAAAGCATATGGCATTGAAGAACAGCAAATTGGAAATGGAATCCATTGTTGGAAAAGCGATAGCTTGTATATTTCGGGCAATACGATTTCGGGTCACCGCGATGGCATTTATTTCGAATTTGTCACCAACTCATTGATAGAAAAAAACAATTCGGACAGCAATATTCGCTACGGACTTCACTTCATGTTTTCGAACAACGACGACTACATCGAAAACACTTTTCGCAATAATGGCGCTGGTGTGGCAGTGATGTTTACCAAACATGTGAAGATGATTAACAATATTTTTGAAGAAAATTGGGGCGACGCCGCTTATGGTCTGCTGTTAAAAGACATTTCGGACAGTTTTATTACCGGAAACTCATTTAACAACAATACTTCAGGTATTTATATGGAAGGAGTAAACCGTGCGATTGTCGAAAACAATAGTTTCGCTTCAAACGGTTGGGGCATGAAAATTCAGGCAAATTGCATGGATAACACCATTACTTCCAATAATTTCATTAACAATACTTTCGATATCAGCACCAATGGCACACTCGTATTGAACACATTTTCAGGTAATTACTGGGATAAATACGAAGGTTACGATTTGAATCGCGACAATATTGGCGATGTGCCTTACCATCCTCTGAGTATTTTTTCGGTAATCGTTGAAAATAACCCTCCGGCGATGCTCCTTTTTAGGAGTTTTATGGTAACCTTGCTCGATCGGTCAGAGAAGATGATACCAAGTATCACTCCTGATAATTTTGTGGATAATAGTCCATTAATGCATTCATTATCATTATGATAGAAATAAATAATTTATATAAGCGTTTTGGTAGATTACAGGTTTTGAACGATATTAATCTTTCGTTTAAAAAGGGCGAATGTATTGCTTTGATTGGCCCAAACGGATGTGGCAAAACCACGCTCATAAAGATAATTCTTGGCATGGTATTGCCTGACAAAGGCGAAGTGCTTTTCGATGGGCACAATATTTCACGTGGATATCAATACCGCGAACAAATTGGCTATATGCCTCAAATTGGGCGTTATCCCGACAATATGTCTATTGGGCAGATCATTGCCATGATGAAAGAGATTAGACAAAGCAAATTAGCCTTGGACGAAGAGCTGATGCATGCATTCCGTTTGGATGAACTCTCCGAGAAGAAAATGCGCACACTTTCGGGTGGAACAACACAAAAAGTGAGCGCTGTGCTGGCATTTTTATTCAATCCGGATGTGCTTATTTTAGATGAACCTACAGCCGGACTTGATCCACTTGCATCGGAAATATTAAAAGAAAAAATCATTAAGGAAAAAGAAAAAGGCAAAATTATCCTGATCACTTCCCACCTTTTGAGCGAACTTGACGACCTTGTTACAAGTATCATTTTTATGCAAGATGGTAATATCGAGTTCTTTAAAACAGTGGAAGAATTGGTGAATGAAACCAAAGAGGTGAAAATTTCGAAATCAATCGCACAAATTCTAAAAAAACAACACCATGAATAGAATTACGAAGTTTGTGGTTATTAATATCATACGAAATCGCATCGTATTGATTTATACGATATTACTTGCACTCTTGTCGTGGAGCGTTTTCAGCCTGGAAGACAATAGCAGCAAAGGGATGCTTACGCTACTAAACGTTATTTTACTCAACGTTCCGTTGGTATCCATCATGTTTTCAACTATTTACATCTACAACAGCTCCGAATTTATCGAACTCTTATTAAGTCAGCCTATTCAACGCTGGCGCATTTGGCTCAGTCTATTTTCGGGATTGGCAATCTCGCTTACCATCGCGTTTTTGGTTGGTGCCGGGATTCCTATACTGGTATATTCACCTGATAAACTTGGTTTTATGATGGTTTCTGTAGGAATATTGGTTTCAGTAGTTTTCGTTGCAATATCCATGTTTGCTTCCATTTTAACGCGCGACAAGGCTAAAGGAATTGGTATTTCGATCATGACCTGGTTATTTTTCGCACTGTTGTTCGACGGCATCATTTTGTTTCTGATGTTCCAGTTTTCTGATTACCCGATCGAAAAATTAATGGTTGGAGTTACCGCTTTTAACCCGATTGACCTATCGCGAATCCTGATACTGTTACATTTAGATGTTTCGGCGATGATGGGCTACACCGGTGCTATTTTCAAGGATTTCTTTGGAACCGATCTTGGATTAATTCTTACCTTTTTGCTACTGATTCTTTGGATAGCTATTCCTTTCTGGATTTCACTGATCAAGTTTAATAGGAAAGATCTCTGATACCAAATCAAAAAGAAGTGAGCTTACTTCAAAAAAAATTGGCAACCGAAGCATTTTCCGATTGCCAATCTATGTAAATTTTAGTTCGACTTATTTTGCCGGAGGAAGCAATACTTCTGTCACAACATGAATAATACCATTGGTTGCAGGAATAGAAGCAACGATTTCTGAATTTCCATTGATGATGACTTTACCATCTTTCACCGAAATGGTAATCATATCTCCATTAACCATTCCCAATTTCTGACCATCTTTAAAAGCGCCTGGCTTGAAAACCGCCACAGCAACATGGTATTCTAAAATGTTGCGTAAAGCATCTTTATTTTCTGGTTTTAAAAGAGTCTCAACTGTGCCGGCTGGCAACTTATCAAAACCTGCATTTACGGGTGCGAAAACCGTAAATGGACCCGCATTGCTCAATACATCAAGGTATTCTGCAGCCTTAACTGCGGCTACTAATGTTGTATGATCAGCACTTCCGGCGGCTATGCCAACAATATTTTTTGCTGAAACATCGTCCTGAACACCTGATTGACCAGTTAATTTTACATCACTAACAGCGGATTCGGTTTTAGTTTCCTGATTTTGTGTACAGGCTCCAATGGCCATGATTGCAATTACAGCAATACTTTTAAAAAATATCTTCATTTTGTTTAAATTTTATGTTACAAAGTACATAACTATCTACAAATTAATCTTATGATTCAGATCATAGAATTACATTACCAAATCCTGATTTTTTCCATTTGATGGATGAAATAAAAAAACCCAAGCCGATAAATATCAATATTGAAATAATGAACAACGATTCATTGGCATAAGGTACCGATATATATGAAAATGAGGCTATTCCTTGAATCATCAAAACAACTTCATTCAGGAAAACACCACAAAGAAATAGATAAATCGACCAACTTATACGGTTATTTGGAATCACAATTTTGTTCGAAATATATTGCGACAAAACAAATACCGTAACAAATGCAAGTAGCATCAGATGCAGATAAGCTACTACGATAGGCCGGAATCCGAAAGCCAATTTACTAACTTCCGGAAAAGTGGAAGCCAGCTGAAGTAAAAATTTGATTGATAGAGCTATAGCAACAAATACATAAAGACTTTGGAGTAAAGGACTAAATATATTTTTGTTAGATCGCAGTAACTTTTTCAAATCCAGAAGAAAAAGTAACCACGCCAGCACTTGTAAAGAAGCAGCTATAACCACCGTCCAAAAAAGCCAGACCGGCAGTTTCGCCCAAAGTGTTGACAAAAAATATGCCGGCACACAACTTATTACGACCAATTTATAAATCAATGAATTAAAAGTAAAATCAGGCAATTTGGATTGTAAATACGAAATAAAGAGTCCGGCACAAGCAAAGAAAAACCACCCATTGTATTGAAAATGCAAATAAAAAAAAGAAGTTCCCAAATAACCGTTGGCGGTAAAGGTTTTGCTCGCAACAATGTACACCAATCCCAAGTAGCCAAAGGCTGAAAGTAAAAGAAACCACAATCCCGACTTGTACCATATTGTTGCATGATTGGTTCTGCTGTTCAATTTCTGTAAATCGACTAATAAAAAAATGGCCATTATGCATGATATCAATAGATTACCAATAGATAATATAATTGAAACGATGCTGTATCCCGAGGTGATGAAGGAAATAAGCAAAGAATAAGCGGAAATAAGATTCAGGAAAAGTATCAAATCATAGCGTTTTTGATTGATTCGGAGCCATGTTTCACGAAAACTATTGATGATAAAAACAAATAACGTCTGACTTATCCAGGCAGCAAAAGCAAAATTCGAATGGGCTAATTGAACGTGTTTTTGGTCGAGTAATGGAAACTCAAATGCAATTTTATAACGCATGAGAATTCCTAACAAGGAAACTATCAACAAGTTAAACAAAGAAATTTTTAGCCAATTAATGCGATAAATCATATTAAAAATATAGTTTTCTGTTTTCGATGATCACTTTCTTTTCTTCCTTCATTATTCTCAATGTTCGAATAACAGTTTCAACTCTAAGGCCTGTAAAGTGGGCAATCTCTTGTCTGGTAAAAGGTATTAAAACTCTTTCATCTGTAATACAATTTCGTTTTTTGTAATTTTTCAACATTCCAAAAATCCGAAATTCAGGTGTATTTGTAATCAGATCGTTGACAGACAACGTTTTATTATATATTCTTCGGGCAAATATACGAGTGAAAATCATCAAAATAGATGGGTTTTGTTCAAGTATCTCAAAAAATACACTTACCGGCAAGCGATAATAGTTTACAAAGGAGGAGGCAATAGCAGATGCCGGATAAACCTCATTTACAAAAAGAGGAGGTTCGCCAAAGCTTTCACCATCTGTGAAGATCCCCTGAATGTATTCTTTTCCTTCACTTGTTGTCGAAATCATTTTAACTTTTCCTTCAATAATTTGAAAGTAAAAATGCGGGTAATCTCCTTGTGCAAAGATCGTTTCACCTTTTTTAGCCGTCCTTATCGTCCCACCTAATTCAGCAAGTACTTTTGTATCTATTTGCATGATAGTGTTTCTGCAAAGATAAAAATTGTTGGATATAATGCTATATTACATAAAAAACTGATCCATGAAATCGTGAAATCTTTTCCCTATTTCCTTAATTTTCAAAGTTTAGTATATTTACCAACTGAATTGTATAACAGAAACCGATTTTTGAAAAATAAATGATCTAAAATCAATTTATCCAATGACTAAAGAAACTGAAAATATATCCAAAATACGCGACATACTTTTTGGGAATAACCTCACAGAACTCGAAAAGCGCACAGTCAAAACTGAAGTTTCATTGCGGGATGAAATCGCAGCTATTGACGAAAAATTCAGTCTGCATATTGAAGAGATAAAATCTTCATCTAAAACAACTTACACAACTCTTGAAGACGCATTACTTGTAGAGAAAAAGCAAAGGGAAACAGAAACTTTGCAAATGCATGAAGAGTTAACGCAATTGCAAAATCGCATGCAACAGTTCGATGAAAAGCTGACTACAGAAATCAATTCGATAAAACAATTGCTGAATGAACAAAACGAAACATTCGTCAAGCAGCAAAAAAAAGCACTCTCCGACCTGAAAACGCAATTCCTTTCACAACTGGAAGACATCAGGCAATCGAAAGTTGAACGCAGTGCACTGGCAGTTTTGCTTTCCGAAATAGCCATGCAACTGGTTGATAAAGAACCTGAAAACCCAGAAGCAACGGAATAGCCATGGAAGAAAAACAGGAAAAGAAAGTGGACGATATCCTCGATTTGGGCAAACTCAACGAATTGCGTTCGCTCATTATCGGCCTTAACCAAGTTGAACTTGAGCGGCTGCAACGACTCATGCGTGATCCTCAGGAGTTTGCCGAAGAAATAAGCGAATGGCTGCCATATTCCATCCGGAAACTTATCGACAGAGGCATCATTACGGTGGACGCACTTTCGCCGTTTATTGAGGATGCCATGCACAAAAGCATCCAGAAAAACCCGCAGAAATTAGCCGATATTTTGTTTCCGGTGATGGGCCCCGCCATACGCAAAGCCGTTTCGGAAGACATGAAAAAACTCATCGCTTCGGTAAACGCAACCTTGGAATCCGGTCTGTCGCCCAAAAGTCTGAAATGGCGCTTTCAGGCAATGTTCAGCAAAAAGTCATTTGCCGAAATAGTGATGGCAAACACTTACGTTTACCACGTTCGTCAGGTGTTTTTTATCCATCGCGAAACAGGTATTTTGCTTCATCAGGAAATTGCAGATGAAAACGTTGATCTTGAATCAGATATGGTAGCAGGAATGCTTAGCGCGATACGTGATTTTGTGCACGATTCCTTTGCTGGTAACGCTTCCTCTTCTTTGGATGAAATTCAGGTTGGTGAACTTAAAATATTGATTGAACAAGGTCCTTTTGCGATTATCGCTGCCATTGTTGAAGGTCAGCCACCATCAGATTATCGCCTAACAATAATGGAAACTGTTGAAGCTGTGCATTTTAACCACGCAATCGATCTTGAGAAATTTAAAGGTGATACAGAAGTTTTTAAACTTTCTTCGAAATTCCTAAGAAACTGTCTAATCAAAGAAAAGAAGATCAAAAAGAGCTCTGTTCCTTGGCCTTTACTTAGCATATTATTCTTGATAATTTGTTTTGGATCGTATCTTTTATATGTCCGTTTCGAACGTAAACAACGTCTCCATAAATTTTTAACAGAACTCGAAGCGATTCCGGGATATCATTTGACCAATATCGAGAAAAGCGGTAGTACAACCTTTATTTCCGGTTTACGCGATTTTCAGGCCGAAGGATATGACAATCTGTTAAATTTATATACTCTTGATCGTTCGAAACTTGTTTTCAATTTTGAACCCTATATTTCTCTCGAAACGAATATCGTTATAAAACGAGCCGTTGAAATCCTTAATCCTCCGGCAACAACCTTTTTCGATTATGCAAATGGCATATTACTGATGAAAGGAACAGCATCAACAGATTGGATAAACCTGGCCAGTCAAGATGCCTATAAAGTGTATGGCGTAAACAGCATTGACATTTCAGAAATGAATGTATCAAAATCACCTGATTTACATTGGATTATACCTGCTATTCAAAAATATTGCTTTATTTTCGAACAAAACATTATTTCTTTGGATCAACAACAACAAATTCAATTCGATTCGCTGTTGCATGCAGCTACACATTTGGTAGAGTACAACAAACTGTATAACAAGGAGATGGCTATTTATGTGATTTCTTACACAAACCGAAAATCAAATGCAGAAGCTAATCGGGTGGTTGCTACCAAAAGAGCAGAACAATTTGTTGCATTGTTAAAAAAAGCCGGCTTACCGGAAAATTTATTGGAAGCCAAAGTGTTGTTTGAAGAAGATGTGAATACAAAGATTTCACTTCGGTCAGTTTGTTTTGATGTATTTGATAAAACTTTGAAATAGAATATGATAAAGAAAAAGATAGTCATGCTTGGTGCCTTTGCGGTGGGAAAAACAAGCTTGGTTCAGCGGTTTGTAAACAGCATTTTCAGTGATAAATACCACACCACGATTGGCGTTAAAATCGACCAAAAAATTGTGAAAGTGGATGATACCGAAGTAACACTTATGTTATGGGATTTATATGGAGATGACGATTTCATGATCGTTAAACCAACTTATCTGTATGGCTCATCTGGATATTTTCTGGTTGCTGACGGAACCCGGGCCGAAACCTTGCAGATTGCTAAAAGATTACAGGAAATGGCCGAAGTAACTACCAAAAATGCTCCTTTCATCCTACTAATCAACAAATCAGACTTAACGGAAGCGTGGGAAATAGACCCGGAAGCAATTAATAGGCTGAAACAATCAGGTTGGCAGATTATGCTCACTAGCGCAAAAGAAGATAAAATGGTTGAGGAAGCGTTTTCGCTACTCACCAAAATGATGTTAGAAATCCAATAATTACTTCAAGATTTTATGATGAAATCGCTCACAAAAAACCTTACCCAACAATTTTCAGATCCGATATTTAACTATATCCTCAAAGAAATTCCACCTTATATTGGCGTAGTGATGCTGCAAGCCGATGATGGAGGTTTGATAAGGTATTGGCATGGTTCGCTTGATCGGTATTTTGACCAACAACCAACTGAGGGACAACCTATTGAAGATTATGCACCTTTTTTGTTCGGTATGGTTCCTCCTTTGATTAATCCGATGGTTATTTCGCATGTTTTAATCAAAGAAAAAGTTTATGTGGAAGTGCACATTCTCAACGACGATGAAAATAATACATGGGTGATTTTGATTGATCAAAGCAAAGAGGTTGAACTTATCCATCCAATCATTCAATATTATAACGAGGAAAAACTAAAAAGCACCCGGGATAACAAACAAGCATCAACAGTAAAAGGAACATTATCAGCACTTTACTTACTCGATTATTTGACATTTGAAAGAGAAAAAGACGGATACCGATTTCATGGAATCACACCTTTCTGGTTCGACCAACTCAATAAAAAATTGTATTCTGATGATCAAAAAATTGATTTGATTGAGACCTTTCCCTACATCGAAGTTTTTCAGATAGAAGCAGAAGAAATCTGGTCTTCACAATATAACGGGAAGGTTATCAGTGGTTTATGGGAAGAAACAAATAAAAATGGAACCCATATTTATCTTCAGGCACTGGCCTTAAGAAACGATAAACGCAACTATCTGCTGATTAAACCTTCCAATCAGGAAAACGGAATGAGTGATGGCTTCATTCAAAAAGCAAGAGAACAAAAGCTGACACTCGATCAACTGGCTAATGCCGAAAGAAAATTAAAGCAGCTGCTGGGTTTCAAAGATCAGTTTGTTTCGATCATTTCGCATGATTTACGTTCACCCATTGGCGCTGTTATCGGGCTTTCAGAGCTATTACTGACAGATGAGGATCTAATCAACAAACTCGATGAACAGCAACTCGAACTTCTCACCGATATCAAAAATGAGATGCTTCGTCTGCTCGACTACAACGACAAACTTTACCAATGGTCGAATCTTGAGCTTGGCAATTTTAAGATTACAAAAAAGCCTGTTTCACCATTGAATCTGGCCAATTACGTTGAGAAAATGCAATCGGCAAAACTCAAAAAGAAAAACATCACATTCGAGAAGAAAATAGATTCTGATTGCAGTTTTCAGGCCGATGAAACCTTGCTTGGTCAGGCAATCAACAATCTGGTTGGCAATTCGGTAAAATTCACACCCGAAGGTGGTACGATCAGCCTGCATTTTTCGAACAGCAACGGGCAAAACAGTATTATAATCACAGATTCGGGTATGGGTATGGATAAAGATACTTGCGAACGTCTTTTTTCCGGATTTACACGAAAGACAACCATGGGTACTTTTGGCGAAAAGGGAACGGGATTAGGTTTAGGCATCGTAAAAAAAATATTAGATGCGCATGAATTTACCATCAACGTTGATTCCGTTTTAGGAAAAGGCACAAGCTTTACGATAGTCGTTTAAGGCTAATTATCCTCAGGATTTTCAGGAATTACCTTGAACAATTTAAGGATATTATTTACCTCATGAATCTCGAAAAAAGTCGGGTCAAAATCTCCATCCAACCATTCGCGCATTGACCTGTATTCGGGATGCTTCTTGTTTTTTAATATCTCGAGCAGATTGTAATAACCAAAAATTCCGCCACAATCTTCGGGAGGACATTGATTTTCACCGGCTAAACACACGGGATAATCTCTTTTTGCATCCACCGGCAAGAATTTCTCAATCGTTATTTCATGCGTCCAGCTATCTCCAAAATCGTACACATACGTGAACTTTTTTGTTGAAGAAGTCAAAACCTGTCCGAGTGCTACATAAGAAGCGTCTAATTCATCGCCTTTTTTAAAATCATTGATGTCAAACTCTGTCATTTCATCCTCATCATCTTCTTCTGAATCGGTATCATCTTCATCTTCAATATTTTCCAAACCTAAATCGTTGAAATCACCGTTGAAATTGTCCTCAGGTTGATTAAACCTGATGCCATTTACGTCAAATTCGAAGAGATGGCAATTTTCCCAACCCATTGCAATCTGGATTATCTCATGCAGACCATAAAAGGTGACGTTTTTTTCTACCAGAATCCTTCTCCAAATAGCTGGATTTGAGCGTTGTAAAGTAATTTTTAACTGAATAATTTCATCCATACTTCTTTGATTAATTTGACTGAACAAAGAAACAGAAATTATTCGCAAAAATGAATTAAAATCATGCTTTTATTGAAAAACCCGCACATAATCGACATACATGGTTTGAGGAAACTGTGTGGAAGCATCGGGATTACCAGGCCAGTTGCCGCCTACAGCTATATTCATAATGAAAAACTGAGGCAAATTGAAGGCTGCAAATTCAATACTTGTTGAGGAAACTTCAAAATATTTGTGATAATCAACATACCATCTAATCGAGTTTTCCTGCCAGACAATGCTGAATACATGGAATTGTTCGTGATAGCTTCCGCCATTTGGTAAAACGTAATTTCCGCCTTTCGACTGATGCCCATTTTTATCGTAATGTGCTGTGCCATATATTTTAACCTGATCGTGACCGAGGTATTCCATGATGTCGATTTCACCACATTTTGGCCAACTCACTGAGCTGATATTACCACCAAGCATCCAGAGTGCCGGCCAGATTCCTTTTCCGATTGGCATTTTGGCACGAATATCGATTCTGCCATACGTAAATTCTTTTTTCCCTTTCGAAATCATACGTGCCGAACGATAGAAATTTGGTGCCGGTTTGGTAGCAGTAATATTGAGTTTGCCATCAACTACAGATGAATTCCCAGGCATGTTCGTGTAATTCTGAAGCTCATTGTTTCCCCAGCCACCAGCGCCTTGTTCGTGTGTCCAGTTATCTGCATTTATCGTCGCATCGCTAAATTCATCGCTCCAAACCAAAGTCATGCCCGGATAATTGTCGGGTGTAATGGGGCCATCAGCAGCAATTTCAGGAGTATATGTATCGTCGTTTATGATTGTAACCTTTGTTGAGGTAACCGATCCCAAGGTAGCGCCAACAGGATCGGAAATGCTGACGGTAAATGAATCATCCATTTCAAAAATATCGTCGCCAACTAGGGTAATATTTATCGTTTTGAACAACTCACCGGGTTGAACCGTTACAACCAGTCCGTTTTCTGCCGTATAATCTTGTCCGGCAATCGCGGTTCCATCGGATGTCGTAACTTTGAAACTAAACTCTGCCGTCGATGCTTTTGATAGATTAACAGTAATGCCTGCATTGGCAGCGTTTCCGGTACCTTCATTTACCAGAACACTCTGACTTAAACTGATCGTTGGAAAAATAACAATCGGAGGAGGCGTTTCGGTTTTTGTACAGCTTGTGTTTAGTCCTATTAGGAGAAAAATAGCCATGACCTGCATTGTCAAAGATTTAGTGTTTATCATAATTATAATCTATTGATATATAAATATATACATTTTTGGGTTTAAACTTTTCAATCCAAAACAATCTAATATTTTATATTTTGGAAATTATCAAAACATGAATATCAAAAATCAAGCCACAGATTCTCGGATTTTTATAAAGAAAATCTCTATTTAATCTGTGAACCTATGGCTTATAAACTTAATCTTAATCAGTTTTATCTCCTAATAATTAGGATTTTGCTTCAATTTGGTATTGTTCAACTCTTCAAGTGGAATTGGAAGAATTTCGTGTTTTCCAGAAACAAAACCTTTAAAAGCCAAAGCATCGGCAGCCTTACCTGTGCGGACAAGGTCGAACCAGCGATGACCTTCTGTTGCCAATTCAAGGCGACGTTCTTTGTAAATATTATCGAGTGTTGCAGGAACAGAGGTAAGTCCAACACGTGCACGAACAGCATCAAGCCATTGTTGGGCACGTCCGGCATCACCGGCACGTACCAGTGCTTCAGCTTCAAGTAAATAAGTATCTGCCAAACGGATTTCGATATAATTATAAGGCCACATCAACACTGGCTCACCACTTCCTGAGGAAAGAAATTCTTTTTCTGGTGCCCATTTTCCAATAAAATAGCCTGTGTTTTGGTAGCCTTTTTCGTAAGAGGCAACTCCGGCTTGTTCCATACTGTCGACATTAATAACAGTGGCTTTGTAGCGAGGATCGATCTTTAAAAGGTTCACCAAATCGAGATTAATCGGATTGAAACCCCATCCGGCTGCATATGTTGGACCGGAATAAGCGCGCGGACCGCACATCTGTGTGAAAATCATGCCTTCACCAGCTGGTGGCCATGGTCCCCAATAGCCAACTGCTGCCGATGTATGAGTGATTTCGAAGATTGATTCAGCATTGAATTTATTGCTTGGACGGAAAATATCACCATAGTTTTCGAGCAGATGATAGTTTGGAGAGGTATTAACCTGATCAAACAAATTGGCAGCTTCCATCATACGGCCTTCATTATTCTGTGTGAGAATCACTTTTCCTAACAAAGCCACAGCTGCCATTTTGGTTACACGGCCGCTTTCATCAACTGAAACGACTTCTGGTAGGTTTGGAATTGCTTCGTTGAGGTCTTTTTCAATTTGAATCCACACATCTTTTGGATCAGCTTGGATTACGTTGAAAAATTCAGCAGGAGCAAGCAAACTTGTAAATAAAGGTACGTTTTTGAACAATCGAACAAGATCGAAATAATAATAACCACGCAAGAATTTGCATTCAGCTGTAAAGCGGGCTTTCAAAGCTTCATCCATGGGAATGGCATCTATTTTCGATAATAAAGTATTAACGCGATTAATTCCGGTGAAGTTTCTTCCCCAGAAATCAGCTTGCGGACCAACGGCCGGTTCAAGCGTATAAGAGTTCCAGGCTTCCCAGGTTGCACGATCGGCATAAGCACCACCGCCTGCATAACAATCGTCGGATGCGGTATTCATCAAGCCGATTTTTGTGGCATAATCTTTTACTACTTCGGCACCGAGCGGATCATAACATGAAACCAAAGCAGCAAAAGCTTCATCAGCGTTTTTATAGTAATTAGCTTCTAAGGTTGTGCCTTTTGGCTTCACTTCGAGCCAATCTTTGGTACAGGAGTTCAAAATCAAACCTCCCAAAACCAGTGCACCTATATATAAAATATTCTTTTTCATGATTTTATTAAATTAAATTGTAACATTTAAACCAAAAACAAATGAACGCGCCTGTGGATAAACGCCCCGATCGATACCATAACTTCCGCCACCAATTTCAGGATCGAATCCGGTATATTTGGTAAACGTTGCCAGGTTGTTTGAGCTTACATAAATCCTGAGCTGTTGCAATCCGATTTTATTGATAATAGTCTTCGGAATGGTGTAACCAATTTGCAAGGTCTTGATTCTAAAGTATGCTCCACTTGTCAGGTAAAAAGTTGAAGGATTTGTGAAGTTTTTGTTTGGGTCACCATTTACGATTCTTGGGAAATCTTGCGAATGGTTTGTTTCAGTCCAGCGATCCAATGCATCTGTTGTCCAGTTTGCTGCCGGAATATCCAAACGGCGTAATCCATTAAACACATCATTACCCGCGCAACCCTGTCCGAATAAAAGCACATCAAAACCCTTATAATTGGCCGAAACAGTGAAACCATAGGTCCATGTAGGGGTAGGATCGCCGATGAAAGTACGGTCGTCAGCTGTGATTTTGCCATCACTATTCAAATCAGCAAAACGGAAATCACCCGGTTTGGCATTAGGCTGAATCATATTGCCATCTTTATCTTTGTGATGTTGTACTTCGGCAATGGAATTGAAGATGTCTAACACCTGAAAACCATAAAATGAACCAACAGGTTGGCCTACAGTTAAACGGCTGATTTCATAAGCACTGGATTGGAAATTGGCACCGGTTCTGAATTCAACTGTACCAAGGTCGGTGATTTCATTTTTCAGATAGGAACAATTGCCTTTGACTTCAAAGTTTACCTGGCCTAATTGTTTGTGATATCCCAATTCCAATTCAACGCCTTTGTTTGTCATGGATGCAACATTTCCGGTTGGTGATCCTGCGGCACCTACATAACCTGGTAAAATAATAGGCTGAAGCATGCCTGTGGTATTTTTGCTGTAAAGATCAAATACCATTCGGAAATCTTCGAGGAAGGTGGCTTCAAAACCGACATTTGACTGACTTGTTTCTTCCCATTTCAAATCAGGATTTGAAGGAGCATTTGGGCTATATCCGATGATATAGTTATCATAGGAAAAAGTATAATCTCTACCTCCACCAATGGTTGCAAGATACTGAAAATCACCAATATTATCATTTCCAGTAACACC
The DNA here is from genome assembly GCA_947505205.1 of Bacteroidota bacterium. Classification (GTDB taxonomy): domain Bacteria; phylum Bacteroidota; class Bacteroidia; order Bacteroidales; family F082; genus CAJBPB01. The sequence continues at coordinate 15,654 of CANNKD010000014.1, read as the reverse complement.
ATACGATCCCCTGATTTTTACATAACTGACAATGTCATTTACTGGCCAGAAACTTTCTTTTGTAAGTACCCAACCTACTGAGGCTGATGGAAAATAACCAAATTTATTGTTGCTTCCAAAGCGAGAAGAACCATCACGGCGAATAATACCAGTGAACAAGTATTTATCGCTGTAATTGTAAATTGCCCTGGCGAAAACCGAACTGACTTTGTGGTCGGGAGCTTCCCATCCACTTCCAATTCTGTCTTCTGTTGCAACTGAGTAGTTCATAGAGGCATCATCGAAATTATCAACAGGAAGACCTGAATAGGTAACACTTATCCCACTTGAATTTTGAACCCAGGCAGTTGTTCCCAACAATGCAGTTACGTGATGCATACCAAAATCCCTTGAATAGGAAGCTGTATTTTCCCAGTTCCAGATTAAGCCCTTGCTATTTCCTCTTGAGTATGAATTTTTAAGTAAATTAGAGTTGGCGGCATTTAAATAGTAAATTGGAGTGAAACTTTCGTCACCCCAAAATGCAAGTTTTCCACCCAGGTCAGAGCGAATTCTCAAACCTTTAATCGGCTCGATTTCTGCATAAGCATTACCCACAAAATTATCGGACCAACCAAAGTTTCCTTGACGGGTTTGAATATATGCCAATGGATTCGACATTTCCTGTGCAACATAAGGTGAAATACCATAAGGATTACCATTTGGATCAAGCACAACAGGCTGATTGCTGTATGGTGGAAGCCCTGAAACCGCTGGGTCGGTGATTACGGATGGAGTAATCGGATCGAGGTTGATGGCAGATGCCAATGGGCCGCCATATTCGCTATTGGTATTTAATGAACCCTGACTTTTAATATGCGAATAGCCGATATTGGTTCCAAAACGCAACCAATCGTTCACTTTATGTGTTGCATTAAGTCGTAAGTTTAGCCTTTTGTAATTTGAAATAGATGTGGCTATAACACCTTCCTGGTCATAATAACCAAATGAGGTGAAATAGGTTGAACGGTCATTACCACCACTCACACTCACTTCGTGGTTTTGAATACGGGCGTCCTTATTGAAGATTGTTCCCTGCCAATCAGTTCCTTCGCCATAAGTACCGATAGCTGGAAATGGTAGTGGATTGTTTGGATTTGCATTTATTGCGGATTCATTCCGGATCATCGCATATTCTTCCGCATTCAGCAAACTAAGTTTGTTTGCAGGTGCCTGAGTTCCGAAATACATATTATAACTGACTCGCATATCGCCACTTTTACCTTTTTTGGTGGTGACCAAGATTACACCGCTCGCAGCACGCGCACCATAAATGGCGGCAGATGCAGCGTCTTTTAACACTTCGATTGATTCGATATCAGCTGAATTGATAAAATCGATTCCACCGTTATCAACAGGCACACCATCAACCACATACAGCGGTTCACTATTGTTGATTGTGGTTGTTCCACGTACACGAACGGTTGATGCAGCACCGGGTTGACCCGAACTTGAGGCAATGGTAATACCTGATGTTCTACCTTGCAAAGCATGTTCAATACGGCTGATCTGCATATTTTCAAGATCTTTTCCTTTCACCTGCGTGATGGCTCCTGTTACAACACTTTTTTGTTGCACACCATAACCAACCACCACCAATTCTTCCAATTCTGTGGCACTCGACTTCAATACGAAATTAAGCGTTAGTGATTGGCCTGCAGTCAGGTTTACACTCAATGTCTGGCTTTCGTAACCGATAAATTTAGCCGTAATTTTAAGATCGCCTGCCGGTACTTTCAAAGTGAATTTACCATCAAAATCAGTTGAAGTACCATTGGTGGTTCCTTCAACCAATACATTGGCTCCGGGAAGTGTTTCACCGGTAGTTTTGTCTTTAATCACCCCTTTAATCTCGCTTGCTGTCTGTTGGGCAAACACGGGAAATGCTGCACAAAAAACGGAAAGAAGTAGTAAGAATAGAATTTTTTTCATCTTTTTCTTCGTTAATTTATACTTAATTTATTTTCTGAAAATTTAACACAACAATATTACAAATATTTCTTTTTGGTTCAAAAATCTCCATAGATATTGAGGGTTTTTTGGTCTAATTGAGCCTGTTATCGGTCAATTTTGAATCAAATTCGAACGCCTTTGAAATATTCCTTTATTTTGTCCTGCTAATTCATTGATTTCAATATGTATAAATTTCGACTGATCGGTTCAATTGTTGTTTTTCTGATACTCATTTCTTGTCGAATTTCAGCCCAGCAAGCAGGTGGAATAATTTCGGGTGAGTTGATCATTCAATTGCAAGAAAAAAAAGATCTACAACTATTTGAGCAGTCATTTTCGAGTTATAATCTCAGAAATACAGAGATAATCTCACGAAGGATGAATATTTATTTGTTTCAGTACGATATTTCAAAAATACAAGCGAATCTGTTGCTTTCACTTTTAAAAGAAGCGCCACAAGTGCTTCAGGCGCAGCATAATCATACGATTGATTTGCGTGAAAGTGTCGAAACACAACCCAACGATCCGGATTTCTATCAGCAGTGGAATCTGCAAAATAATGGTGAAGGTGGCGGTGTTGCAGGAGCCGACATCGACGCTTTGCGTGCATGGGACATTACTACCGGAGGTGTAACAGCGTTGGGCGACACCATCGTAGTTGCCGTCATTGACGGAGGAAGTTCTTTGTTTCACAACGATCTGAATTTCTTTAAAAACCGGAATGAAATCCCAAACAACCAGATTGACGATGACGGAAACGGCTATGTTGATGATTTTGATGGGTGGAATGCGTACAACAATTCGGGAGTAATTCCGGATCATGATCATGGGGCACATGTTTGCGGAATCGTTGGAGCAAAGGGAAACAATGGTATCGGAGTGTCGGGCGTAAACTGGAATGTAAAAATATTACCCATTGCTGGATCTTCTACGCTTGAATCCACGGTTGTTCGGGCCTATTCATACGCTTATGAGATGCGAGTCTTGTACAACGAAAGTAATGGACAAAAAGGTGCTTTTATTGTAGCGACAAATTCTTCATTTGGCGTGAATAACGGACAGGCTGAGGATTATCCGATTTGGGAGATGATGTACGACAGTCTGGGTGCAGTAGGTGTTTTAAATGTCGGCGCCACAGCCAATGCCAATGTAAATGTAGATGAAGTAGGCGATATACCAACTGTTTTTACCACGCCCTGGCTTATCACCGTGACAAACACCACCAGTCAGGACATTAAATTCAGTAGTGCCGGATATGGCTTGAATTCGATCGATTTGGGTGCGCCCGGAACGCAGATTTATTCTACACGTATTTATCCAAACTACGGTTTCAAAACCGGAACAAGCATGGCAAGTCCACATGTAGCAGGTGCAATCGCCTTGTTGTTTGCAGCAGCTGATTTTTCATTTATGGAAGCTTATAAGCTTCATCCGGCCGAAAAAGTATTAGAAATAAAACAGGCCATTTTGCAAGGTATTGATCCGTTGCCCGGCCTTCAGGGATTAACAGTAAGCGGAGGTCGGCTGAATGTTTATAATGCAATCATGCGGTTGCAAACCCCTGTCAATATTAACGTTAGCACTGATAGTATTTATTTTTTATTGCCAAAAACTACTGTTGGAACCGATAGTTTTATCGTTAAAAACAATGGTTCTGATACCGTGATGGTAAATCTTCAGCTTCCTGATCAGCCTAACTGGCTTTTATTGAGCGATGATACATTATCGGTTTCTCCGTCAGACTCTGTAGAAGTGACCATAAGCGCAAACACAACTGAAATCGGACAATTTCAGACCACAATTCAGGTTTTTGCAAACGACATTTATGTGAAAAGTATGGAAGTAATTCTCGATGTTTATCAGCCGGAAATATCACTCAGCACTGACAGTTTATTGCTCGTGATTCCTATTAATACGCCCCTCAGAGACACATCAGTTTTTATCAAAAACCTGGCACTTGCACCAAATTTCATTCAAATCACAAATGAATTACCGGTAAACTGGCTCAGCTTTGATTCCGATACACTAACGGTTGCGGCCAATGATAGCAGTCAGGTTATTTTATATATTGATAGTGAGGGTTTGGAGGTTGGTGATTATACAGCATTACTCATGTTTGATGCCGGTTTGGCCGGAATTCACTCGCTAACGATTTCAATGCAAGCTTGTAATCCTCCCGGAATAGATGAAAGTCAATCGTCAGCCCTTATTGTATCTGCATCTCCAAATCCATTCACAGAGCAAATCCAATTTGAATTCGATCAAACTGATTTTGAAACATTCGATTTTTCGATCAGCGACAGTAAAGGTCAGGTTGTTTTCAGGCAAAAGACGCAATCCAAGCAAAATAAATCGGCAATCATTTGGAACGGAAAAACGAAAAATGGAAAGCATTGTGCTGCTGGTGTTTATTATTATTCAATCACGAAAGACGGAATAAATTTAGGTAATGGAAAAATTGTGAAACGGTAAGACCGAAGTCAGGAGAAGTCAGTGTTGTCAGATTTTTCAACCCTTCAACCCATCAACCTCTCAACTTCCTGTCTGCTGGCGCAGCCTGGCAGGTAGTTCACGCCGAACTTTAGCTCACTATTTTCACCTCGCCAGCCAAAACTCAGGATTCACAATCTGGCGTCCTTGCCACAGCTCGAAATGCAATTCGGTTTTGGCTTCGTTTTTATCGGTATGAATTCGGCCCACAAGCTCTTTGGTTTTGAGTTTATCGCCACGTTTCACATACACATCCTCGAGATTTGAATAAACGGTAAAATAGTTACCGTGCCTTACGATAACAGCATTGTTCGTGGCAGTAATTCTGTTTACACTCACTACAACACCATCAAAAACACAGCGTGCGTCGCTTAATTTTACGGTAGAAATATCGATTCCATTGTTTTTTGTTACCACTTTTTTCAAAACAGGATGTGGATGCTCGCCAAACTGCGCCGAAATGATCCCTCTTTCTGTCGGCCAGGGTAATTTTCCTCGGTTCTGGGTGAATAAATTCGACAAAGCAAGCTCTTCAGGCGTTAATTCCATCACCTTGTTTGAAGGAGTGTTTTTGATACCTTTTCGTTCATTTGAAGCTCTAACTTCCTCAGCAATAATATCTTCGATGGCGCGTTGCAATTGTTGCGCTTCACGTTCTTTCTGTCGGATAGTTTGTCTGAGTTCCGTTTCCTTTTTCGAAAGTTGCTGAACCGATTTATCAATTTTCACGCGTTCGGAACTTAAGTTTATTTGTTCCCTTTTCTCGTCAGCGAAAAGTGTTGCCTTGTCTGTTCTCTCGGTTTCCAGTTTGTTTATCGTCTCCGTAAGTTGCTGTTGCGCCTGTTCGATGCGTATGATTTGTGTTTGGCGATATCCTGCATATTGTTGTATATATTTCAACCGATGATACGCCTGGTTAAAATCTTCGGCAGCAAATAAAAACATCAGTGTATTGTAACTACCACGGTTTCGGTAGGCGAAAAGAATCATTTTAGCATATTCTTCACGAAGTTGTGCTAGTTCCTTGTTAAGCCGATCAATCTCTTTTTCGCTTTTCGTTAGTTCAGTATCAAGTTGAAACATTTGTTTTTGTATGCTCGCTATGAGATTCTCACGGCGGGTCAATTTCGATTGAAGAATCTGTAATTCATTCAATGTGAGCTGTTTACTTTTATTTGTTTCGGCAAGAAGTTTGTTGGTAAACGAAATTTCCGCCTCAATCCGTTGAATATCTTCTTCAATCTCCTTCTTTTTATCCTGGGCAAAAAGTGTTGCTTGCAGCAGAAAGAAAAGGATAACCAATACTTTACAAAAATGATGTTGGGCAAAACATTTCATGTGATAAACTTACTTCATTTTGACGTAATTATCAGGAATTTTAAATGGAAATATCTGTTTAACATTCAAATCAATTTGAGAATAATCGATTTTGAGTGACATTTTCTTGTTTGCCTGAAGATCAATTTTAAGGACAGAAGGAAATAACTGACTTTCGATTGGCTTAAAACTACTGTAATCCGTTTGTAATCGTTTGTTTTCAACACCAAATTCCTTCAGATTGACGCGGGTGATTTTGAAATTATCAGGATTCAGCCAAATACTTTGAACCAAAATATTTGGTGTTGAAGTCTGTTTTAGGTATTTCTTCATCTTGTGCCGATTGGTTGATTGCAACTTATATTCCAATCCATCAACCGAAGCCTTGAAATCGTTATTTTCATAACTGTGTAAATCATTACCCACGATCAGTGCCTGCAGAATATCAAAATCGATGGTAGTTTCAAAAATTTTGCTGATGAAGGCAAAATCACCTTTGAAATACGATTTATTGATTCTGTTAATGAATTTGATACTGTCGGTTGTTATCATCAGCCGCGCAACTTCAATACCAAGTGCCGGTGAAAGAGAAATCCAGATTACGCTGTCATACTGAATCCTGATCTGACCATTTAAATCAGTTTTATCCTTTTTCTCATCTACAACTTCTATTTTGCATTTAGCATTTAGCCAGTCGAATTTTGCCTCACTTTCGGCTAATTTCTGAAGCAGAAACCCTTCACCTTCCTCTCGCAAAGGTTGCCTGATGACACTCCTTTTTGTGGTGCATGACTGAGAAAATATTAATAGTATAAAAAATAATAAACTACTGAATAACAGTCCATTATTTTTATTTTGACTGCAATTACTCTTTTTTAAAACAGGATTGCTTTTTCTCACTATGGTTATATCTTCTGTTAAATTCAATATTAAAGGTGCGATCATCAGCTGAAGTCATATTATTCAATCAACTCTTTGCTAATCAGTTTTTTATCTAAGAATTCTGTTGTCTCACCGGCTTCTTTTGCTTTTTGCCACCACATAAGGGCTTCTTCTTTGCGATTTAATTTATAAAGAATATCGCCATAATGTTCAAAGATGGTGCCACTTGGCTTTTCGCCGCTGTTAATGGCTTTTTCTAACCATCGCTGCGCATCTTCATAACGACCCAATTTGTAATAAACCCAGGCGTAAGTATCAATATTTGAAGTGTTTACGGGATCAAGTTCGGTAGCTTTTTTCGCCATTTCGAGAGCTTTTTCGAGTTGTTCACCACGCAAAGAAAGATAATATGCATAATTATTCAGTACCATCGAATTATCTGGATTGATAATCAATGCTTTATCATAAGCAAGCGATGAAGCGCTAAAGTTGCCAAGTTTCTGTTGTACTTCGCCCGTATAATTGTAAAATTCGCCGAGCAGATTATCATTGTTAACGACGAATTTTCTTCCATCTTCGAACGATTTTAATGCTTCCGTATACTTTTCGTTTTGATAACAGGCAATGCCATGGAACAAATATGGCAAAGGCTGCACAGGAAACAAATTTTTACAACGTAGGCTATGGTTCTCAAGCGCGTCAAAATTCTGCAAATTGATATCCGTAAAAAGCAGACTTTCCCAAACAGCATAGTTGCTGCTGTCAATTCCTAATGACTGAAGATAGTTAGCATTTGCGCCGGCATTGTCTTTATCGTCCATCAGCACATCGCCCAAAATCTGGTAACCGCGTGGGCTATCGGGATGCGTTTGAACGAGAACTTCGCCAATACCAATGGCTTTTTCCTTCAAATCCGGATTTACTTCGGTTCCTTTAAACCAAAAAACGAGTACCTGAATTTTGGTTTCAATATCGAGATCCGGATTTGCCAATCCGATCAATAGCTCATCATACGCTTTCTCCAGATCACCCTCCTGACGGTAATATTCAGAAAGTGAAATGTGGATATATGGGTCATTCGGATCGAGTGCTTTTATTTTTTGATATGCATCGAGTGCTTTCAGTTTCTGGCCATCATTCATATATATTTCGGCCAACATTGCCTGATAACGAGGCTCATAAGGAAATGCTGCGGCTAATTTTTCAATTTCAGCATTGGCCTTTTGAGGTTTATCCATGGTGAGATAGATTTGCTGTTTCTGCAAACTAAGCATCTCATTAACACCTATTTGTGTTTCAATCTGATCAAATACCTTGATTGCTTCATCATATTTTTCGAGCAGCAACAAAGCCGATGACAATTCGCTGAAGTATTCGGTATTATTGGGTTGATTAATCAACAATTCACGATAAACGTGCCCATAGGATTCGTAATCGCCCATGAGCTTGTAAATCTGTGCAATACGTATTTTGTACCAGGTATTTTCAGGCGCAATTTCGATTGCTTTTTTCATCATTTCCAATGATTCATCCAGCCGGTTTCCACGCGCATAAAGGTCACTTAACTCGTACATACTTGCGGCATCATCTGGTTTACTTTGCAAGGCCTGATTAAAATATTGTATCGCTTTCTCGTTGTCGCCAGTCATGCGAGCTTCCAGTCCCATGGTAAAAAATTTGGCATTCACCTTTTCGGGAGAAACCATTGATGCAGATTGTTCTTTGTGTGCATCCTTTTCAGAAACGGTCTTTTTTGTAGTCTGACAACCAAAGACTAAAATAATGATAATGAACGATATATAATAAATTCCTTTTGAAAAATTTAAAGCACTATTAGATAAACTTTTATGAAATAATTTTATTTCCATCATACTATCACTCAAATTATCAATCATTTAATCAAACAACAATTATAATATGTCCAAATTTTTTAAATCTGACAATAATCTCCAAGGCTCAGTTCGTTGAAACTTCCTTTAATATCGGCAAAATTACCAATTAAACTGTTCTCAATCAGTGCGTTTTCAATTTTGCTGTTATTTTGAACGACTGTGTTTCGAATAATTGCATTTTGAATGACTGTTTTTTCGCCGACAGAAACGAAAGGCCCAATCACAGAATTACGAATTACGGCACCAGGTGCGATATAACAGGGTTCAATAATCAGGGCATCATCTACATCTGCAGTTTGAGAAATCAGACTTTCGTCTTCGCTTAAAATCTCGAGCATACGCCGGTTGGTGTCGAGTACGGCATCTTTGTTACCACAATCGAGCCATTCGGTAACGGTTTCGGTATGAAACTTCGTGCCTTTTTTCATCATATTTTGCAATCCGTCCGTAATTCCATATTCACCGCCGGTTGTAATCTTCTGATCGAGCAGGTATTGCAATTCCGAACGAAGATATTCACCATCTTTGAAATAGTAAATACCGATAATCGCTTCATCCGAAACAAAAAGCTTTGGTTTTTCATAAAAACCTTCAATACTTCCGTCATTATTGAGTTTCACTACGCCAAACTGTTCAGGATTTTCGACTTTACTCACCCAAATAATTCCTTCTTTGTCTTCCGAAAGCTTGAAATCGGCACGAAACAACGTATCGGCATAAGCAACCACAACTTTATCGTGTAAAGCAGGTTCGGCACACAAAATAGCATGAGCTGTGCCTAAGGCTTCGTGTTGGTAATATATTTTTCCGGCAGCTCCAACCGATTCGGCAATCGCCATCAATTGACCTTCTACTTCTTTCCCAAAATCACCGATTACGAATGCGATTTCATTGATTTTTTCATCAATAACGGCAGCAATATCTTCAACCAATCGTTGAACAATCGGTTTACCGGCAATCGGTAACAAAGGTTTTGGAATAGTGAGTGTATGCGGACGCAGGCGCTTTCCGAGACCTGCCATGGGAATGATAATATTCATGGTTTTGTATTTTAATTTTTTTTTAGCTAAATGAAAGTGTTTTGATTTTCCATCATCATATATCTCTGCGCACAGTTTTAATCACTTTTCACTTTAAATTCCTCACTTACAATCCGGTATGTCCAAATCCACCGGTGCCTCTGGTGGTTTTGTTCAAATCGTCCACTTCTTCCCACTCAGCTTTTGCATGTGCGGCAATAATCATTTGGGCAATTCGCTCGCCATTGTTTATGGTAAAAGCGGTGTCAGAAAGATTTACCAAAATCACTTTTATCTCACCGCGGTAATCGGCATCGATGGTTCCGGGAGTATTTAAAACCGTGATGCCGTGTTTGATAGCCAATCCACTTCGTGGCCGTACTTGTGCTTCGAAACCAATCGGCAGCTCAATAAAAAGTGCTGTTGGAATTAAAGCACGTTGAAACGGCAATAATGTAACGGGCTCTGATAAAAACGCCCTTAAATCCATACCCGCTGAAGCAATGGTTTCGTAAGACGGCGATGGATGATCTGATTTATTTACAATCTTAATCTTCATGAATTTTTTAGGTTGAACGGTGGCAAAATTACAGAATAATTCTAAAATTACCTGACCAAGTTCACGCAATGACTAACCAGCTCAAAATGAGGGTTTTATTTGATATTTACGTTCAATAAAAAAGGCAGATCCGATAAAGGTCAGGAATAAAAAGGTATTTGCCGTATACTTAAGAAATGGGTTTATCATCGCAAATTCCAAGGAAAAAAAGTAAATTGTGATTGCCGCCAACAAATATCCGCCAATGCGACCAACCTGGTAAGGAATTGGATACACTTTATTCCCACGCAGATACGAAACAGACATCATGAAGAAATAGCATGCCAGATGCGCCCAAGCCGCACCCAAATACCCAATAATCGGAATTAATAAGACGAGTAAGATAATCGTAATTACTGCTCCTAAGATCGAGATAACAGCAGCTTCCAAAGTGCGATCGGTTAATTTATACCAGATTGATAGATTAAAAAAGATTCCGTTGAACAAATTTGCAAGCAAAACGATAGGTACTATTCCAAGCCCTTCGTGATAGTTTTTGCTTATAAGTCCTTTAAATACATCAAGATACAAAGTTACAACCAGGAAAATAATCAGTCCGGCAATCACAAAATAATTCATCACACGGGCAAAAAGTATTTTTGAATCTTTGGTGTCAGATTGTGCGAAGAAAAACGGTTCTGAGGCATAACGAAACATCTGGATAAACAGCGTCATCAAAACGCCGAGTTTATAATTTGCCCCATAAATACCCAATTGCTGCATGGCGGTTGATGAATCGGGCAACAGATATTTCAGTAAAATCTTATCAATCAATTCATTAACCATTCCAGCCAATCCCAAAACTAAAACAGGCAAAGCGTACACCAGCACAGGTTTTAAAAAAGTAAAATCCAATTGCCAGCGATATTTGGTCATACTTGGGAAAAGCATGAGCAAACTTACCAGACTCGAAACAAAATTTATGATGAAAACCCATACCAGTAATGAAGCACCCGGGCCAAACAAATCCTGTGCTAATTGTAAAGAAAACTTCGGGAAAACCGTGAGAAACAGCAGATTAAGTGAAACATTCAGTACAACATTTACCAATTTGATGGTGGCAAATTTTCGAGCTTTATTTTGCTTCCGAAGCAAGGCAAATGGAACTGCTGTGGCTGCATCGAGTGCAACAATCAAACCGATAAACAAAATATATTCAGCGTTGCCACTGTATTGAATCAGATCGGCTAAGAAACTGTAGGACAAAGACATAATCAACAGAAATGCCGTTGTTGTTACGATTATCAGCGAGAAAATATTGTTAAAAACCTTACTTACGTCATTTTTTTGTGCGTAACGAAAGAAAGCTGTCTCCATTCCATAAGTCAAAAACACCAGCAAAAATGCAACATAAGCATATAATTCGGTGATTTGTCCATACACACCCTGCTCAAAAACCCTTGTGTAATAAGGAACCAGCAAATAGTTGAGCAGGCGCGGGACGATTGTTCCCAGGCCGTAAACCATTGTTTGTCCGGCTAAATTTTTGAGTGGATTTGATGCCATAATTGGCTCAAAGATAAAAAAATTGCTTTTGAGCTAATGCGACACTGTTTGAACAAACGCAGACGCTCGATTTTGATCGGGCTTTTTAGCTTTATCGAACCGATGATGAAGGTCAAAAGATTACTTATTTTTCTTTTTCTTCGCGGCTTTATCTAATTGCCGATTTACTTTTTCAGGTACCACGGTTTCCTTCACACCATTAAAAAATGATTTTAATATTACATTGACAAATCCTTTGTTCACATCTCTATCTATCTGAATTACAGCGTTTTTAATTAAATTATCCTTTCCGGAAGGATTGTTCGAAATCACAACTGAATTGGCTGCAAAAGAGATAATTGAGTTTTTCCACTTTGCCTGTTCCTGAAGTTGCATTTCCATTACGAGATCGTGATAAAGAAAAGTCATATTTCCGTTTGCTCCGGTATTTGAAGCAAGTCCAGTCAATTTTATCTTGTCAACGGTTCCACTTTTTAGGGTAACGGGAGCAAATGACTGAATTAAAGTGTTCAATTTCATTAAATCGAATGAATTTACATTCACCTCAAATTCGAATTGTGGCTTGGCATACATGAATTTTATTTCGGCATTTAATGGCGCTGCCTTTTCTATAAATGCCACTGCTTTGATGTCAAGAAATCCACTTTGTAGTTTATTGGTTACATTCGTAACAGTTGCCGAAACCTGGTTTATGTTCGCCGCTGCTGCATCTCCGTCAGCTTTCTTTTCGTGATAGGCAATGTCGCTGTTTTTGATTTCCACCTTGTTGATTTTAAAAGGTATTGGAACACCTGCAATTTGCTGTCCGAGATAGGTCGGAAAACGCGTTGAATCAAATGGTCTGGTTTTGTCTTTGTAGATCGTCGCCTTAAGCGAATCAATGTCTATTTGTTCGACAAATAAACATTTATGGTAAATCAAACTATCAAAATTGATACGATTCAATGCAATGCTTCCGACATTGATTGAAAAAATCTCCTTTTGGAATGGTAATGTCTTAGCATAGGATTTCACATCGCTATTCGGTTTATATTTTACATTGCGCAGCCGAAGCAATTGCTTTTGATAATTGATTTTTACTGAATCAACACCAACAAAAAATAAGCTGTCGTGTGTATTCATTTGCCAATGAGCAAGATCTGCATTAAAATTCTTAAATCCGTATCTCAATGTGTCAATTGTACTTGTAATATCAACAGAATCAATACGTAAGATGAAATTATTCAACTTTACCGAACGCAATCCTTCCGTTTGAGATTGGGAAGTAAAACCCTTAAAATCGACATTTACATATGCGGCTTTTAAATCTGCTTCCAAATGATTCATTGAAATATTGATGTTTTTGAGCGAAATATTCAAATCATTCATCCTTGTTTTTTTCTGTTTATAGGAGTCGATAATTTCAATATTGGCGCCTCGCAGGATAAAGACTTCCAATAAAAATGAACTTAAAGTAGCTTTGTTATCACTTGAAATAGTGTCTTTTACAAGCTTCGAATCTGTAAACGGCAACAAAACAACACGTTCTCCGTCTAATTGAAAAGTTATGTTAGGTTTGGCAATTTCAATCGTACTGAGTTGTAATTTGTTATGTCTTAGCAGTTCGAAAAGTTTAACATTTATGAGCTTGATTTTGCCGGCTTTAAGCTTAAAGTGGCTGTTTATATATGGATAATCTTTCAACGGAACGGCTCTGGGTTCGATACGAACATCGCTAACTTTGATGTTTCCGGTTATAAAATTTACCGATAGGTTTTCGAATTTCAACTCGTAAATTTCGGCAATTGAGCTCGAATTAAAGTTTTTGTAAAGTGCAGCCGTAAGCAATTTATTGAAATTCAGATAGGTAAATACCAACCCCAGACTAATTATGGTTGCAATACCAATCCAGGTATAACGAGTTTTAAATCGACGTGGCTTTTCCGGTTTGATTTGGGTTTGCACTGGTTCCATAGTATGCTTTTTTAATGAATCAAGATCAAAAGTAATATTAACGGAATCAAATTCCTATTAGAATTATCTTCTTCAATTTCTTACTGATTTCTATTGATTATAGAAACTATGACCACTTTTATTCAGAGTATTAAAACCAAAGAGGAAAATTACACCGGTGGTCAAAAAAGCTTGAGTTTTAAAAAAAGTAATACTTTTGGCACTTTCTAATAAATTCCTGAAGAGGTCTGGATTCTGATTTGAGCAATATTATTGAGGGTTCTTATGCGACCAAGAAAATGGCGTATGCTTCGAGTGAAGCGAGTCCGCTTGGAAACGCCAGACCGGAAAATCTTGCAAACGAAGTTGTGCATCTATTCCGTCCGGGAGGAAGAATCACCGGCGAAATAAGACATGTGGATGGTGGATATAATAATATGGGATAGTAAAATCTGCTTACATTTGTTTTTGATTAGCTTTGTAAGGTGAATGATTGATCTAAAATGGATCAGAATGTTGAAATTTTCGGTAAATAAATTACCCAAACAGCAACCCCAAGATTTCATTTACAGTTAAAACGAATCAATTTAAGATCCACATTATAAATATAATCGCCACCACTCTCAAAATGAAAAAATCTCTTATTTGTTATTGTTCGATATTGATTTTAATATTTATTTTCCCAAAACATGGAATCGGTCAGGTTACTTTTCGTAAAGGGTATTTTATTGATAATCATGGTTTTAGAACAAACTGCTTGATTAAAGATCTTGATAGAAATAAGATTTTAAGCCAAATTGAATATAAAACTGACGAAAATAGTTCCGCTCAAAAGATTGAAACCAATACTATACACGAATTAGCAATTGAAGGGTTATCAAAGTTTGTGAAAGCAACTGTAATGATTGATAAATCTTCAACTGATGTTAATAATTTGTCTCCAATAAAGGAACCAATTTGGATGAAAGAAGAACTCTTTCTCAAAGTATTACATGAAGGTAAAGCCACTTTATATGCGTATTATAGTGCAAAAAACACTCTTTTCTTTTATTCCGTTGACAGTTCGGAAATCAATCAACTTGTATATAAAAAATACGCTATAGATCAATCAAACATAGCAACTAACAATTCCTTTCGCATTCAACTTTGGCAATCGGTAAGATGCGAAGAATTGAACCAAAATGAATTAGAACAACTTCAATATCAGCGTAATGACTTAGAAATATATTTCAAAAAGTTTAATGAGTGTAATGGTCAGGTTTCGTTTCAATTTGTTGAAGATCCTGAAAGAGAAAAATTCCATTTGAAGTTAGCACCCGGGATCAATTCCTCTTCTTTTGAGATTTGGGAATCTAAAAATTCCCAATTAATCGTTGATTTTAATCAAAAACTGACGATTCAATTTGGGATTGAGGGTGAATATATTCTCCCAATTAACAGAAATAAATGGAGTCTTTTGATTGAACCTGGATTTTATTCTATTAATGCCGAAAAACCCTATTTGGAAGGAGTTTGTAAACTTTCAGTCAACACAATTGAGTTCCCTGTTGGCATACGGTATTATGTGTTTTATAACAAGAATGTGAAACTTTTTGCCAATCTTTTGTTTGTACCTGGTGCAAGTATTCATTTGAATTCTTCGGTTAAATTTGAGTACAAATACAGTTACAAATATTTGGACATCAATGATTTATATAGTTTTGGAGGTGGGATTGGTTTATTATATAAAAAGTTAAGTGGAGAGATTCGATATTATACAAACCGGGATATTTTGTCGTCTTTTCGGTATTACTACACGAAATACAATCGAATTAGTTTTGTAATTGGTTACCGGCTTTTTTAGCGTAATTACCTATCCAAACAGCAACCCAAAAACTTCATTTACCGAAGCTACAGGAACAATCTGTATTTGATATTTCGACGGATCAATCCCTCTGAAATTGTATTTTGAAATATAAATTTTTTCAAATCCCAGCTTATCGGCTTCCGAAATGCGGGCTTCGATACGGTTTACAGCACGAATTTC
>CANNKD010000013.1 GCA_947505205.1 Bacteroidota bacterium | reverse complement strand
TATTAATTACTTGTTGTCGAAATCATAAGGTCCGCCTTTTGGTATTTCAGGCACTTTATCAAAATTTTGTACCGGTGGAGGTGAGAGTGTTTGCCACTCCAGGGTGATTCCATTCCAATAATTTCGACCAACGTCTTCTTTTGAAGTGAAATATCCGGCAATAAGATTCCCGATCATTAGCAATAAACCGACTGCTAAAATCCAGGATCCATAGGTGCTAATCATGTTTGGAACATGGAAAACAGGCAGATAATCGTAATAACGACGTGGCATTCCCATCAATCCGGAAACGAACATAGGGAAATACAAAGTATTGAATCCAATAAATAAAATGAAAAAGGCAATATTTGCAACAAGCTTATTATACATTTTTCCCCAGATTTTCGGATACCAATAATGCAATGCGCCGAAGAAAGCAAAACCTGTTCCGCCGAACATCACATAATGAAAGTGACCCACTACAAAATAGGTATCGTGCAAATGAATATCTGATGCGAGTGCTCCTAAAAGTAAACCCGATAATCCACCGATCATAAACTGAAATATAAATCCGAGAGCGTACAATAACGGAGGCTGCACATTAATAGAACCTTTGTAAAGAGTTGCAACCCAGTTGAATACTTTGATAGCAGTAGGAATGGCAACTAAAAATGTCATCACCGAGAAAACAATTCTTGCTGCTCCACTCATGCCTGTAGTAAACATATGATGTCCCCAAACGAAATAGCCGACAAATGCGATTGCTAAACTTGAAAAGGCGATGGCTTTGTAACCGAATATGGTGCGTTGTGTGAATGTTGGTAACAATTCTGAAATGATACCAAAGGCCGGTAATGCCATTATATAAACTGCCGGGTGCGAGTAAATCCAGAACAGGTGCTGGTATAAAATTGGATCACCGCCAATAGAAGGATCAAATAATCCAACACCCAGAAAACGTTCAGCAACAATCATTAACAGCGTAATACCAATAATTGGTGTAGCAAGTAATTGAATCCATGAAGTCGCATACAAAGACCATGCGAACAATGGCATTTTAAAAAATGTCATTCCCGGAGTTCGTAAACGATGAATAGTTACAATAAAATTTAATCCTGTGAGGATAGATGAAAATCCTAAAACAAATGCAGCTAAAACTGACATCGTAACATTCGTTCCGGTTCGAACACTGTACGGTGCGTAAAATGTCCAACCGGTGTCGGCTGGTCCATCCCCAAATAGCAGCGTTGATAATACCATAAATGCTCCAATAATATAGATCCACCAGGAAAGTAAATTTAATCTGGGAAAGGAAACATCGTCTGTGCCAAGCATAATTGGCAGAAAGAAATTTCCAAAAACAGCCGGAATACTTGGGATAATAAACAAAAAGATCATTAGAACGCCATGAACCGTAAATATCTGATTGTATGTTTTTGCTTCAAACAGGTCTTTGCCAGGGTTTAGCAATTCAAGCCGCATCAGAACACCGAGCGTTGCTCCAACAAGGAAAAATGTGACAATCGAATACAAGTATAGCAGGGCGATCCGCTTGTGATCGACGCTAAAAATCCAGGAAAAAATACCCTTTTTTGCCTGAAAAAAATTCAATTCAGTTGTTGCTGCCATTTTAATTAATCTAAATTTTTGATTTTCTTCTTTCTTTTTTCGGAAACGATGAGCGATGTTAATAATATTCCAGCCATCAGTATAATAATAGATCCTGAGATTTTTGTCATATTAAAAACGTATTTTTTACCTTTAGCATCATAGCTAAAACAAAATTCGAGTACCTTGTTGATGGTTGGTCCTGAACGACCTTCCGCAGCTTCGACCACAGCCATTTTCAGATCGAAAGGCAGGAAATCTGTGCCATGTAAATACCTGGTTATTTTACCGTTTTTGCCAATCACTACCAAGGTTGCCGGATGAACAAATTCTTTGCCTTCCTGCTTTACATAATAACCGATTGATTGTAATAATTTCTGAATCATGAGGCTGTCGCCAGTGAAAAATTGCCAACCTTGGGGATAATTTTCTTTTTCGGCCAATTTGAGGTAAGTTTTCTTCTTTTTTGATGCTAAGACGCTATTTTCCAAATGGTTGAAGCTCACAGTGAAAACCTGATAATCATTGCCTAATTCCATTTCTGAACGGTGAACCACCTCGGCTAATCCATTTAACAATGGTGTGCAAATTCCCGGACATTCATAATAGACCATCGCCAAAACTGTTGGCTTATCAATCGCAGTTTTTAAATCAATTTTATTGAAATGATCATCAGTGAAAATAAGGCTATCTGGCAAGAATGTATCGAGCTTTTCATAAACACCTAATTGTTCATCCTGTGCTTTGAGTTCATGAGTCAGAACCGTGAAACCCAAAATTATGAATAAAATTATTTGTTTTGAAAAATATAAGTATTTCATAATTAAATATATACATTGATTTTATGTTCAAAATCAATGCGCTAATTTAGAATAAATCTAAATAAGTTCAACAATTCGTGAAAAATAAATTGAAATATTTAGTCAATCAATATTTATAAGGCACTAAAATTCAATGTAATCGAGTTTTTCTAATTACAGTTTTTGACATAAAAAAAAGACCGTTCTGAAAAGAACGGTCTTTCAGTGGAGTTTTATTATTTTATTTCACAATAACGCCATCGGCTTCTATGGAATAATCGTAAATCGGATCAATAATTGCATCAATTTCAGCTTGTGGACGACCATTTTCATTAGCCATCTTTCTCTGTGTATTAACGTCAATAAGTTCGCGAACAGCAAGTCCTTCAGCCCAAACGGTTTTTCCAACTAGGTCTTTTGGTACTGAAAATTCATGATTTTTCATATTTACCAGAATTTCACCGTCTTTGTATGCTAAAGTAAGCCAGCATCCACTGTGTTGACAAACTTCTTTCGCTATTCCGAATACCTTAATTTTAACTGTATCAGTTGTGAATAAGGTGGCCAGTTCCTGAATGTCTTTTGCTCCATCTTTCGTTATCATTGCTCCAAAGTGAGTTGAATCGGTTGTGAGAACAGCTTCAGCACCTTCCTTGGTCTTTTTTGAATTTTTATTGCAGCAGGAAAAGCTGACAAACAGACTCAATAGGGCAAGGGATACGAGAAATAATTTAATTTTAAACATCTTATAATCAGATTCTTGGATCGATTACAACGTCTTTAACATCTTCCAAAGTTACAGTTCCACCGTTGTTTCCCCACGTATTTAATACATAGTTAATTACGGCAACGGCTTCTTCCTTTGTGCCAACTTGTTGTGGCATTGGTGCATTGTATTTTAGTCCATTCACAACAATTTCATGGTTCGATCCATTTAAAGCCTGGGCAACTGCACGAACCTTGTCAGCAAACAAGTAATCTGAGTTTTTTAAAGGAGGGAAAGCAACTGCGATGCCTTCGCCATTGGCTTGATGACAGACAATACATTTTGCCATATAAATTTTTTCGCCGGCTGCATAAGGATTGGTAGATGCTGCTTTAACTTCTGTTTGTGTTGCCTCTTTTTTGGAATCGGCACTTCCGCCACAACTTTGCATTGATAATGCGAATCCGACGCTAAGAGCGCCAATCATGATTAATTTGGTGATTTTCATTGTATTAATTTAATTTGAATTTGATGCAAAAGTAAAGAATCTTTTTCAGATTGAAAGAATGATTCTAAATAATTATAGATTAATTGCTTTTTGGGCTACAGCAAGAACCTTCTATTTTTACCTCTTTTGCCGGATTTAAAGCCTCTTGTTTAGGGCTTATATACGGAATACCGAGTGTTAATCCTCTGATAATGAATATAATACCTAATGTTATGATGAAAACTGGAATTATTTTTGAAATTTTATTTCTAACTGCCAGACTCATTACATTACCTAAAATGGAAACACTGGCCATAATCGGTAGAGTGCCAATTCCAAACAGCATCATGAAAAACACACCCTGAATTGGATCGTTTGTATTTATGGCACCTGCTATGGCAACGTAAACCAATCCACAAGGTAACAATCCATTCAATAAACCAATGAGAAATAAGTTTATAAATGATTGTTTACCAAATAGTTTCCTTAGTTTTGAAATGAGAGAATTCACTGCACTGTCACCAAAATTCAAGTTTAAAAATTTGCGATGAAATAGTATTGGAAATAATATCCAGGAAATCATCATAATTCCGGCTGTGATTGAAACCCATCGTTGAATTCCGGCCATTTCAAAACCTTTTCCTAATAAACCAAACAAGGATCCAAGTATGCCGTAGGTAATAATTCGTCCCAGATTATATAATAAAGTGCCAGTTAAACGATTGCCGAAACCTTTTGAACCTAATGGAAGTGCAATGGCTATCGGACCGCACATTCCGATGCAATGTAAACTTCCAATTAGGCCGATGGTAAAAGCTGTGTAAAGTGGTAACATTTATTTGATTGTTAATGGTTCTTCATTGAAATAAGAAATCCCCTGATAATTCCACTCAATTTTAACAACATACCTCCCATGAATACCTACTGTTTTAAAACCGAAAGTATTTGTGGAGTCCGGAAGTAGATTAACATATAGATCAAGTTTGCTGCTCATTCGGTTGTAAAGCTGAACTTTACCTGATATTTGATGAAAATCCATGTTTGCGGGGAAATGGATATTTATCTTATCATCTTTATAAACAACAGAAAGTGAATCTTTTAACTCACTTGAATGCTGTTTTTTATCAATTATTTCTTGATATTGCTGTCCTTTTGGATAATAGTCAGTTTCAACAAGACTGATATCCTCACGCATCATCAAAACAACAAAAGTTGTGATCATTATCATGAACGCTGCCATAGCAATGGCTAACTTTGTTCCCCAGTTAATCTTCATTTTCAGGATGTTTATCAAGTTTATTTGGTCCGACAAAATTAGTAGTATATTCGGTAATCAACTTCTTATTTGAATACAAACCTATCTCAATTTTATTGCTGCTCGAATGTAGCTTGTCCTTAGAAATAACAACCATGAAGTCGGTTTCAGAAACTTTGCCAGCCTCAACAATAATTGGTCTGCCTAACAAGACAACTTCACCCATTTCTGAATTGATTTTCATATCGATTGGCAATGTATTCCGTGTTTTGTTTACGAGTTGAATCTTATAAATATTTGCATATTTATCCGGTCCGTATTCTTGAAAAAGTGTTCCTGGCGCACGTACAATCGTTGCTTCAACATCAGTCCGAAGTGTAAAGAGTATTGCAATTACCATTAACAATACGGTTAAAACAAATGAATAGGCGATGGTACGGGCATTAAAAACAGCTTCCTGCCCTTGTTGAATTCCCTTTTCGGATTCGTAACGGATCAAGTCCGATGGTTTATTTATTCTTTTCATAATTGCATTACACGCATCGATACATGCAGTACAATTGATGCATTCAAGTTGGGTTCCGTTTTTGATGTCAATACCCGTTGGGCAAACAGTAACACAGTTTGAACAATCAATACAATCACCTTTTGAAGTTAAATCTCTGTTCTCTAATGGATTATGTTTTCCTCTGGGTTCACCTCTTTTGTAATCATAAGCAACAATTATTGATTTATCATCCAACAAAACACCTTGCAGACGCCCGTAAGGACAAGCGATAATGCAAACCTGTTCACGAAAAAAAGCAAATACAAAATAGAAAATACCCGAAAAAACAATTAAGGCAATAAAGACACCTAAATGTGGCAGTGGCCCATCAGTGATAAGGACTTTAAGTTGGTCAATGCCAATTATATAAGCCAAAAAAGTATTTGAAATGGCAAATGCAATTAAAAAAAACATTGCATGTTTTAGTGTCTTTTTCCATATTTTCTCAAAGTTCCAATCAAGACGATTAAGTTTTTTTTGCTCATGCGCATCGCCTTCAATCAGGTATTCAATTTTCCGGAAAACGAATTCCATGAAAATGGTCTGTGGACAAGCCCAGCCACAGAATAGCCGTCCAAAAATGACTGTAAATAAAATGATAAACACAATTCCTGTAATCACTAAAAGCACAACCAGATGGAAATCTTGTGGCCAAAAAAGCTGGCCGAATAGAATAAATTTTCTTTCGATGATGTTTAATAGCATGAATGGTTCGCCATTAAATTTAATCCATGGTCCTGCAAATAATAGTGTCAGTAAAAAAACCGCAAACCACCATCTCCTGCGGTGTAGTTTACCTTTTGGTTTTTTGGGATAGACCCAAATGCGCTTTCCTTCATCGCTTATTGTTGATTGTCGATCGCGAAAATAGTTAGTGGTTGATTGTTGTTCTTCTGGTTCAATCTCGTTCATGATTGATATTTTTATTCGATGTATATGGCATTAAAACACACACCCCAATCTCATTGAGATTGGGGTGTGTGAAATAAAATTTAAAATTTGTATGTAATATGATTATTCATACAGATCGCCTTGTGGCGCTTTAGGTGTAATAGGTGTAGTGCCTTGAATCTTAGTTAATATATAACTAGTTACTTCAAGCCGTTGTTTGGGAGATAGCTGTTCCTTATAAGAAATCATTCCTTTGTCAGGATATCCAGTTGTAACAGTATTGAATAGGTCGTTAACTTTATTACCATGTATCCAGTATTTGTCGGTCATATTTGGGCCAACTAAACCACCGCCATCCATAAGATGACAAACTGAGCAAATTTTAGTCCAGGTTTCCTTACCAGCAGCGAGTGAAATCTCATCTGTGAGAAGAATCACTTCAAATGGTATTGCTTCTTTAGGTTTAAAATTAGCCATTTCAGCTTTATATTCACTATTCTGAATCAAATCGTCTGATTGAAAAACGAACAATCGAACCAGATATACCACAGCAAACACAATGGTCAGGATAAAAAGCCATTTCCACCATGGTGGTAAATCATTATCTAATTCTTTGATGCCGTCATATTCATGGTCTTTGATTAACCGCGTGTTTGTAAGCGTATCAATCTCATATTCAGGTGTATTGCTTTTTGATGTATTATTTTCTGTATTCATTTTCTTTTCTTTTACTTAAGGTTAATTTAACTGATTATTTGGTTCCTTCACGAAGTTATCGTTACGATCTAAGGGGAGTTGACTTAATTCCTGAACCTCATCCTGACCAAGATACATTACTCTGATAATCAAAACTATAAAGAAAATCAAGAATATAAAAAGTCCGATGATTGGATACCATTCAATTCCAGCGATGTTTTCAAGCGTGTTAGCGATAATTTTCATGTCGGTTAGCCTGATCGATTATTTATTTGTAAAAGCTGATGAGCCATCAGTTCTATGAATATCAGTACCCAACCGTTGAATGTAGGCAATTAATGCAATGACTTCTTTAGTGTCGGTAACATCAATTCCTTCGTTGCGTAAGCCTTGAGCAATTTCGTTGGCTTGTTTCAATAGTTCATCTTTTGCCTGATTAGCATAACCTTCAGGATATGGTACGCCTAAAGTTTGCATTACTGAGATTTTCTTCGAAATTTTGCTATAATCGAGTTCATTTGCGATGAGCCAAGGGAATGGTGGCATAATTGATTCAGCAACAAGCTTTTGAGGGCTAAAGAAATGATTGTAATGCCATGAATTTGGTTTGTATAATGGACCGGTTTTAACACCTTCACGGGCTAAATCAGGACCTGTACGTTTTGATCCAAATTGAAAAGGATGATCATAAACAGTTTCTCCGGCTTTGGTGTAATCTCCATATCGTTCCACTTCCGAGCGGAAAGGTCGAATCATCTGACTGTGACAGTTATAACATCCTTCTCGAATATAAATATCACGACCTTCAAGTTCCAAAGGTGTATATGGTTTGACACTTGAGATGGTTGGAATATTCGATTTTACCATGAACATTGGGACAAATTCAATAATTCCGCCGATTAGAATGGCTGCCAAGGCTAATAGTGTGAATAACAGTGGTTTGCCTTCTAAAGTACGATGGCCTTTATCAATTACGGAAGCATGCGATTCAAGTGCCGGAGCTTCGTCATCCTCTGTTGCAACGAATGTTCCTGCATTGGCAGTTTTTATAAGATTGAAAATCATGATGATAACACCCGTAATGTATAAAGTTCCTCCTAAAATCCTGATACCATACATCGGAATTACTTGTGTTACGGTTTCAATAAAGTTCGGGTATTTCAAATATCCATCAGCAGTAAATTCTTTCCACATTAAACTTTGGGCGAAACCAGCAAAATATAATGGAATTGCGAAAAACAACATTCCTGTTGTAGCAAGCCAAAAATGAATATTCGCAAGTTTAGTGCTGAATAGCTGTGTTTTATATATTCTTGGAAACAGCCAATATAGCATTCCAAAAGTCATCATTCCGTTCCAGCCCAAAGCACCGATGTGCACATGAGCAATTGTCCAGTCGGTGAAATGACTGATTGCATTTACACTTTTTAATGAAAGTAGTGGTCCTTCAAATGTTGACATACCATAAGCTGTAACAGCAACGACAAACATTTTTAGTACCGGACTTTCACGAACTTTGTCCCAGGCACCGCGCAAAGTAAGTAATCCGTTGATCATTCCACCCCATGAAGGCGCAATAAGCATGACAGAGAAAACGACTCCCAAGGCCTGAGCCCAATCCGGAAGTGCTGTATATAACAAATGGTGAGGGCCTGCCCAGATATATAAGAAAATCAATGCCCAAAAATGAATGATAGAAAGTTTGTACGAATAAACCGGTCTGTTGGCAGCTTTTGGAATGAAGTAATACATCATTCCAAGATAAGGTGTTGTGAGGAAAAATGCAACAGCATTATGACCATACCACCACTGAACCAATGCGTCCTGTACACCTGCATAAATAGGATAACTCTTTAATAATGAGACAGGAATGTTAATAGAGTTTACAATATGCAATACTGCAACAGTTACGAAAGTGGCAATATAAAACCATATTGCTACATAAATATGTTTTGTTCTGCGTTTTACGGTTGTCATGATTAAATTTATCCCGAAAACAACCCAAATCAATGCAATGGCAATATCGATTGGCCATTCAAGTTCGGCATATTCTTTACCAACAGTGAACCCAAAGGGTAAAGTTAGGGCTGCAGCAACAATAATTAATTGCCATCCCCAGAAGTGAATTTTGCCTAATAATTCGCTGAACATCGGCGTTTTAAGAAGGCGAGGTGCCGAATAGTAAATTCCGGTGAAAAGGCCGTTGCCAACAAAAGCAAAAATGACTGCGTTGGTGTGCAATGGGCGTAATCGTCCGAACGAAAGCCATGAAATACCACCTGACATGAGTGGGAATACCAACTCAAGGGCGATGGTCAGACCAACAAGCATTCCAACAATACCCCATAATATGGTGGCATTCATGAATAGCCTTGTGATCTTGTTGTCGTAAGTAAATTTCTGTAACTCCATAGACTAAGATTTAATTATGATTTTTTTTTTAATGGTTCTTCTTTATCAGGAATAGACTCCTCGTTATCGAATAGCATTCGCACTGAAGGAGAGTACGAATCGTCATACTGACCACTTTTAACAGCCCAGATGAATATGAGTAAAAATCCTGCTGCGACTATGATTCCTATAACGATTAAAAATAAAATTGCAGACATTTCGGTAAATAAGTTCTTGTTTACGATTTGTAATGCACAAAAGTAAACATTGATTTGAAAATGGCAACTACATTCATCTATTAAGAAAAGTTCTAAATAATAAATATTAGCACCTAATTTTTGCGATTCAAGATTTATAAAATCAATATGTTAACTTTGAAATTGTATTCTATTTTAATTTTCTTGATGCTAAAAAGGAAATTGAAATTGTAACAAAACTTACAACTGTAATTGAACTTAATGGCATTAATATGGCAGCAACGATTGGTGCAAGGTTTCCCGAGACCGCAAAAAGTAATCCTATAATATTGTATGTAAGAGAGATGAAAAAACTAGCTTTGATCACTTTAAAAGCAGTGTGTGAAAAGTGGATGAAATTTATCAATTTTTCAAATTTCGAGGCTTCCATGATGGCATCGCAAGCTGGGGAGAAGCTAAAAACATCATCGGCAATTGTTAAACCTACGTGGCTACTACTCAAAGCACCTGCATCATTTAAGCCATCACCTATCATTAAAATATGTTTCCCGGATGATCGTAATAGATTGATATATTGTTTTTTATCACTCGGACTCTGGTTGAAATGAATATTGGTTTTGTTTCCGAATATTTCGTGGAGGCGTTCCTTTTCACTGTCATTATCGCCGGAAATTAAGTGTAATTCGTAATTTTGGCTCAGTTTTGAAATCAATTGTTGTAATCCTTCGCGATATGTATTGGCAAAACTGAAATATCCTTTTTGAATATCGTTAATTGAAAGATACACGCGACTTTCCGTAAATGATTCGTTTGAAACATCAGCCGAAATAAATAATGGCGATCCGAGTTTAATTTCTTTTTCATTTACGAGTGCACGAATACCCAAGCCCAAATGTTCTTCATAATTTTGTATAGAAAATAGTGTGGATTTTGGTAAATTATCATACAATGCTTTACTCAGTGGATGGTTCGAATTGCGCACAACTGATTGTATTTCAATAATTTCACTTTCAGTCAGTTTCTGCCCATGAAAAGCTGTTTTAATTTGACGGTTCAGTGTGATTGTTCCGGTTTTATCGAAAACAATGGTGTCAGTTTTATATAATTGCTCAATAACATCGGTGTTTTTTAAATATAATCCTTGCCGCCCAAAAATACGCATGGTGCTTCCAAAGGTGAACGGAATCGTTAGTGCTAATGCGCATGGACAAGCGATTATCAATACAGAGGCAAATACATACACCGCGAGTTCCAGACTTGTGGTCAATCTAAAGGCAAAAGCAAGCGTAGCAATAATTAAAATTACTATTGTGAAATATTGGCTAACCTTGTTTACATGCGTGTTTAAGCTTATTTCTTTGTCTTTTTCATTTGTTTGATTCCAAAGTTGAGTGAGGTAACTTTGTTCCACTTCCTTGTCAACAACAAGCTCGATGGAACTGCCTATCTGACGTCCGCCGGCGTAAATAAAATCGTTCAACTTCTTCGCCACCGGTACCGATTCACCTGTCACAAATGAGTAATCAATTTGACCATTACCATTCAATAAAAAAGAGTCAGTCGGAATTAATTCCTGATTTCGAACAACGATTCTATCGCCTTTTCTGAGGTTTTTTATCGGAATAATTTCTTCACTACCGTCAACGATTCTGGTCACGGCAACAGGAAAATAGGATTTGTAATCACGTTCGAAAGAAAGTGCTTCGTAAGTTTTGCTTTGATACCATTTTCCAATCAGCAGGAAGAACAACAGTCCGGCCAACGAATCCATATATCCGATGCCGCCATTGTGAAAAACAACCCACGAACTTTCGAGAAACAATGCAATGATACCCAATGATATAGGCAAATCTATACTGATTATTTTGTGTTTTAAACCCTTCCAGGCAGAGAGATAATAATCGAGTGAACTATAGAAAACCACAGGAAGGATTAGAATGAAGCTGAGCCATCCAAATATATTTTTGAAATCTTTTTCAAGTAAGTCTCCCCCGGGCAAATACTCAGGGAAGCTGTACATCATGATGTTGAGAAAACTGAAGCTGGCAATCCCAATCTTGATTAATAAATTCTGATCTGACTTATTTCCATGTGATTTTTCAAGCTGATCGAGCGTAATTTCGGGAATGTAATGGATTGCGGTTAATAATTCGGCTAATTTCCTCAGACTTAATTTATTATGATCGAAAGTGATGGTAACCTCTTTTTTGGGAAAGTTAACAGAGGAATATCTGATCGCATTGTCGAGTTTTGAGAGGTTTTCTAACAACCAAATACAAGATGCACAGTGTATTGTAGGAATAAAAAATCTAATTTTTGATACGGTTTCATCAGAAAAATCCAGGAGTTTTAGTCTGATTTCGTCATTTTCGAGGTAAGCAAATTTCCCAGATTGTGTATCAGTGATAACTTTGATTCCCGACATGGGCTGTATCCGGTAATAATTTCCCATCTGGTTTTCATTCAGAATCTGATAAACCGTTGAGCAGCCCTGACAGCAAAACGCTTTTTCATTCCAAACTACAGGAGCATTTCCATTATCGGCTCCACAGTGCACACATTTTGACTCAGACATTCTGTTGAGATATGTAATTTGGATGTGTTTAAACTTTCTGATCTAAATTTTCGGTTTTTCGCACAGATACAATTCCGCCTTGAAATTGAAGATCCTTGCCCGCTAAAGGATGGTTAAAGTCCATAGTTACACTATTTTGCATGATTTTTATCAACTTTCCATTGTGGCGGTTGCCTTCATTATCCTGCATCGGGAATATGTTCCCAATTTGTAAAACTCCCTCTTCAATTTGGCCGTTTTCATCTTCAAATGCTGAATTTGGTAAATCGAAAATGGCACTCGGATCCACCGGCCCATAGGCCTCATCGCATGGGATTACAAAGTCGAATGTGTCATTTTCTCCTAAACCGAATATCTTTTCTTCAAAATAATCGAGCATCATTCCTTTGCCAAAATAGTATTCTTCAGATTCTTCTTTATGCATTTCCTGAATTATTTCCTTTTTCTTAGCATCCCAAAGTGTGTAGTAGAGGCAAGCTACGGTATCTTTTTCAATTTTCATTTTCATTGTAAATAAAAACCTCTTGCCTTTGATTGACAAGAGGTTATGATATTATTAATTCACAAAAACAGGATTATTTAACCAATGTGCGGATGTAATTTACAATTCTCCAACGGTTTTCGGGAGTTATTTGTGTTCCATGTGCACCCATCAAAGTTGATAACGAACCAACTGTAATAATATGGTAAATTTCACCATCAGGTTTCGTTTGTACGAAAGGCTCAGTTAAATCACGTGGCTTTGCAGGAAAAAGTTTTGCTGTATAAAGATGACCATCAGCTTTACCGCCAATGCCGTGGCAATCCATGCAAAAAATCTCGAATTGACGTTTTCCTTCAGCGAGATTAGTAGCAGTGGCTTCAACAGGATTTTTAAGTTCCATACCGGCTTTTAACTGATCGTCCGGCGATTTTGCCTTATAAGGATAAATTGTTGTTCCTCTGGCAATGGTTCCATCAGCAGGTGCCTGCATGGTTAATCCGTTGGCAAAAACAGTACTCGATGAATACGATTTTGATGCCGTGGTATAAGCCATATCGGGCCAAAAAACGTAGCCTGGATTGTTTTTATCTTTGTTACATGATGAAAATCCAGTGAGAATTAGGAGGATCAACATCATTTTAAATGAATTTTTCATAATTTCAATTATTTCTTTGTCTAATTTGAATTATTGACACAATATTGTAATTATCAGGTTATCAATAATTTGTGTGGTAATCCTGGCTTTCATTATAAAAAGGATGATTCTTTGGAACCAAAGGTGATTTTGAAAGTGAATAGAAAACCACTAAAAAGAACAATCCCAGATAGCCAATTGTAAGTCCGATTTCGAGGAAACCAATTCCGGCTTTTTCGCCTCCAACAGCACCTGGCATGATAATTTGATACAAATCAATCCAGTGTCCGATAAAAACGGTTATCGCAACAGGAATTAACATCCAAAAGGCACGTTTTGCGTCACGGGTCATCAATAATAATAACGGAATAGCCAAATTTACAATGATATTTGCCATAAATATTGGTTTAAAGTGATCTAATCTTTCTGAGAAATAAATGGTTTCTTCAGGAATGTTTGCGTACCAAATCAGCATATATTGCGAAAACCATAGATAAGCCCAAAAGAGGCTAAATCCAAAAAGGTATTTTCCTAAATCGTGAATATGTTCGTTGTTAACGTGGGTCATATAACCCATTCTTTTTAAAAGATAAAGGATAATAATAATCATCGAAACTCCGCTTGCCAGCATACTCATAAAGATATACCAGCCATATAAAGTACTGAACCAGTGTGCATCGAGCGACATCAGCCAATCCCAGGCGGAGGTAACGCTTGTGATTGCGTATGTTACAATAAAAATAGCTGATAATTTCCTCAGTTTGTGGAAATAACGAATGTCTTTCTGGTTATCGAGTTCACGCGAAGTTTTGCGGATGTAGAAAGACAACAAACTCCATATTGCGAAATAGATGATTAATCGAATGTAAAAGAAAGGTTCATTCAGATAAGGTGCTTTTTTAGCCAAAATTTCGTCAATGTGCTCAGGATGAGTCCAATCATAGATTGAATGCAAACCGCCAAAAACAAAGAACAATAACATCAATATACCTGCAATAGGAATAAAAGTGCTCATCGCTTCACCAATACGTTGTACACTTACTTGCCAGCCAGACTCGGCAATGGCATGAACTGCTACAAAAAACAGCCCAATTAAGCCCATTCCAAGAAAATAGTAATTATTCAAAAGAATATTTGCGGAAATACGTTCTCCGCCTAATCCAGCAATAAGACCGTAAACCAAAGCGAGTAACCCAATTGAAACCATTATAATACAAATAGTTACAATTTTTTTTGTTAGCGTAAAAGTTATATTCTCCATATTTCTTTATTTCTATGCTTTTATAATAATTCCTTCAGCTCCGGCCTCTTTAAGGGCTTTTTCAATTTCTTTGATGCTCTCTTCTGTGCTCTCTTCATCGAGTTCAATAACGACCAAAAAGTGATCGTCTGTAACACGTTCATCAAGGATAACAGGATTTTCTCCGGGAAGTAATTTGCTGGCAATTAAAAAAGCAAAAACCATCGAGAATGCTGAAAACAATACGGTCGTTTCAAACGTAACAGGGATGAAAGAGGGAGCTGAAAAGTAAGGTTTACCGCCAAAATTAATCGGATAAGCAGAGGTGAAAACCCATGTTTGAAATCCAAAACCTGCAATTGCGCCAATTGCGCCTCCGGCAAAAGCAACCCTGGCTAATCGTGATCTTCTCAATCCCAATGCTTTATCTAGTCCATGAACAGGAAATGGTGATAAAACATCTTTAATTTTAACACCTTTACTTTTTATTTGCTTTACACCTTTGAGTAATTTCCCTTCATCAAGGTAATAGGCTGTTATATACTTATTCATGTTCGGTATGGTTATTATTTTCACCTGATGATTTTAAAACGCTCTTGACTTCTGCAATGGCAATTACAGGAAATGCTCTGATAAACAGTAAGAAAAGAGTAAAGAACAAGCCCAAGGTGCCAACGTATAATCCAACTTCAACAATTGTTGGAGAGTACATTGCCCAACTTGAAGGCAAATAATCGCGATGTAAGGATGAAACAACAATTACAAATCGTTCGAACCACATACCAATATTTACGAAAATCGAAATAATAAATGTGATTAAAACATTGGTTCTAATCTTTTTAAACCAGAAAAGCTGAGGTGTTATCACGTTGCATGTCATCATGATCCAATATGCCCATGCGTAAGGTCCGAAGGCACGATTCGTGAATGTAAACATCTCATATTCATTACCAGAATACCAGGCAATAAAGAATTCCGTCATATAGGCGATGCCAACAATTGAACCTGTGAGAATAATGATTTTATTCATCGATTCGATGTGGTTGATCGTGATATATTGTTCAAGATTGAGTGCTTTTCGGGTGATGATAAGCAAGGTCAATACCATTGCAAAACCTGAGAAAACAGCGCCTGAAACAAAATAAGGTGGAAAGATTGTGGTATGCCATCCCGGGATAACCGATGTTGCAAAGTCGAAACTTACGATGGTATGAACCGACAATACAAGCGGTGCTGCCAATCCGGCTAAAATCAAACTAACCGTTTCGTGACGGGCCCAATGTGTGGCCGATCCTGTCCAACCAAAACTCAAAAATCCATAAATCGCTTTTCTGATTTTTGTGGTTGCTTTGTCTCTAACTGTCCCAATATCAGGGATTAAACCAACATACCAGAAAATCAGTGAAACGGCGAAATAAGTACTGATGGCGAATACATCCCAAAGCAAAGGCGAGTTGAAGTTAACCCATAAGGCGCGTGTATTTGGATAAGGGAAAATAAAGAAACCCAGAAAAAGTCGTCCCATGTGGATGAGTGGGAAGAAACCCGCGCACATTACGGCTATTAATGTCATAGCTTCGGCCGAGCGGTTGATGCTGGTTCTCCATTTTTGACGGAAAAGTAGCAAAATAGCAGAAATAAATGTTCCGGCATGACCAATACCAACCCACCAAACAAAGTTGGTAATATCCCATGCCCAACCAACGGTTTTATTTGTTCCCCAGCTACCAATACCGGTAAAGAGTGTCACGAAAGTTGCCCATCCACCAAATAAAGCAGCAGTACCAGCCAAAGCAATGCCAATGTACCAGTATTTGCCGGGCTTGCCTGCCATGGGTGCCAATATGTCTTTAGTGACTTGACTGTAGTCCTTGTTCCCTTTTATTAAAGGTTCTCTGATTGGAGATACGTACATTATTTATATGTTTAAATTATCCAATTGTGTTTTTCACTTTTGTTAAATATCCAACTGAAGGCAAGGTGTGTAATTCCTCCAATAAATGGTAAGTGCGTTCGTTTACGAAATTGATCGCTACTTTACTGTGTTCGTCATTCAGGTTACCGAAAACGATTGCCTCAGTAGGGCAGGCCTGACCGCATGCAGGCATAATTTCGCCGTCGAATAATTGTCTTTCTTCCGATTTAGCAACCAATTTCTTCTCTTGAATCCGTTGTACGCACATGGAACATTTTTCAATAACTCCTTTCGCGCGGATGGTAACATCAGGATTCAGAACCAAACGGCGTAAATCGGTTGTCATTTCAACCTCATCCTTTTTGTTTCCCTGAAATGTATCTGCACCTGTAAAATCGAAATAATTAAATCGGCGAACTTTGTACGGACAGTTGTTGTTGCAATATCTTGTTCCAATACAACGGTTATATGCCATCTGATTCAATCCTTCGTTGCTGTGGGTAGTTGCTGCAACTGGACAAACATTTTCACAAGGAGCGTTATCGCAATGCTGACACATAACAGGCTGACGTAAAAATTCGGGATTGTTAACATCGCCAGAATAATAACGATCGATGCGAATCCAATGCATATCGCGGCGCATTAATACCTGGTCTTTTCCAACAACAGGAACATTATTTTCGGCTGAACAGGCTACCACACATGCGTTACAGCCTGTACAAGCATTTAGATCGATTGACATGGCCCAGTTCAACCCATCCACTTTCCTTTGCTCGTAAAGTGATGTTAAATGTGGTAAAATCTCTTTGTGCGCTTCGTTTCCTGAAGATGGATCAGTCAGATATTCTTCCAAAGTCGTTTCTCTGATAATCGCTCTGCCTTCCATCGAATGATGAGTTTGGGTGCGGGCTATTTTAAATTCACCGGCCACTTTTTCGATAGAGATATCATTTAACCAATATCTTTTTTCTCCACCAGACAGATTCATTAAAACGAATGCATTCTGGCCAACTCCGTTGGCAGGAATACCGGCGTTTTCGCGACCATAACCGAGTGCAATTGAAACAGTATTTTTTTCCTGTCCGGGTTGTAATACAACAGGTATTGTGATCAGGTTATTTACCTTGACCAACTGCTCATCTTCTAGGCCAAGTTGTTCTGCAAGTGCAGGAGAAACCGCAAGATAGTTGTCCCAGGTAACTTTCGAAACCGGATCAGGTAATTCTTGCAACCAAGGATTGTTGGCATGTTTACCTGTGCCAACACTAGTGTTTACATATAAACTTAATTCTATTGAATCGGTTTTGGTTGAGCTTTTTACATTCGATAAAGCTTGATCCACAGCTGTATAGACAAATGCCTGAGGTAAATTCACTTTCTCGCCTGATTCAAAAATGCCGTCATGAAGCTTTTCGTTCCAGAAAGCAGTAGCCGTTAAATATCCGGTTGACTTTGCGAAAAGTATTGAATCCCAATAGTTTTGAACATATTGTCTGAAGTCAACGTTTTTACCGGCCCATTTCAACAAACTTACCTGCGCCTGACGTGTAGTAAAAATAGGACGGATAGCAGGTTGTGTCAATGAATAAAAACCGGTTTTAATTTCTGAATCGTTCCACGATTCCAGATAATGGTTATCAGGACAGATATAAGTTGCCAAAATAGCACTTTCATCAGCTAAGCCGGAAGTTGAAATGCTTAAACCAACCTTTTTCAAACCATTGATAAACTGATCCTTCTGTGGGTAATCGTAAGCCGGATTTACATCGTACAAAATAATTCCGTCAACTTTTCCGGCATTCATCTCAACTACCAAAGCATCCATCTGGTCATCGATGCCTTTTCTGATGTTTAAATGAACATCGGTAATGATACTACTTCCGTAATTTTCAAGTAACTGATTGATTCCGTTTACCATTAATTGGGCATCGGTATCATCGTTACCACTCACAACCAATGAGTTGCCTTTCTTTGACCAAAGTTCAGTAGCAAGTTCTTTTACGTCAACAGATGCGGCAGCGACATCGAAACCGGTTTGTCCGGCTAATTTTTTTAGTTCATTGTATAAATTGGCGATTACCAATTTTTCTTCCGATGGACGAATCTGAATGCGTTTATCAGCATTTGAACCTGTCAACGAAACGCCACCTTCAAAAGAGATCAATCGCGACATTTTTCGCTGGCCTTCGGTGAGTCTTCTATTCTTCATAAATTGTTTAGAATACTCAATTGGGCTAAGCCATGTGCCTAAGAAATCGGCGTTAATGCTAACGATGAGTTCGGCTTTATCGAATTGATACGATGGAATGAAAGCTTTTCCGAAAGTTTTTTCATTTGCTTTTAAAATCGCGGAAGATGATAATGTATCATATTGAATATGAGTACTTCCCGGATAAGCAGTTAAAAATTCATTGATGGCAGCTTGTGTTGATGGACTAATAATTGTTGGACTCACGACAACAACTTTTCCACCTTTTGATTTGATAGATGAAAGTTTGCTCGCAATATGATTATCAACATCTTCCCAGCTTGTATCGCTGCCACTTGATTTAGGATTCCGATAACGGGCATTGTCATACAAACCTAAAACAGAGGCTTGGGTTCGTGCATTTGTTCCTCCGCTTGTGACTGATGAAAGTTTGTTTCCTTCAATCTTGATCGGACGTCCATCTCTCACTTTTACCAGAATGCTGCAATAGTCGATTCCATCGAAAAAACTTGATGCATAATAATTTGCTATACCCGGAATAATATTTTCGGGTTGAATCAAGAATGGGATTGCTTTGCGCACTGGTTGCTGACAACTGCTCACGATGGCAGCTGAAGCAACGGTAAATCCAAATAATTTTAGAAAATCCCTACGCGAAGCATCTGAGGATTTCACCTCTTTTTGCATTTCGAGCAGTGATTGCTTGTCGCCAACCGGGCGATTTGAGTTTTCAGCCTGAAAATCAATGGTTAACTCTTCAAGACTTTTGAAATATTTCTTTTCCATCAGGAATCGTTTATCTTTATTTTAATAATGACATTTCATACAATCGGTTCCACCGATCATTTCGGAAGTAACTTTTTTTACTTCACCGTTTTTCACTTTTTCATGAAGATCTTTATAAGCCTCAAAGTATTTGTTATCAGCAAATTGAACTTCAGTTTTCCGATGACATTCGATGCACCAGCCCATGCTTAAATTTTCGACCTGCATCACAACATCTACATTTTTCAAATCACCATGACATTGTACACAATCTAATTTGCCAGCTTTTACATGTTGTGCATGACTGAAAAATACATGGTCAGGTAAATTGTGTACTTTTATCCATTCTACAGGTTTTCCTGTTTCGACAGCTTTGTAAATTTTATCAATTTCCACCGTTCCGGTTATTTTGCCTTGACGAACCTGACTATGGCAGTTTAAACAAACATTATTTGCAGGAATACCCGCATATCGGCTTTCTTCGGCACCTGAATGGCAATACAAGCAATTGATCTGGTTTTGACCGGCATGTACTTTGTGAGAGAACCAAATTGGTTGATCGGGCTGATAAAATTGTTGTCTTCCTAGCGCAGCAGCCTCTTTATAGGTTATTTCGCCAATAATGAACAGCGAAATAAGAATGATAACGGTGTGAACGAATTTTGCTTTGATGATTTTTGTTACAAATAAATCAACCAAAACAAGTAATAAAATGGCAATTGTGATGTAAAAAGGTGTTCCGAAATTTCTGTTGGCATCGCGTTTCATATCAGCAAGTTTCTGATCTTGAGCAGTTTGTTCGGCAGCCATTTGATCTTCGGCAGAAACTTTTTCAGTTGCGGCAGCATTTGCGTATTCTGCGGCCACCTTGCCTCCATTATTAATATACGCGATAATGTCATCAATTTGGGCATCGGTGAGATTATGCGGAGGCATTGGGATTTTGTTGTTTTCTTCAAACAATTTCATCGCATAAGCATCGCCAGATTGGATAACCTCGTTTGAGTTACGTACAAATTTATATATCCATGCTTTGTCACGCCGCTCTAAAATGCCTGAAAGGGAGGGCCCAATAAGTTTTGGCCCACTGATGTTGTGACAAACTTTACATGCCTGAAAGTTTTTTTCAGCTTCAGGTGTTTGCGCCTTAAGCTGAAGTCCAGAAATCATTATAATTACCAAAAAAGTACTGATAATTAATGATTTAAGTTTTTTGGTGATAGAAAGGAAAGGTATCATCATAGCTGATGCTTATTAATTTTTTGAAAGAAAATTGTTGAAATAATATTCAATCTTAATCTGTTTGTTAATATTCTTTGGATAGAAAAATTTCCTCTTCAAAGATAATATTTTTTGCAAAAATACAATTCAGTATTTAACTACCAAAATGATTATTAAAATAATACTCATGATAATTGTGTAAAGTTAAGCACTATTTTGAATAATAATGAAGGAGACGAATAAATATTTCAAAAAGGCACTTGATATTCAGTGTTACTGATTAAAAAGCAAAAAAAATCTGACTCTATAGGAATCAGATTTTTTTGTTACTTTTTTTTTCGATTATTTCAATTTTTTATTGAAACGATAAAATCTTACCAACTTCCACCGGCACCACCGCCACCAAAACTTCCGCCGCCGAAGCCACCAAAACCGCCTC
Source organism: Bacteroidota bacterium (assembly GCA_947505205.1). GTDB lineage: Bacteria > Bacteroidota > Bacteroidia > Bacteroidales > F082 > CAJBPB01. The sequence continues at coordinate 11,090 of CANNKD010000013.1, read as the reverse complement.
CGCCAGATCCACCACTTCCGCCTGAGAAACCTCCCCAACTGCCTCCGTGACTACGCCCTGCCTGACTTGCTAAAAACATGGCAGTCCAAAAAGGTAAGTTGCTTCCAGTTCCACTTCCTCCCATGTGGTTGCTCGAACCAGATGATTTCATAACCACTATAATAATGATGATGATGATGATCAACATTGTAAATGAGCCTTTGCCCTGCTGTTTGGTATATTTATCAGCCTTAAATTCTCCGGAAGCCAGTTTTATGATGGCAGTAGTTGCCGCATCAATACCACCAAAGTAATTGCCTTGTTGAAAATTTGGGATCATTTCCTGCTCGACGATGCGTCGCGAAAGAGCATCTGTAATCACTCCTTCAAGCCCATAGCCAATGCCAATAAAAGCTTTCCCTTTTGAATTACCTATTTTTGGTTTTATTACGATTACAGCACCATTATTCCTGTCTTTTTTTCCTACGCCCCATTTTTCGCCTATTTGAAAGGTAAAATCAGCGACATCGGTATTCCCGATATCATTCACGATCACGACTACTATTTGGGTTGAAGTGGAATCGTTGTAATTGCGCAATTTGGTTTCGAGACTTTGCAATTCATTGTCAGATAGAATTTTACTGAAATCGTTTACCAATCTTGGTGGATTTGGTTTTTCAGGAATCTGCGACCAAACTTGCAAAGAAAATAACAATGCAATGATAGTAACGAAATATTTTATTGTTTTCTTCATGTCTTTTTATTCAAATGTAATTTCGTTACTTAACTCATTCATGTCGTCGGTTTGGTATGGAAAATGTTTTTTTAATTTCTCACCTGCTTTGCTTATTCCGGCTTCCAATCCCTCAGTAAAATCACCGTTTTTAAAATGTGTCAACAGGATATCTTTCACCTCCTGCCAAAAATTTTCCTCAACTAAACTGTTGATTCCTGAATCGCCGAGGATTGCAAATTTTCGATCTTTTACAGCCACATAAAACAGTACCGCGTTTCGCATTTCTGTTTTTTTCATATCAAGTTTATCGAATAAATAGGCTGCCCGATCGAGAACATCCTCGCGGCAATGATTCTCGAGATGTACCCGAATTTCGCCGGAAGTATTTAATTCGGCATCAGTAATGGCTTGTGTGATGCGGCCTTTCTGATTTTCAGTGAAAAATGATGCAGCGTTTGACATAGTGGAAAGTGAAAAATGAAAAGTGAAAAATGAAGAGTATTTTGAATTTTAATTAAAACTCGACTTTTGGGGCTACTTCAGAGCCTTTCACGGCTTCGAAATATGGTTTTGGTGCGAAGCCAAACATACCGGCCAACATATTGTTTGGGAACGATTTTACGTAAGTATTATACACTTTTGTAACATCGTTAAACTTCTGACGCTCCACTGTAATGCGGTTTTCGGTGCCTTCAAGTTGCGATTGTAATTCCAAAAAGTTCTGGTTTGATTTTATCTCAGGATATTTTTCAACCACAACCATCAAACGCGATAAGGCACCCGAAAGTCCTTCCTGCGCTTGTTGAAATGCTGCCATTTTATCAGGTGTGAGGTCGTTGGCATTGATGTTCACCGAAGTTGCTTTGGCACGTGCTTCGGTAACGCCGATAAAAACATCTTTTTCCTGTTGGGCAAATCCTTTTACGGTATTTACAAGGTTTGGAATGAGATCGGAACGACGTTGATACACGTTTTGAACCTGTGCCCACTGCGAATCAACTTGTTCGCCATTGGTAACCATAGTGTTATAAGTGCCTTTAAAGAAGCTATAGAACATGATGATAACCAGTAAAATAACTCCGACAATAATTAAGGTTTTTTTCATTTTGTTTAAGTTTTATTTTGCTAAAGTAATTTAATTTTAGATGATTGTAAAAAAAGGACCTCAATTTGAAGTCCTTCTTGATTTTTCATTTGTTAAATGATTGTCTGCAGACTTCGTTTCACAAAATCGTTGAGCTCTTTTCCTTTGAGCAGATTTTTCGATAGACGAGCCAGATCATATAATTGTTTCATTTTCAAGTCGTTCGCTTCGTCTTCTCCTTCGAGTAAAGCTGTGATTGCAGGATGATTGGCATTCACCACCAACGAATAGCTGTCGGGCAGATTGCCTAATCCCATCATGGGGCCGCCACCAAGAGCGCTCATGTCTTTCATGCGGCGCATAAACTCGTTTTGCGTGATCATGAATGGCGCATCGGTTTCGCTCAAACTTTCAAACTCAACTGTAAATAACTTAGTGTCAACGTTTTTATTTAGTTTTTCTTTAAGTTTTTCTTTTTGCTTATCGTCAAGTTTTGAAGGTAAAATTGTGTCATCCTTCACGATGATTTTGTCAACGGAGTTTGAATCGACGCGTGCAAAAGTGCTGTCGCTGAGTTTCTGTTCGATGGCGTTGATGAAATGACTGTCGAGAACACCATCCATCAATAATACATCATATCCACGTTCTTTGGCAGCTTCAATATAGCTGAACTGGTCGTCGAGATGCGTGGTATAGAGATAAACGGTTTTTTTGTCTTTATCTTTTTGATTTACTTCGATGTGTTTTTGGTATTCATCGAGTGTAAAGTACTTATTGTCAGTAGTTTTCAAAAGAACAAATTTCTCAGCACGTTCGTAAAACTTTGTATCGGAAATCATGCCATATTCGATGAAAACCTTGATGTCGTCCCATTTCTTTTCGAAACTTTCGCGGTCTTTTTTGAAGAGTTCTTCGAGTTTATCGGCAACTTTTTTCGAGATGTGACTCGAAATTTTCTTGACATTCTGATCGCTTTGCAGGAACGAACGGCTGACGTTCAACGGGATATCCGGTGAATCGATAACGCCATGTAACAAGGTTAAAAAGTCGGGCACGATGCCTTCGACAGAGTCAGTAACAAAAACCTGGTTGCAATACAACTGAATCTTGTTTTTCTGCAATTCGTAGTTCTGTTTAGCTTTTGGGAAGTATAAAATTCCGGTTAAATTGAAAGGATAATCCACGTTCAGATGAATATGAAACAATGGATCTTCAAAACTCATCGGATACAATTCGCGGTAAAATTCCTTGTAAGCTTCGTCTTCGGTGTCGCTTGGTGCGTTCTTCCAAATCGGGTTTGGGTTGTTGATGATCCATGGTTTTTCGACAGTTTTAGTTTTTTGTTTACCATCGCTATCTAATTCACCTTCAATAGGTTCTTCTTCTTTTTTTGTTCCGAATTGGATTGGAACTGGTAAGAATTTACAGTATTTGGTTAGCAGCTCACGGATTTTGTAATCTTCCAGAAACTCGGTGTTTTCCTTGTCGATATGCAGAACGATGTCGGTGCCACGTTCTTTTTTATCGCTTTCGGAGATGGTATATTCCGGACTTCCGTCGCATTCCCATTTCACGGCTTTGGTGCTTCCGCCTTTTTTGTAAGTTTTGGTGATGAGCTCCACTTTTTCAGAAACCATGAAGGAAGAATAGAATCCTAAACCGAAATGACCAATAATGGCATTGCTTTCGGCTTCTGTCTTGGTTTTAAACTTCTTAACAAATTCTTCGGCACTCGAAAAAGCGATTTGGTTGATATATTTTTCAACTTCTTCTTGTGTCATTCCGATACCGCGGTCGCGAATGGTGATGGTTTTCTTCTTTTTATCTACTTCAATCTGAATGGTCAAATCGCCCAATTCGTCTTTAAAATGACCTGTTGAAGCGTAGGTTTTGAGTTTTTGCGTGGCATCCACGGCATTGCTCACCAATTCGCGGAGAAATATTTCATGATCTGAATAGAGAAACTTTTTAATGATCGGAAAGATATTTTCCGTTTTAACGTCTATGGTTCCTTTTTGCATTGTAATTCTATTTTTAGATTTGAGAAGGATGTATCAAAGGTTGTGCCAGTGGGTAAAGACTGACATTTTGACTTTTTCCAATTCAGCAATGTGGCAATGAAAGAATAGAGGTTCTTGAAGCCATGTTACCAAAAAGCTGTGTCTCAAAAGACATAAAGAAAAACCATAAAGAATAAATTTGCTTTGTGAACCTTCGTGCCCACTTTGTGATTTTTGTGGAATAGCTTTTAATAGGCAATGAGGTAATAAACGTTGTTACTGGAACAAATTTTAATCTTTTCAACTTTTTGATTTTGTTCATGTGGATTTGATTCTTGATTTTGTCTTTGCGAAAATAACTTGCTTACTTTTGCCTTTACTGAAAATATCCTATGGAAAAAGTTTTGAATGATTTGATGATTGCGGTTAAAGATTCGATTAACCAAAATAATTTTGTGAAACTCACATTCAGCAAACCGAAAGACAAGCGATCGGATTTGAAAAACGTGTATGTGAAAATGATTATCATTAAAGAAAATAACTGGTTGTCATTTACTTATAAGCACAGTACCAAAGATATTGTAAAGAATTTTACGGTTGAAGATGCGTTGCTGCAATTGACCGAATTATTGACTACTTCGTTTTTTGCGGCAAATCTACTCACCACAGAAATGGATTATGCGCTGCTTGCGAATGAAAAAGGATCATCAAAACTGATCAAAAGAGCAGTTGAAAAGCGTGCCATTCCCGAACGGGGACATGATCACTCCAAAACCAGGTTGATAAATCCGGCCAATGCCTGGTGGTTTTCGTTGGGAATCGCTGACAGACAAGGAAATGTGTTGCCATCGATGCAATTTAAGTTTAAACAGATTAATAAATACGTTGAAATTTTAGATGGATTGATTAAACAGATTGAATTTCAGGGCACTGTGAAGGTGGTTGATATGGGAGCCGGAAAAGCTTATTTAACTTTTGCCTTGTATGAATATCTAAGCGTTAACAGAAAACAAGATGTACATATTACAGGTGTTGAACAACGCCCCGATCTGGTGGAAAAAACAAATCAGATTGCGCAAAATTCCAAATTGACAAACCTTCAATTTGTTGAAGGACGGATTGGTGATTTAGCTGTAAATCAAATGGATGTGCTCATTGCTTTACATGCCTGCGACACTGCCACCGATGATGCCATTGCGGCCGGGATAAAAGCCGGAGCTCGTTTGATTGTTTGCGCACCTTGTTGTCATAAACAGATACGACAAAGCATGCAGCCGCCGGCAAATGTGCTTCCAATGCTCAAATTTGGAATATTGATGGAACGACAAGCCGAAATGCTGACCGATACCATCAGGGCTTTAATTATGGAAAAACATGGTTATAAAAGCCAGATTATGGAGTTTATCGAATTGGAACATACGCCAAAAAACGTACTCATAACGGGAATAAAAACTACAAAAAAGATTGATATTGAGGAGATTGATCAAAAAATTGAATCATTAAAAAAACAGTTTGGGATTAAGAAACATTATTTAGAGACGGTGTTGGGGTGAAGGCACAAAGTCGGCGCTTAGACTCCGCTCAGACCCTAACCAGCAACCAGCAACCAGAAATAACAAAATATGATAACAGGAACAATAATTAATGTCGTGGCGGTATTAGCCGGAAGTTTAATTGGTTTAACTTTTCGTTCTCGGCTTCCAGAAAGATTCGTTACCATTCTTTTTCAGGGAATCGGACTGTTTACAATAGTTTTAGGCGTTTCAATGGCTATCAAAGCGAGCGAATGGATTTTGGTGATTCTGAGCCTGATTATGGGTGGTTTAAGCGGTGAGCTAATAAATCTCGAGAAGTTTTTTAATAAATTAGCCAGTGTCATTGGTGAAAAATTTAAAATTGGCGGAGAGCGATTCAATGAAGGTTTACTCACGGCCTTTTTATTGTTTTGCATGGGTTCGATGACCATTTTGGGCGCCATTGAAGACGGTTTGGGGAATGAGCCTAACTTATATTATATCAAATCGTTAATGGATGGTATTTCGTCCATTGCGTTGGCATCCGGTCTGGGATTGGGTGTTTTGTTTTCAATTGTGCCACTCTTTCTTTACCAGGCAGGATTGACTGTATTTGCAGCATATTTTGGAAGTTTTATGCCCGATTTGATGATCAATTCTATTTCTGCGACCGGTGGTGTTTTGTTGGTTGGATTGGGTTTAAATATATTGAAAATCAGTAATATAAAAATTCTTAATCTGTTACCTTCCTTGTTATTTGTCGTTGTTGCAAGCCTGATTTTTATCGCTCTGCATTGATGGATGGAATTTCTCTTTAAACTGTTTATAAATTAACAATCAATATATTTCGGTTCGATTATTTAGTTAATTTAGCATCGAATTATTATTATATTTAACATTCATTGCATGGAAAATATTGACTGGAAAAATTTGCCATTTGGCTATTATCCAACAGATTACAATGTTCGCTCCACCTGGAAAGATGGTGTGTGGAACGATTTGGAAGTAAGTTCATCTGAATATATCAGCGTGCATATGGCCGCCACAGGATTACATTATGGACAGGAAGCCTTTGAAGGTTTGAAAGCATATCGTGGTGTGGATGGAAAAGTGCGTTTATTTCGCTGGCAGAACAATGCGCAGCGTATGCGCAATTCTGCTGTTGGAGTTATGATGGCAGAAGTTCCGGATGAATTATTTTTTGAGGCAATTGATAAGGCAGTCAGGTTGAATGCAAAATATATTCCGCCATTTGGAACTGGTGCTTCTTTGTATATCAGGCCATTGTTGTTCGGATCAGGTGCTCAGGTTGGTGTGAAACCCGCCAAAGAATATATGTTTGTGGTGTTCGTTTCTCCGGTTGGACCTTATTTTAAGGAAGGATTCAGTCCGGTAGCAGTCGAATTAGTGCGCGATTACGATCGTGCCGCACCACTGGGAACCGGTCATATCAAGGTTGGTGGCAATTACGCTGCCAGTTTGCGTCCGGCCGACAGAGCGCATGCAGAAGGTTACAGTTCGGTTCTGTTTTTGGATGCCCGCGAAAAAAAATACATCGACGAAGCTGGTCCTGCAAACTTCTTTGGAATTAAAAACGGAGTTTATATTACACCAAGTTCACGAACTATTTTACCTTCCATCACAAACAATAGTCTGGAAATAATTGCCGAAGATATTGGATTGAAAGTTGAACGCCGCCCTGTGCCGGTTGAAGAACTTGCAACATTTGAAGAAGCTGGCGCCTGCGGAACAGCTGCCATCATTTCACCTTTTAAAAAAATTGTTGATCGCGAAAACGGTAAGGAATATACATATAGCGAACAAGCCGGACCTTTCAGCACCAAACTTTATAAAACTTTGTTAGGTATTCAGCAAGGTGAGCTGGATGATAAACATGGCTGGACGACAGTAATTGAAGGAATCTAAATTAAAAATCCAATTTCAAAAACTCCTTCCGGTTGGTGGGAGTTTTTTTGTAAACCTGACAGTAAACGGGAAAAGGGAAGAATCAGTAAAGTTAATCGTGGCCAAATGACGGGCGTATTAAAATATACTGCTGCAACGATACTTATTATCGTGTTAATGCACGTAAACCTGGTAGCGCAGAACCGATGGGTAAATAATTACCTGGAAGGCGAAGATCCCTTTGCTGAAAGCCTGCTGAAACATTATGACGGAGGTTATCTACTGGCTGGAAGATTTGGCCCCAATTATCCCTCATATAACTGGCTGATAAAGACTGATGTTAATGGTGAGATACTTTGGAAAAAGGTGTTTGGCACGGAAAGCTCCAGCCTTGTTTTATCATTCGATGTGGGCTCTAATTCTTATGGGGATATTTATTTGGTGGGATTAACAGGATATTATAATGATGAAAGCTATGACCCGTTGATCATGAAAATAAATTCCTGTGGCGAAAAACAATGGTGTCGTGTATTTGTTGAAGATGGAATTAACTTCTCCTATGCATTGGTGGTTACCCCTGATGCCGGGGTGGTGGTGTTATTAAGATATATGAACTCCACCTATGTAACCGACAGGATATGTCTGGCAAAATTCAATGTGTCTGGCGATATGTTGTGGAAAAAATGTTATAACAGTTCCGACACTTCTCTTCACAATGAAGATGCCTATAACCTCACCCTTGCTCCTGACGGTGGTTTCCTTATTTCAGGTTACTGTGGGTATGAAGATCCAAATCCTCCTCACTCCTGGTGGGACAAACCCTATTATATAAAAACGGATTCTTTGGGCAACTTTGAGTGGGAAACGGTGGTGCATAAAGAAGTGTCAAACAAGGGTGGTGATGCCTGGAGCACAGTACTTAGTCCGGACAACAGATATTTCTATTCTTCCATCAGCCATTATTATTACCCGAATTTAGGCGATGCCCCTGCGCTACTTAAAATGGACCTTTCTGGAAATATTGTGGATATTTACGATCTGGCCCAACCCGATGAGTACGGCAAAATGATAGAGGCAAAATTTATTACCGACAGCACGCTTATGGCCAGTGCCTTATGGGGAAATGTTCTGGTTGGCGGGCCGAAAGCGGTTATTATAGATACGTTGGGCAACATCATCCGGCAGACAGGCTTATTGCAAAATGAATGGCTGGCTGCAACAGAAGTTACTTTTGATAAAAAGTTGTTATTTTTTACCAATATAAACGACAACAACGGAAACTTCGATGCCTACCTCTTCAAACTTAACCAACAACTCGAAAGCGATACCATATATACCCAATTGTTCAACTACGACAGTTTATGCCCTTACCCAATAACCTCCGACACTATTGTACAGGATAATTGCGAAATAATAGTGGGAAATGAAGAGATTCATCCAAAAGCAAATGTTAAAAGTTATCTGAAAATTTTCCCCAATCCGGCAGGAGATTACTGCATGATTGAATATGATCTGTCACTATTCGATGGAGAAGCCAATATTACCATAACAGACTTGTATGGAATGACCTTGTTTTCTTTCATATTAGAAAAGGAACATACTCAAAAGACAGTCTCACTCGCTTATTTCTCTACGGGAATATATTTTGTAAACCTGTTGGTGAACGGAAACAGGAAAGAAACTGTGAAATTAATTGTTGTAAAATGAAATTTCAGCTTATCGTTATTTCGCTCCCGCATAATTGTAGTCATTAATGGTAAAGGTGTAGCGATAAAATGACTCATTTTTCTCTCTCTTGATAAGTTCACTTGACCTAATAATATTGAATCTCGAAGTGTCTAAAATGCTAAACATCGAGATTATTTCATCATTGAATGTAATGGTGATCGAATCTGCTGAAGAAATATAACCATCTGTATATAAACCACCCCCATTATTCAGTGTTATTCGCTGTACTAGGCTATCATTATTTTTTATGGAATACTTTGCTTCATAAATATTTGTGAAAGCAGATATTTTTATATCAAAAGTGGATTGATTATTATAAGTAAGGGTTTCGAAGTAAAGATATTCAATCCTCTTATCGCATGAGGGTAAAAATATCACATTACTGAAGAATCCAATAATCAAAAGTAGCGTCCAAATTATTTTCCGTTGCATCTATACTTTAAATTAATCCTTTTTCTGAAAGAATATATGACATTTCACTCTGAATTTTTTCGGCTTCGAAGGATGCCTGAATAGCGAAATCCTCTTTATCAGACTTGTAAATAATTCCTCTGGAAGAATTTACCAATAATCCACACAAACTATTTAGTCCGTTTTCGGCAACAGCTTGTAAATCGCCGCCTTGTGCACCAATTCCGGGAACCAAAAGGAAATGATCAGGCACAATCGCCCTGATTTGTTTAAATTCTTCGGGATGCGTGGCACCAACTACAAACATCATTTGATCGTCTGTTGCCCAAGTTGCTGATTTTGCAAGCACAATTTCGAATAAACTTTTATTATTTGAGCTAATATATTGAAAATCAGCCGAACCTGAGTTGGAGGTAAGGGCAAGAAGAATCACCCATTTGTCTTTGTGGTTTAAAAATGGACTTACTGAATCGAAACCCATATAAGGCGCAACAGTAATGGCATCGGCACCTAATTTCTCGAAGAAGGCGGAAGCGTATTTGGCGGAAGTATTGCCTATATCGCCCCTTTTGGCATCTGCTATGACGAATATTTCAGGATAATTTTCCTTAATGTAACGTATTGTTTTCTCAAGACTTATCCAGCCTTTGGCACCATTTTCTTCGTAAAAAGCAGTATTTGGTTTATAGGCAACCGTAAATGGCGAAGTTGCATCGATAATAGCTTTGTTGAAACTAAAAACTGGATCTACTTCATGCAATAAATGTGTTGGAATCTTCTGAATATCAGTATCTAAACCCACACAAAGGAATGATTTTTTTATTTTAATCTGTTCGAATAGTTCCTTTTTATTCATGATTTATTTTTTTTAAACTTCCGACTTTCCACTTCGAGAGTCTCAGTGGCCAGTCTTCGTACTTCCGAATTCTGTCTTCGTGCTTCGAGCTTCTGACTTCGTGCTTTTAGTTATCCAACTCCATTTTAAGTCTTTCCACGTTTTCAGCCATTTGCAATTTTTCGATAATTTCTTCAATATCTCCATCAATAATTGCAGATAAGTTATACATTGTCAGATTGATACGGTGGTCTGTCACACGTCCTTGCGGCCAGTTATAGGTTCTTATTTTTGCCGAACGATCGCCGGTCGAAACCATGGTTTTCCGTCTTCCGGCAATTTCTTCTAAATATTTAGAGTGTTCCAATTCAAATAATCGACTGCGTAGTACTTTCATCGCCTTGGCAAGGTTTTTAATCTGCGATTTTTCATCCTGACACGAAACTACGAGTCCACTGGGAATATGTGTCAAACGGATAGCCGAATATGTTGTGTTAACTGATTGTCCACCAGGGCCTGACGAACAAAAAGTGTCTTTGCGGATATCTTTATCTAACAATTCTATCTCAAATTCGTCAGCTTCCGGTAAAACAACTACTGAAGCCGCCGAGGTGTGAATCCTGCCCTGAGTTTCGGTTTTGGGCACCCGTTGAACACGGTGAACACCCGATTCAAATTTTAGGATTCCGTAAACACCAGCACCTATCACATTGATTACCACTTCCTTGAAACCACCTGCGGTGCCTTCGTTCATGTTTACCAATTCTGTTTTCCAACCTTTTGTTTCACAGTATTTTAGATACATTCTGTATAAATCACCGGCAAATATACTTGCCTCGTCGCCACCGGTTCCGGCACGAATTTCGAGTAAGGCATTTTTGTCGTCCTGCGGATCTTT